>JAHLFO010000007.1 GCA_018883785.1 Candidatus Bacteroides intestinipullorum
CGGCCAGGGCGCGGCGGCGGCGGTAGTTGGCGTTGTTGCCCTCGTACCACGTGGCGTCCGCCTCCAGGGCTGTGGCGGCGGCCAGCTGCATGGCGCGGAACATGCCGCTGTCGATGTTGCTCTTCACCTTCAGGACCCATTGGACGAACTGCGCGTTCGAGGCCAGCATCCCGATGCGCCAGCCGGGCATGTTGTGGCTCTTGCTCATGGAGTTGAACTCGATGCAGCAGTCCTTGGCGCCGGGCACCGCGAGGATGCTCAACGGGTGGTCGTTGAGGATGAAGCTGTACGGGTTGTCGTTGACGATGACGATGCCCCGCCTCCGGGCGAAGTCCACCAGCCGTTCGTACAGCTCCGGCGTGGCGGGCGCGCCGGTGGGCATGTTGGGATAGTTGGTCCACATCAGGCGGACGCGGCTCGTGTCCATCGCCTCCAGCCCGTCCCAGTCGGGCATCCAGCCGTCCTCTTCCTTCAGGTCGTAGGGGACGACGTCCGCGCCCAGCAGTCGGCTGAGCGAGGTGTACGTGGGGTAGCCCGGGTTGGGCACCAGCACCTGGTCGCCAGGGTTGACGAAGGCCAGCGTGACGTGCAGGATGCCTTCCTTCGAGCCGATGAGCGGCTGGATTTCCGTCTTCGGGTCCAGGCTGACGCCGTACCAGCGGCGGTACCAGTCGGCAAAGGCCTGCCGCAGTTCGGGTATGCCCACGTAGGGCATGTAGCCGTGGCCGTCGGGGTTGTTGGCGGCTTGGCACAGGGTGCGTATCGTCTCTTCCGAAGGCGGCATGTCCGGGCTGCCGATGCCCAGGCTGATGACGTCCAGCCCCTTGGCGTTCATCTCGGCCACCTCCTTCAGCTTGCGCGAGAAGTAGTATTCGCTCACGCCTGCCAGGCGGTCGGCGGGCCTGTAACTCGTAGCTCGTAGCTCGTCACTCGTAGCTTTACTGGATGCTTGCTTTTCCATCTTCGTATTCTCCTAAAATTTTAAGTTGCTTGGTCAGTGGACTGATGGCCGCGATGGCCTGCTTGTAGCGCAGCATCTGGTCGAACATGACGTCCACGTAGAATTCGTATTCCCACTCGCGGCCGATGATGGGCAGCGACTGTATCTTGGTGAGGTTGATGCGGTAGAACGACAGTATGCTGAGCACTTGCGACAGGCTCCCCTCCTGGTGCGGCAGGGTGAAGACCATGCTGGCCTTGTTGGGTTCGCGGGTGCGTTGGCGGTTCAGGTCGTCCACCTGCCAGGGGTCCGCCACGACGAGGAAGCGCGTGAAGTTGTGCTTGTTGGTCTCGATGCCCTCTTCCAGCACCTTCATGCCGTAGAGCTCGGCGGCGTACTTCGAGCAGATGGCAGCGTGCCCGTAGAGGCTGTCGCGGTGGATAATCTCTGCGCTGAGGGCGGTGTCCTCGCCTTCGACGACCTTGATGTGCGGGTGGCGGCTCAGGAAGTCGCGGCACTGCATCAGGGCGATGGGGTGTGAGTGTACTTCCTGGATGCTGTCCCAGTCGTCTTCGGGCAGGCAGACGAAGCTGTGGCTGATGCGCAGCTTGTATTCGCCCACCACCTGCGTGCCGCTCTGGCGCAGCAGTTCGTAGTTGTGCAGCAGGCTGCCCGCGATGGTGTTCTCTATGGCCAGCATCCCGATGGTATGGCTGTCCTGCCGGATGGCGTTGAATACCTCTTCGAAGGTGGCGCAGCAGATGAGTTCGATGTCCTCGCCCTCGAAGTAGCGGTGTGCCGCGATGTCGTGGTAGGAACCCAGGGTTCCTTGGATGGCTATTCGTTTCATATAACTTTGTACTAACAAAAAATCCCGCTTCCTCGGTAGGGGAGCGGGATTCATATCGTTGCTTAATTCATTGTCCTTGGTTCTTAAGCGTCACTGTCACTTGACACATACAAACTCCCGCTCTACTTTGTGGCTAAAGTAAAAGTAAAAGAAGAAGTAATATGCGTAGTTAAATGACTTCATAAGTTCTCTGTGCTTTGTATTCTCGTTTTGATTACGCGGCAAAAGTAATGCTTTTCTGTGAAAAACAAGCAAAAGTCTGTTTTTTTTTGGCTTTAACCGGCAAAAAAACTTTATCCGGGCTGCTCTGTCTCCTTTTTGTATTGCATGGGCGACACGCCGCACTGCCGCTTGAAGAACTTCCCGAAGGCCGACTGGTCGGCAAAGTGCAGCATCTCGGCCACCTCCTGCACGGACAGTGACGGGTTGCGCAGTCAGACTTTGGCCTCCTCCGTCAGCAGTTCCGTCAGGATGGCGCCTGCCGTCTTGCCGCAGAAACGCTTCAAGGCGGCGGACAGCGCGTCGGGCGAAAGCCCCACCTGCCGGGCGTACCACCCCACTTCGTGTTGCTCGCGGCAATGCGTGTGGGCCAGGTAGAAGAATTGCGCGGCTGTGTCTCCCCAATGGGGATTGAGCTCTGTGCGCGAGGTTTGCAGGCGGCGGAAGAAGATGTTCCACAGTTCGTACTGCCAGGCGCAGGTCATGGTCTGGAGTAGTTCGCGGAGAAACACGCTCCGTTCGTCGCGCAGGGTGGCCATCATGGCTTCCTCCAACCGTTGCAGGCGCTTGTTTTCAGATTCATTCATCGGGGTGAAGGGCGACTGGACGAACCGCATTATGCCTTCGCTTATCTTGCTGCGTATCTGCTGGGTAGATTCCATGAAGAATTGCTCTTCCACCAGCACGAAGCAAGCGCGGTAACGGCCCACGAAGGTTACGTTCGTCCATCGGGCGTTGGAGAGGAAGTCCACGTACACCGGCGCGTCGAACCCTATGCGGTCGCCGTTG
>JAHLFO010000076.1 GCA_018883785.1 Candidatus Bacteroides intestinipullorum
TAGCAGGCAGCTGGAACAGCAGGGACTTGCCCGCCCCGGTGGGCGCCGTCAGCAAGACGTTGTCCACGTCCGCCTCGCCTTCGCGGGCCTTCTCCGCCTCGCGCAGGACGTGTTCTATCAATTGGCCTTGGGAAATGCGGATGGTATCCTTCCCCCGGAAGAGGTCGTCGTAGACCTCCAGCTCGCGGAAGCCCGCATAACCATATATTTCTTGCAGCAAAGCCTGCGCCTCGGGGCGGCAGGCATCGGGCAGGGGCCGTTCCTTCAGTTGGGGCAACGGCCGTGTCGGGATAGTGTTGTCGAGTGATGTCATAAATGTGATTAGCTTTTACACGCCCAAAAGTAGGCATAAAAAACGAAACGCGCGCCCCTTGACGAAGTTTTTTGGGGCAATCTTCACAAGATTTACGCCCGGCCGGCCCACGGACGCCCCGGGACATGGGCGGATGAAACGCCGACCCTGCCGATAACGCCCGCAACCTGAGGATAGAATCAATGCCATTGATTGGTAGGAATCAATGCCATTGATTAGGGGGAATCAATGCCATTGATTGTGGGAACCAATGCCATTGATTGTATGGACAAACAGCGTCCCTCCCCGCACGAACCGCCGGCAAAGGGGGCACAAACCGCCACGTCGCAACGGACATTTGCGCTAAATGAGGAATTATTTGCGCATTTTACGGATTCTGTTGTCCGGGAGTCGCCTACTTTTGCTTCCAGAAAAATAAACCTTAAAAAAACGGAAGATATGAAACCGCTGCATACATCGTGGACACTGGTCGTCCTGCTGGCTTTCTGCTGGGTGGCCACGACTGCCCGGGCGCAAGAAGAAGGCGCCCGCCCGACGCCCGCCCCGGAACGGACGGACTGGATGGGGGCATTGCCCGACGCCTTCGCGATGTGCAAACTATCCCTGCCGGGCACGCACGACAGCGGCGCCCGCCTGGGCGGACCCGCCCTCCAGACGCAGGACACGGACATCCCCGCCCAATTGCAACAAGGCATCCGCGCCTTCGACATCCGCCTACAGGCGAAGGACGGACGGTTGGGCGTATTCCACAGCACCGCCTTCCAGCAAATCTATTGGGAGACCGACGTGCTGCCCGCCTTCATCCGCTTCTTGCAGGAACACCCGACGGAGGTGCTGGTGGTCTCGTTGAAACGGGAAGGCGGAGCCCCCGAAGCCTACGCCGCACGGCTGGCCGCCTCGCTGGAGCTGGAGGCGAACCGCGCTTACTTCGTAGAAGACTTCCATCCGGCCTTGACGCTGGGCGATTGCCGGGGCAAGATACTCTTCCTGCACCGCGACGTCGCTACGGACCGCTATCCGGGTGCCGCCTGCTCCGGCTGGGCGGACGACGCCACTTGCGTCCTGACCCTGCGCGGCAAAGACGGCCGGGAAGGCCACGCCTTGTTGCAAGACGAATACCAATACACGTCGGACCAAGAGTCCGCCGAAAAGATAGCGGCCTGCACCCGCAACCTTGCAGCCCTGGCTGCCGAGCCCGAAGCCTCCCGACGCTGGGGCATCTCGTTCGCCAGCGCCACCGGATTGCCCGACGGCACGCCCAAGGCTTTTGCAGACCAGGTCAACCCGGCGTTGGCCGACTGGCTGGCCCGGCAAGGAGGAAGCAAGCGCGGCATCGTCTTCATCGACTTCATCGCGCAGGAAGGCGGGCGCCAGTTGGTCTCGCTCCTGATAGACGGCAACTTTCGTTAAACCCTATAACACTTACCATGATATGAACCACATGAAACTGGCCATAGACCTCGGAGGCACAAACATCCGCATCGCCCGGGTGGCGGACGGACAATGCACAGACCACCGCTCCATCCCCTGCCCGGCACAAGAAGAAGCGTCGGTGGTAGTCGACCAGCTTGCCCGCCTGATAGAGGGCCTGATTGACAAACGGGTGAGCGGCATCGGCATCGGCGTGCCCACCATCGTAGACGCCCAGGCCGGCATCGTCTATGACGCCACCAACATAGCCTCATGGAAGGAAGTACCCCTGAAGGCCCTTTTGGAAGAGAGGTTCCACGTGCCCGTCGCCGTGGAGAACGACTGCAACTGCTTCGCGCTGGGCGAAAGCCGGTTCGGCGCCGGACGCAATTACACCGACATGGTAGGTGTCACCATCGGCACCGGCATAGGCTCGGGCATCATCATCGACCGGAAGCTCTACGGAGGCTTATACCGCGGGGCCGGCGAGATAGGCACCCTGCCCTACCGGGATACGGATTTTGAACATTATTGTAGCAGTTTTTTCTTCAAGAAGAAAGGAATCAACGCGTCAGACTTGGCGGAAAGAGCCCGCCGGGGAGACGCGGAAGCCCAAAGCATCTGGGATGAATTCGGAGGACATATAGGGCAGTTCATCAAAGCAATCATGTTTACATACGCCCCGCAGCTTATCATCTTTGGAGGCGGCATTTCATCGGCCTTCCCGCTATTCCAGAAAAGCATACAAAACGCCTTACAGGACTTCCCCTACAAACGCATCCTGAACCAGACAAAAATCGTAGTCTCCACCTTGAAGGAAGCCAATCTGCTCGGGGCTTCCTCCCTGCTGGGAAACTGATATCGAGATGTGAAACATTATACAATCGACAAATATAAAAGGACTTACAATAAACAGGAAAAACACGCGATGTAACACATGTAACGTAATGGTTATTCGTTTGTAACATCGCTGTAATATAAATTTTTGAACCTTTGTGCACAAATTTAAGTAAGAAGTGTTATTAACTTTAAATTATCAAGAATGGAACGATTAAATCTAAGATTCTGTCGAACATTCCTTATCCTTTTGTTGGGATTGTTCGTATCGGTTGGGGCATTCGCCCAGAAGATTTCCGTTACAGGAGTAGTTAAGGACCAGACCGGCCTGCCCATCATCGGCGGCAATGTGATGGTGAAAGGGTCCACAACGGGTGTCATCACCGATGTTGACGGCAAGTTTACCATCTCTGCCAACAAGAGTGACATTTTGGTCATCAGCTATGTGGGCTTCACCACGCAGGAAGTCCCCGTCAGCGAGAAACAGTTGAACATCATCCTGCACGAAGATACCGAGATGCTGGAAGAAGTGGTAGTCTTGGGTTATGGCGCACAGACCCGCAAACAGGACTTGTCTGCCTCCGTCGGCATCGTGGACAATACCGATGAACTGGCCATCCGCCCCGTGACCTCCACGGAGGGGATGTTGCAGGGCCAGCTGCCGGGCGTGACCATCACGTCCAACGGTGGTGACCC
>JAHLFO010000008.1 GCA_018883785.1 Candidatus Bacteroides intestinipullorum
CGGCGGCTTCCTCTGGAACTTCCGCAACGGCAACAATCCCGCCAACGCCCGCGCCGCCGTGGCCGTGGATGCGTCTGTGGCCGCCGTGTGGGACTTCCGCTTGCGCCGCGTCCCCCTGCGCTTGCGCTACCAGCTGGATGTGCCCCTCCTGGGCGCGATGTTCTCTCCCCATTACGGGCAGTCCTACTACGAAATCTTTTCGCTGGGCAATGCCGGGGGCGTGGTGAAGTTTACATCCTTGCACAATCGCCCGTCGTGGCGGCACCGGCTGTCGCTCGACTTCCCGGTCGGGCGCCTCAAGATGCGCTTCACCTACCTGTGGGATGTCCAGCAATCCAAGCTCAACCACATAGAGACGCACGCCTACGGGCACATCTTCATGGTCGGTTTTGTCAAACAATTCTCTCTTCTCCCTCCTAATCGCTGACGCTGTATGAAACGATTGCTTTCCTCTATATATATTATAATATGTGTGCTGCCCTTCGTCTTGGGCGGCTGCATCCGCGAAGATGAATACGACAACAGTCCTGCGGGCAATTTCGAGGCCCTCTGGAAGCTCATTGATGAGCACTATTGCTACCTGGACTACAAAGGCATCGACTGGGACTCCATCTACAACGTCTATTCTCCCCAAATCAGTGACGACATGGGTGACGATGCCCTCTTTGAAGTTCTGGGCAATATGCTGGCCGAGCTGAAGGACGGGCATGTCAACCTCTACTCCGCCTGGAACACCGCCCGTTACTGGGACTGGTACCTGGACTATCCGCGTAACTACAGCGAAGAGCTCATCGAGCAGTACCTCGGGAGAGACTATCGCATCGGCGGCGGTGCCAAGTACACGATTTTCACGGACAATATCGGCTACGTCTCCTACCCCGACTTCTCCGCCGCCATCGGTGACGGCAACCTGGACGAGATGTTGCTCTACCTCGGCATGTGCAACGGACTCATCATCGACGTCCGCAACAACGGTGGAGGCAACTTGACCACTTCGTCCCAGCTTGCCGCCCGATTCACCAACGAACGCGTCCTGACCGGCTACATCCAGCACAAGACCGGGCCGGGTCACTCCGACTTCTCCGACCCTGAACCCATCTACATCGACCCCTCGGATGGTGTACGCTGGCAGAAGCCTGTTGTCGTGCTGACCAACCGCCACTCGTACAGCGCGACCAACGACTTTGTCAACGCCATGCGCTGCTTCCCCCAAGTCACACTTATGGGCGACCGCACGGGCGGCGGCGGGGGAATGCCCTTCTCTTCCGAGCTGCCCAATGGTTGGGGAGTGCGCTTCTCAGCCAGTCCCACGCTTGATGTTGACGGGCAACACATCGAGGACGGAATCGACCCGGACATCCACGTGGACATGACCGACGAGGACAAGGCGCAAGGCCTGGACACCATCATCGAGGAGGCGAGAGCATGGCTGAATGGCTCTGCCAGTTGACCGTGGTGCATACTTTTCGCCCATGATAGTTTGCGAAACAGAAAAAACTCCCTATCTTTGCACCCGTTCACACTAATTTGTTGCGGGTGTGGCGTAATTGGCAGCCGCGCCAGACTTAGGATCTGGTGCCGCAAGGCGTGCAGGTTCGAGTCCTGTCACCCGCACACAATCTCCTTTACACTACCATGACCGTCCTGCAGCGCAACTTGTTGTTGACTCTCTTGTGTGTTTTCCTGTCTGCCGTATTTTCTACTATCTTGGCGCAGCAGCAGAAGCCTCATGTCATTAATTATACCCGTGCCCAATACGGGGCGGCCAGCAAGAACTGGGCTGTGGGACAGGACGAGAAAGGCGTCATGTACTTTGCCAACGATGCCGGTCTGCTGGAGTCCGACGGTATGGACTGGCACCTGTACGCCTGTCCCGGCAATCCGCTGGTGCGGGCCTTGGCCGTCCGTTCGCACGACGTGATTTACACCGGTGGTGATGCCGAACTGGGTTGTTGGAGCCGCGACCACACGGGGCGGCTCGCCTATACCTCTTTTCTCGAACTGCTGCCCGGCGGGCGTACTGATAACGAGAGTTTCTGGCGCGTCGGTATCGACAAGGAATACGTCTATTTCCAGTCGTTCAGTCATATCTATATCTATGATGGGACCAGTCTTCGGGTAGTCGATTTGCCCGGCGGCTTGCTCTTTCTCCACCAAGTACGCGATGAATGGTGGGTGCAGCAGATGTATGGTCCCCTCTATCGCCTGAAGGACGGTCGGCTGACCCGTGTGGAAGGCACCGAATTCCTCAACGGTTCGCTGGTGCGCGTGATGTTACCCTATGGCGACGACCGTTACCTGGTGGGCACTGCGGGCGGCGAGCTTTACCTCTATGACGGGACGGATCGTTTCATTACATGGAACGACGGCCTCTTTGCCCAGCTGCGCGGCAAGGAGTTGAACTGCGGTATCTATGCTTCCTGCTGTGGTTCTTACTACCTGGGCACGCTGCTGGACGGCATTTACGAGGTGGACGTACATGGCCGCCTGTTGAACCATTTCAGTACGGACAATCTCTTGCAGAACAACACGATCCTCTCCCTCTACGAAGACAAGCGCCACAATGTCTGGGCAGCTTTGGACCGCGGCTTGTCCTATATGCGTTATACGCCCAGCCTGAGTTACTACGTCACCGCCGACCGCAATCCCAGCAGCGTCTATGCCGCCGTCCAATGGCACGGCTACCTGCTGGTGGGCACCAACCAAGGCGTCTTTTACACGTCTGCCGACAAGGTGGCCGACCTGAATATGTTCTCTTCGTTGCGCCTGTTAGAGGGTACGCAGGGGCAGGTCTGGGACTTCCGCCTGACGCAGGACGGACGCCTGTACTGCTGCCACAATAGCGGCCTGCTGGAGCTGACCCCCGAACTGCACGTGCGCCGTCCCTACCGCATCGACACCGGTGTCTACCGGATGTTGGAAGGCACGGTCAACGGCAAGCGGATACAAATCATTGTGACCTACACCGACCTGTACGTGTATGATGTCGACACGGGGCGGCTGAACGCCATGAAGCAGCTGAAAGACCCTATCGTCGATGCGGTCATGGACCACACCGGAAACATCTGGCTGGAGACCGTCCGGCGTGGTGTGTGGAAGTGCCGCCTGACGGACGAGCTCGACGCTTTCCGCTACTATACCTATTACGGGCATGAGACAGACCCCAGCCTGCCTACGAAAATCAGACTCTTCCGTTGCAGCGGGCGCGTTGTCTTCCTGGCCGGCAACAGCTTCTATACCTACGATGAGAATGCCGACCGTCTGCTGCCCGACAAGCGGCTGAACGAATGCTTTGCCGGGGTAGGCGATTTGAAGAATATTGTCCCTATTGACGCCGAACGCAGCTGGGCGGTCACGTCCACCTCCATCTACCGCTTCCGTTACGATGGCTATGTGGCCCGCATCGAGGAAGCCTATCGGGTGGAGACTGACGTCCTGTCCCTCAACAACGAATACGAGAATATCTGCGTGCTCAATGACTCCACGTCGCTGGTTTGCCTCGACGCGGGCTTTATCCTGCACAACGGGCAGCATGTCCCGCCGCAGGCCATCCTGCCCGCGGCTCCCTCCTTGGAGTTTGTCCAGGCGGGCAAGAACACGGGGCAAGGCTATATGGACCTGCGGGAGAGCATCCGCATTCCCTATTTCGACAACAGCATCACCGTGGGCTTCACCATCGACGGTGCTTTTGCGGGAAACCTCTCTGCCGAGTGCCTGCTGGAGGGGGTGGACAGTGCGTGGACTTCTACGGGGCGGGTCAATCGCGTCACCTACACCCGCCTGCCGTCCGGTCACTATACCTTGCGCCTTCGGGCTACCGACGGGCTTGGAAACTATTCGCCCGATACCATCCTGCCGTTCACCATCCGTTCCCCTTGGTACCAGACGGTATGGGCGGGCTTGGGAGCCTTGGCGCTGGTGGCGCTCTTGCTCTTCGTGGCCTATCGCCTGATGCGCCATCGCCTGCAAGTGCGCCATCTACGCCGTCTGAAAGCCGAGGAGGCCGAACGCCTGCGCCTGCAAAACGAACAGTTGCAGAACGAACTGGAGCAGAAGAATGCTGAGCTCTTCACCCAAGCCTCTTTCATCATCCGTAAGAACGAACTTATGCTCAAACTGAAGGAATTGGTGGACGAACTGGTGGGCAAGAACACGCAGAAAGCCCTGCTGCCCCTCTTCCGGCACATCAACGGCCTCTTGTCCGACAATCTCGATGCGGAGGCCGACTGGCAGACCTTCCTTATCCAGTTTGAGCAGAAGCACCACAGCTTCTTCAAGAAGCTGAAGGAGACCTATCCCCTGCTGACCTCGGGCGACCTGCGCCTTTGCGCCTGCCTCAAGCTGAATATGGATACCAAGGACATTGCCTCGCTGATGAACCTTTCTATCCGCGCCGTGGAAAACAATCGCTACCGCTTGCGCAAGAAGTTGGGTCTGCAATCCTCGCAAAACCTGAATGACTTTTTCCTTGCCATCGACTAATCGTGCGGCATTCCCTCCCTCCGTACTCATCGGTATTCCCGCCCGTGCTCGCAAACTCTTGCGCCCGTGCTTAGGCGAGCCTGCGCCCATGCTTACGGGAGCCTGCGCCTATGGCTTACAAACCAGCCGTTTATCAGCCTCTTTTCTGCCGGTTCGGCCGCCTGTGGCTATTGTGTTGTAACATGTTGATATACAGTCGTGTTTTGCGTGCTTGAGTAGTAAATGAGTAGTACTTAAATTGATTAAAATCAAGGGCTGTGTAATCGCCGTGTAGGTGTTTTCTTGGCAATTTTGAGGGCTGGTCCATACATTTGCAACGGGAAGCGTCGCTGGCGCCTCCCGGTTACCGTGAACAAACAATTACCTTAATTATTACAAACAACTACCTAATTTAGTAAAGCTATGAGTAGAAAAACATCTTCTCAGCCTTCGGCCCTTCTGCGGCTGAAGCGATTGTTAGGATTGGCCTGCCTGCTTTTGCTGGCGGTGCCGGTGTTCTCACAAAACAAGACCGTGACGGGTACCGTCGTCGACGAGTTGGGCGAGCCGCTTATCGGTGCGTCCATCCAGGTGAAAGGCACGACTAAAGGTGTCATCACCGACATTGATGGCAACTTTTCTATTTCTGTTGCCCCAGATGCGACATTAGTTTTCACCTATATTGGCATGGTGTCTCAAGAGGTGGAAATAAACGGACGTACCACGTTGCAAGTACAGATGCAGAGTGATTCTCAGGTATTGGCCGAGACTGTGGTCATTGGTTATGGTAGCGCTAAAAAGCGTGACTTGACTGGGTCCATTGTCAATGTAAAAGGCGAGGAGATAGCCAACAAGCCTGTGACAAACCCGCTGTCCGCCCTGCAAGGCAAGGTGGCCGGTGTGCAAATCATCAACTCGGGCGTGGCTGGTGCCGACCCTGAGATCCGTATCCGTGGCACAAACTCTATCAATGGCTATCAGCCTCTGTATGTAGTCGACGGACTTTTTAATGATAATATCAACTTCCTGAATCCCCAAGACATCGAGTCGATGGAGGTATTGAAAGACCCTTCGTCATTGGCGATCTTTGGTGTACGTGGTGCCAATGGTGTGATTATTGTCACTACCAAAAAGGCTAAGGAAGGTCAGACACGTGTTAATATCAATGGCTCGTTTGGTTTCAAGCAAGTGGTAGATAAGGTGGACATGGTTGATGCTGAAGGCTTCAAGTTGCTCTACAACGAGCAATTGCGAAACCAAGGGATGGACGAGTTTGACTTTACCAATTGGAATGCCAACACTAACTGGCAGGACGAAATCTTCCAAAACGGTTTCATCACCAACAATAATGTCAGCATCAGCAGTGCTTCGGACAAGAATACGTTCTATCTGGGTGTGGGATATGCTTATGAACAAGGTAATATCAAGCACGAGAAATATAGCAAGGTGACGCTGAATGCCAGCAATGATTATAAGATTACGGACAAACTGAAAGTGGGTTTCCAGATCAATGCGGCCCGCATGTTGCCTCCCGACACCAAGAGTTCGGCCATTGCCACGGCTTTGCGTGCAGCTCCTGTAGCTCCCGTGTTTAATGAAGAATTTGGGTTGTATAGCGTGTTGCCGCCTTTCCAGAAGGCACAAATGAACAACCCGATGGTCGAAGTTGACTTGAGGGCCAATACCACCAAGGCCGAGAACTATCGTGCTTCGGGTAGCATCTATGGACAGTGGGACTTCTTGGATCATTTCCAGTTCAAGGTGACTTATTCGATGGATTACGCTTCCAACAACTCTCGTACGTATACTCCGCGCATCGAGGTGTATGACGATGAGGCTGAGGGCGACATCCAAGTCTTGGGCGACGGTGAGACCCGTGTCAGTCAGGAAAAGGTCACGGAAGCCAAGGTTCAGAGCGATTATCTTTTGACCTACACTAATAGCTGGAAAGAGCATAACCTGACGGCAACTGCCGGTTTCACTACCTATTATGACAAGTATGAGTCTCTGGGCGGCACGCGTGCACAAGGTTCGGGCCTTACTATCCCCTTCAATCCCAATAAGTGGTATCTCAGCATAGGCGATGCCAGCACAGCTACCAATTCGAGTACGCAGTGGGAGCGCAGTACGGTGTCAGTCTTGGCACGTGTCCTCTACAATTACAAAGGGAAATACCTCTTCAACGGTTCTTACCGTCGTGATGGTTCGTCGGCTTTCTCTTATACAGGAAACCAGTGGCAGAACTTCTATTCCGTAGGTTTGGGCTACCTGATCAGCGAAGAAGAATTTATGAAGAATATCGAATGGCTGGATATGTTGAAACTGAAAGGTTCATGGGGTACGCTGGGTAACCAGGCACTGGCTGATGCTTATCCCGCCCAGCCGTTGCTTACCAATGCTTATTCTGCTGTGTTTGGTAATCCTTCTGTTATTTATCCTGGTTACGCCCTGGAGTTCTTGCCCAATCCCAACCTGCATTGGGAGAAAGTGGAGTCGTGGGAAGCCGGTGCTGAAGCCAACTTCTTCCGCAACCGTTTGCACTTCGAGGGTGTGTATTATAAGAAGACTACGAAAGATTTGCTGGCAACTGTGCCGGGCATCTCGGGTACCACACCTGGTGTGGGCAACCTTGGTTCCATTGAGAATAAAGGTGTGGAATTGGCTTTGAGCTGGCGCGACCAGATCGGTGACTGGACTTATAGCATTGGTGGAAACCTGACTACCATCAAGAACAAAGTGTTGGATCTCGTGCAAGATGGCTATTCTATCATCGACGGCGATAAGAGCCAGAGCTACACCATGGCAGGCTATCCTATCGGATTCTTCTACGGGTACAAGGTGGAAGGCGTCTATCAGAATCAGGAAGAAATAGATAATTCGCCTACTAATACGCTGGCTACCGTAACTCCGGGTGACTTGAAGTTTGTGGATGTGGACGGGAATGGCCAGATTGATACGAACGACCGTACCATTATCGGCAATCCGACACCCGATGTGACCTATGGTATCAATCTGAGTGTAGGCTATAAGAACTGGGAGTTGGCTGTCGACATGATGGGACAAGCCGGCAATGAGATTTATCGCACGTGGGATAACTATAACTGGAATCAGTTCAATTTCCTGGCACAACGCCTCGGCCGTTGGCACGGCGAAGGTACCAGCAATTCGCAGCCGCTGTTGGACACCACGCACACCATCAACAACCTGAACTCGGAGTACTACATTGAGGATGGAAGCTTCTTCCGCATCCGCAATCTCTCGCTGGCCTATAATTTCGACCAGAAGCTTATCTCCAAGATAGGGTTGCAGGCTTTGAAGATCTATGCCAATATTCAGAATCTGAAGACTTGGAAGCATAACACCGGTTTTACTCCCGAAATGGGAGGTACGGCCACGGCCTTCGGTGTAGACGCAGGCAGCTATCCTATGCCGGCCATCTATACATTTGGCTTCAATCTTACATTCTAATAAGTGAATCAATAGGTATTCATATATAAACCTTATAAACACAAAACAGTAGTATGAAACTATATAAACATTTGTCAGTTTTTGCAGCTTGTGCTTCGCTTTTGTGCGCTTCCTGCAGTGACTTTTTGGATCGTGAGCCTTTGGGGCAGATGACAGAAGATGATGCCCCTACTGCCTTGGTTGGCGGAAAAATATACAATGTGTATTACTTGATGCGCAGCTACAATATCACTGCCGGCATTCCGGCCTTTCTTATTCACATGGTCCGCAGCGAAGACTCGGAGAAGGGCAGCGACGTTACCGATGGTGCCGACAACGCCGAGATGTGGGATAATTTCCAGTACACGGCCACTAATGGAACCCTTAATGCTTATTGGACGCATTGTTACACAACTATTTACCAATGTAATGAAATCCTGGACGATATAGCTAACAGTGACGATCCGGATAACATAGACAACGTCCGCGTAAAGGGTGAAGCGCTCTTCTTCCGTGCTTACTGTTATTTCAATCTGGTGCGTGCGTGGGGAGATGTACCTCTTGTCACTTATAAGGTTTCGGATGCTTCTGAGGTGAATGTGCCTAAGAGCCCGGCTGCTGACATTTACGAACAGATTGACAACGACCTGGATGAAGCCGAGAAATGCCTGCCTTTGCGCTGGGATTCGGATTATACGGGGCGTGTCACGTGGGGAGCTGCACGTTCGTTACATGCCCGCACCTATATGATGCGTAATGACTGGGCGAATATGTACACGGCTGCTACGGAAGTGATTAATTCGGGCGTATATGGATTGACTACGCCGGTTGATAAAATCTTTACCGTTGATGGTGAGAACTGCGATGCTAGTGTCTTCGAGCTGCAATGTGAGGCTACTGATGCTTTGCCTGCTGATTTGAGCATCGGCAGTCAGTTCTGCGAAGTGCAAGGCGTGCGTGGTGCCGGTGACTGGAATTTAGGTTGGGGATGGCACATGGCTACCAAGGAGTGTGGTGAAGCTTTTGAAGAAGGCGATCCTCGCAAAAATGCCACTTTACTTTATTTCCGTCGTAGCGAAAGCGAACCTATCACACCGGAAAATACCAACGAACCGTATGGCGAATCGCCCGTATCTACAGCTATGGGTGCTTACTATAACAAGAAGGCTTATACCGAACCGGAGTTGCGTGCCCGTTATACGAAGGGTGGTTTCTGGGTGAATATCCGCCTTATACGTTATCCGGATGTATTGCTGATGGCCGCTGAGGCAGCCAATGAACAAGGTTTGACTTCTGAAGCGTTAAACTATTTGGAACAAGTTCGTGCGCATGCTCGTGGGAATTTAGATGTTCTTCCCAGAGTGACAACAACGAACTACACAGAACTGCGTGATGCTATTCGCCATGAGCGTCGTGTAGAATTAGCTTTGGAACCGGACCGTTTCTATGATTTGGTTCGTTGGGGCATTGCCAAGGAAGTATTGGGTGCTGCCGGCAAGAATTATGAAGACAAGAACGCCCTGTTGCCCATTCCGCAAGAGCAGATAGACCGTTCTGGCGGTGTATTGGTGCAGAACCCGAATTATTGAGTATAGGCAGCCTTTTTCATTGGCATTTGCTGATGAAAGTAACCTTTGACATGTGGGCAGGCTGCGGATTGTTTCGCAGCCTGTTCTTCTTTCTTTCAAACTTTTCTGGTAAGACACAAACATGAAACTGCATACTTATTTCCTGCTTCTTCTCTTGGGGATTGGGGTGCCCGTTGCCGCCCAAGACTCCATCCGTGTGGTCAAGGGCCAGGTCAGCGACTATTACATCACGGTGACGAAAGACCGCATCGTTCGCGGCCGTGTGCTCGACGAGGCACGCCGTCCGCTCGAAGGGGCGACGGTGATGTTCTTCGCCAGTCCTATGCACAGCACCACTGCTGCCGATGGCAGCTTTGCCATCAAGGGGGCGGAGAACGACGTGCACCTTTATGTCTACTATCCCGGCAAGCGACTGGTCAACAGGATGCTGGACCTGGACGAGAACGACATCGAGGTACTGATGGAAGACGAGGAGCACCGCGCCGCGCCGCGCCATCCGGCTGTGGCCACGCGTTGGTACGACCCGGAAGCTCCCATGAGCCGCACCTATTGCAATCCGATGAACATCAGCTACAACTTTGAACCGTATAATAACAATGTGAAGCCCAACGGTTCGTTCCGTTCCGCAGCCGACCCGATGGCCGTCACCTACAAGGGGGAGTACTTCCTGTTCTCCACCAACCAGGGCGGTTTCCATTGGTCGCGCAATCTGGTGGATTGGGATTTCGTGCCAGCTACCTTCCAGCGCAAGCCTACGGACGATGACCAGTGTGCCCCGGCGGCTTACGTCAGCGGCGACACCTTGTTCTATACCGGCTCTACTTACGAGGGACAGGCCGTGTGGTACAGCACGCATCCCAAGACCGGCCGCTTCAAGCGCGCCATCGAGAAGAATGTCCTGCCTTCGTGGGATCCCTGCCTCTTCCTGGACGACGACGGACGCCTGTACCTCTATTATGGCTCCAGCAATGAATATCCGCTGAAGGCCGTCGAGCTGGACCGTAATGACTTCTATCCCATCAGCAAGATACACGATGTGCTGATGCTCCATCCCGAGGAACATGGCTGGGAGCGCTTCGGCATGAACAACGATGACGAGGTGACCTTGCGGCCCTTCACCGAAGGCGCCTACATGACGAAGCACGACGGCAAGTATTACTTCCAGTACGGCGCGCCGGGCACGGAGTTCAAGGTCTATGCCGACGGCGTCTATGTGGGCGATTCGCCGCTGGGCCCGTTCACCTACCAGCGCCATAACCCCATGTGCTACAAGCCCGGAGGCTTCGTGCAGGGCTCCGGACACGGGGGCACCTTCTGTGACGTGAAAGGCAACTACTGGCACGTGGCTACCTGCATGCTCTCGCTGAAATACAAGTTCGAGCGCCGCATAGGGCTTTATCCTGTGGCTTTCGACGCGGATGGCGTGATGTATTCGTCCACTGCCTTTGGCGATTATCCTACGTGGGCCGAACCGCTGGACATCAAGAACCCTGCTGACCGCTTTACGGGCTGGATGCTCCTGTCCTACGGAAAGCCGGTGCGTGTCTCGTCCACGGACAGTATCTATACGGCCGACCACTTGACGGACGAGAGCATGCGCACATACTGGGCCGCTGCTACCGGCAATCCGGGCGAATGGGCGGAACTGGATTTGGGCGGCGTGAAGACTGTACGCGCCTTGCAGCTTAATTTTTACGAGCACAAGGCATTTCAGCACAACCGCGCGATGGACATTTATCACCAATACCGTATCTTTGCTTCTGAAAACGGACAGGATTGGACGTTGGTCGTGGACAAGAGCGACAACGACCGCGATTGTCCCCACGACTATGTGGAGCTGAACGAGCCGTTGCGCACCCGCTACCTCCGTTTCGAGAGTGTGCATGTGCCCACCGGGCATGTGGCTCTGTCCGGTTTCCGCGTCTTTGGCCATGGCGACGGCCAGGCACCCGCTGCGGTGGAAGGCTTGCGGGTAGACCGCGACCGTCGGGACCGCCGCAACGCGTTGATTTCATGGAAGGCTGTCGAAGGCGCCTATGGCTATAACCTCTATTACGGCACAGAGCCTGGCAAACTCTATAACTGCATTACGGTGTTGGGGACGGAGAACTACGATTTCCGGGGCTTGGACCGTGATACGGATTATTGCTTTGCCATCGAGGCCCTGGGCGAGAACGGCCGTTCGTCAATGTCGCCCGTGGTGCGCCGTTGATGGGGTATGCCCCCGCCCGTGGGCGGACGGGCTTGCGCCCGTGCTCGCAAGAGCCTGCGCCCGTGCCCGGAGGCATACCTGTCCGGACAGCCGGAATACGAACGAAAATCATCCATTACTAAACCTAATAAAACAAACTACAAAGACATGAAGAAAGTAGCATTACTTGCAGCCGTTTCGATGTCCACCCTGTTGGCGACCGCTTCGCCCAAGGGAGAAACGCCGGAGAATACTCCCCGCGACATGGACAAGTTCATAACGGAACTGATGAGCAAGATGACCGTAGAAGAGAAAATCGGTCAGCTCAACCTGCCTGTCACCGGCGAAATCACCACCGGACAAGCCAAGAGCAGCGACGTGGCCAAGCTGATAGAGAAGGGCCTCGTAGGCGGATTGTTCAACCTGAAAGGCGTGGACCGCATCCGCGATGTCCAGAAGCTGGCAGTCGAGAATTCGCGCCTGGGCATTCCCTTGTTGTTCGGCATGGACGTCATCCACGGTTATGAGACCGTATTCCCCATTCCTCTGGGCCTGTCGTGCAGCTGGGATATGGAAGCTGTCGAGCAGTCGGCCCGCATCGCCGCTACCGAGGCCAGTGCCGATGGCATCTGCTGGACGTTCAGCCCGATGGTGGACATCAGCCGCGACCCGCGTTGGGGCCGTGTCAGCGAGGGCAATGGTGAAGACGCCTTCTTGGGCGCTGCCATTGCGCAAGCCATGGTGCGGGGGTACCAAGGAGCCGACAAGGCCACGCAGTTGCAGGCCAACAACCAGATTATGGCTTGCGTCAAGCACTTTGCCCTCTACGGAGCTGCCGAGGCCGGACGCGACTATAACACGGTGGACATGAGCCACAACCGGATGTACAATGAATACTTCCGCCCCTACCAGGCTGCTGTCGAGGCTGGCGCGGGCAGCGTGATGGCCTCGTTCAACGAAGTGGACGGCGTCCCTGCCACGGCCAACCGCTGGCTGATGACCGACGTCCTGCGCACACAGTGGGGCTTCGACGGCTTCGTGGTGACCGACTATACGGGCATTGCCGAGATGGTGCCCCACGGCATCGGCGATTTGCAGACGGTTTCGGCCCGTGCCCTGGAGGCCGGTGTGGACATGGACATGGTGAGTGACGGCTTTGCCGGCACGCTGAAGAAGTCGCTGGACGAGGGCAAAATCAGCATGGAATACGTTGACCAGGCTTGCCGCCGCATCCTGGAGGCCAAGTACAAGCTGGGCCTCTTCGATGACCCTTATAAGTATTGCGACCTGAAGCGTCCTGCCAAGGAGGTGTTCAACAAGGAGCATCGCGCCGTGGCCCGCAAGATAGCCTCCGAGTGCTTCGTCCTGCTGAAGAACGAGCCGGCCGCAGCCGGCCAGGCACCCGTCCTGCCGCTGCAAAAGCAAGGCACGGTGGCCGTCATCGGCCCGTTGGGCAACACCCGCAGCAATATGCCCGGCACGTGGAGCGTGGCTGCCCGTCTGGACGATTACCGTTCGCTCTACGAAGGACTGAAGGAAGTGACGAAAGGCAAAGTCAACGTGCTGTATGCCAAGGGCAGCAACCTGGTGAGCGACGCCGACTACGAGGAGCGTGCCACCATGTTCGGCCGTAGCCTGAACCGCGACAACCGCACCGACCAGGAATTGCTGGACGAGGCGTTGGCCACTGCCGCCAAGGCCGATGTCATTGTGGCCGCCCTCGGCGAATCTTCCGAGATGAGTGGCGAGTGCTCCAGCCGCAGCGAGCTGGGTATTCCCGACGTGCAACGCCGCCTGCTGGAAGCCCTGCTGAAGACCGGCAAGCCCGTCGTGCTGACCCTCTTCACCGGACGTCCTCTCACCCTGACGTGGGAGCAAGAGAACGTGCCGGCCATCCTGAACGTATGGTTCGGTGGCAGCGAGGCATCGTATGCCATTGCGGACGTGCTCTTCGGCGACGTCAATCCCAGCGGCAAGCTGACCATGACTTTCCCGAAGAATGTCGGACAAATCCCCTTGTTCTATAGCCATAAGAACACCGGTCGTCCCTTGGCCAAAGGCCACTGGTTCGAGAAGTTCCGCAGCAACTACCTGGACATCGACAACGAGCCGCTCTATCCCTTCGGCTACGGATTGTCCTACACGACCTTCGAGTACAGCGACGTGAAGCTGGACAAGACCTCGATGAACATCAACGGTGAGATAACGGCTACGGTCACCCTGACCAATACCGGACGGTATGATGGCGCCGAAGTGGTGCAACTCTACTTGCGCGACCTCGTGGGCAGCATTACCCGTCCCGTCCAGGAACTGAAGGGCTTCCAAAAGGTATTCCTTAAGGTCGGCGAAAGCAAGGAGATTTCCTTCAAAATCACTTCCGACCTGCTGAAGTTCTACGACTACGACCTCGACTACGTGTGCGAGCCGGGCGATTTCGACGTGATGATTGGCGGCAGCAGCCGCGATGTGAAGACGGCACGCTTCACGCTGCAATAATGTAAGTATGGACATACTGAGATGAAAATAGATTGATAATTTGTCGCTTTCCGGACACGGGCGAGGCAGTCGTCCCAGGAGATGCTCTGCTGAGTCCGTGTCTGTAAGCCGGCTTTTTTCGTCCGGGTATGCCTTTCTCCCTAATATAATTATATGATGATGAAACATATCTTTCTAAGCATTTCCGTCGTCCTCTTGCTCCTGCTGTCCGGGTGCAAGCCGACAACTCCCACCGCGCAGCCCTTGCAGGTGATGAGCTTCAACATCCGCCTGGATGTCTCGTCGGACAGCCTCAATGCCTGGACCTACCGCAAGGCCAATGTGGGCAAGCTGTTGGCCTATTATGCCCCCGACCTGCTGGGGATGCAGGAAGTCTTGCCCAACCAGATGCAGGACTTGAAACAACTGTTGCCGCAATACACCGCCTTGGGCGTGGGACGCGACGATGGCAAGGACCAGGGCGAATACAGCCCCGTATTCTTCCGTACCGACCGTTTCGACCTGTTGAAGAGCGGCAATTTCTCGCTTAGCCAGCAGCCCGATTCGTTCGGCATCCTGGGCTGGGACGCTGCCTGCAACCGCGTCTGCACATGGGCTCTGCTGCGTGACAAGCAGTCGGGGCGCGAGGTAGCCTATTTCAATACCCACCTGGACCATATTGGCGTCACGGCCCGCCGCGAAGGCAGCCGGCTGATTCTGGAGCGTCTGCAGGAGATTGCCCCGGACGTGCCCGCCATCATCACCGGCGACTTCAACTGCCCGCCCGATGATGAGCCGGCCCGCGTCTTGACCGAAGGTGGGATGCTGAACGCCTGGACCTCGGCTGACGTGGCTTATGGGCCGGACTGGTCTTTCCACGACTTCGGGCGCCTGCCGTTGGCGGAGCGTTCCCTGCTGGACTATGTGTTCATTACTCCGCAACTGAAGGCCACGCGCTGCCGTGTCATCCAGGATACGCCTGCTGAGGGCTACTATTCCGACCACTGCCCCGTATTGGCCGAACTGACATTCTTAACCCCACAATAAGCAAACTGACAATGAAACTGAAACTGACAAACTTACTTTTGGCCGCTTGCCTGCTGCTGTGTTTTGCACAGTGCAAAGGCAAGAAAGACGCGGTCACCGAGGAGCCCACGCTGAGCGACGAGGCCCTGATGGACACCGTGCAGCGCCTCACGTTCAACTATTTCTGGGACGGGGCCGAACCCAATAGCGGACTGGCCCGCGAGCGCATCCACATGGATGGCATCTATCCCGAGAACGACCAGAACGTCGTCACCACCGGCGGCAGCGGCTTTGGCATCATGGCCGTGCTGGCGGGCATCGACCGCGGCTACGTCACCCGCGAGGAGGGCTTGGCGCGCATGGAGAAGATTGTCTCCTTCCTGGAGCGGGCCGACCGCTTCCATGGCGTTTATCCTCACTGGTGGTATGGCGACACCGGCAAGGTGAAGCCCTTCGGACAGAAAGACAACGGTGGCGACCTGGTGGAAACAGCCTTCCTGATGCAGGCCCTGCTGTGCGTCCACCAGTACTACGTGAACGGCTCGGAAGCCGAAAAGGCGTTGGCCGCCCGCATCGACAAGTTGTGGAAAGACGTGGAGTGGGACTGGCACCGCCGCGACGGACAGGACGTGCTCTACTGGCACTGGAGTCCCGAGTATGCCTGGGAGATGAACTTCCCGGTACACGGTTACAACGAATGCCTCATCATGTACGTGCTGGCCGCTGCCTCGCCTACGCATGGCGTCCCTGCCGAGGTCTACCACAAAGGCTGGGCCGAGAACGGCGCCATCGTTTCGCCCCATCAGGTGGAGAATATCCCCCTGCAACTGCGCTACCAGGGCACGGAGGCCGGACCCTTGTTCTGGGCACACTATTCCTTCCTGGGACTCAATCCCACGGGCTTGAAGGACCAGTATTGCACCAACTACTTTGACGAGATGCGCAATCTGACCCTCATCCACCGCGCCTGGTGTATCCGCAATCCCAAGCAGTTCAAGGGTTACGGTGCCGATTGCTGGGGCTTGACGGCCAGCTACTCCGTAGGCGGATACGCCGCCCATGCGCCCAACGAGCAAGCCGACTTGGGTGTCATCTCGCCCACGGCTGCCCTCTCGTCCATCGTCTATACCCCGGAGGAGTCCATGCAGGTGATGCGCCATCTGTATGCCATGCGCGACAAGGTGCTGGGCCCCTATGGCTTCTATGATGCCTTCAGCGAGACGGACGACTGGTATCCGCAACGGTACCTGGCCATCGACCAGGGCCCCATAGCCGTGATGCTGGAGAATCACCGCAGTGGCTTGCTGTGGCGTCTCTTCATGAGCCATCCCGACGTGCAGAAGGGATTGGAGAAGCTGGGCTTTACCCGCCAGTAAGTTTGCCGGGCTATATCCCCGCCCGTGCTTACCCATGCCCGCGCCCGCGCTTACCTATGCCTGCGCCCGCGCTCGTTGATATAGCTGTATAAACGGCCGGAATATCCGCTTGCTTCAGGCGGAATCCGTGCCGTTTTTCTTTTCTTCCCGCCCAATTCAAGTAAATTAATAGGCCAAGCGGTGTTTGTTATAGGATAAATCCCTATCTTTGTGGCGTTTTTTACGA
Source organism: Candidatus Bacteroides intestinipullorum (assembly GCA_018883785.1). Classification (GTDB taxonomy): domain Bacteria; phylum Bacteroidota; class Bacteroidia; order Bacteroidales; family Bacteroidaceae; genus Bacteroides; species Bacteroides intestinipullorum. Next base: position 16,792 of record JAHLFO010000008.1, read on the forward strand.
CAGAATATAGTTAAACCAGTAGATAGACAATCAAGCAATGGCACAAGAAGACGTTTTCAAGAAAATCGTCTCGCACTGCAAGGAATACGGCTTCGTGTTCCCCAGCAGCGAGATTTATGACGGGCTGGGCGCAGTGTACGACTACGGCCAGAACGGCGTGGAACTGAAAAACAATATCAAACAATACTGGTGGCAGAGCATGGTGCTGCTGCACGAGAACATCGTGGGCATCGACTCCGCCATCTTCATGCACCCCACCATCTGGAAGGCCAGCGGACACGTGGATGCCTTCAACGACCCCCTCATCGACAACCGCGACTCGAAGAAGCGTTATCGCGCCGACGTCCTCATCGAGGACCAGATAGCCAAGTATGACGAGAAGATTGCCAAGGAAGTGGCCAAGGCTGCCAAGAAGTTTGGCGACGCTTTCGACGAGGCCCAGTTCCGCTCCACCAATCCCCGCGTCATCGAGCACCAGCAGAAGCGCGACGCCCTGCACGAGCGTTACACCCGTGCCATGAATGCCGGTCCGGACCTGAACGAGTTGCGCCAGATCATCCTGGACGAGGAAATCGTCTGCCCCATCAGCGGCACCAAGAACTGGACCGAGGTGCGCCAGTTCAACCTCATGTTCTCCACCGAAATGGGCAGCACGGCCGACGGCGCGATGAAGGTCTACCTCCGTCCGGAGACGGCGCAGGGCATCTTCGTCAACTACCTGAACGTGCAGAAGACGGGCCGCATGAAAATCCCCTTCGGCATCGCACAGATAGGCAAGGC
>JAHLFO010000077.1 GCA_018883785.1 Candidatus Bacteroides intestinipullorum
ATCATGCGGGCCACCCAGAAGAAGATGATGTCCGGGCCGGTCACGAGGTCGCTCGTGGGATAGTAGTATTTGATTTCCTCGTTGCCGGGGTTGTTGATGCCGTCGAAGAGGGAGATGGGCCACAGCCAGGAGGAGAACCACGTGTCGAGACAGTCCTCGTCCTGCCTGAGGTCTGCCAAGGCCAGGTCCCGGCCGGTCTTTGCCCGCGCCAACTCCAGGGCTTGTTCGGGCGTCTCGGCCACGACGTATCCGCCTTCGGGCAGGTACCAGGCCGGGATGCGGTGTCCCCACCACAGCTGGCGGCTGATGCACCAGTCCTTGATGTTCTCCAGCCAGTTGCGGTACGTGTTCTTGTACTTGGCGGGATAGAACTTCAGCTTGTCCTCCATCACGGGGGGCAGGGCCATGTCTGCGAAGTGTTGCATCTTGAGGAACCACTGCATGGAGAGTTTCGGCTCGATGGGCACGTTGGTGCGTTCGGAGAAACCTACCTTGTTGGTGTAGGCCTCGACCTTCTCCAGCAATCCGGCGGCATCGAGGTCTTTCTCAATCTGGCGGCGCACGTCAAAGCGGTCCATGCCCACGTAGAGGCCGGCGGCTTCGCTGAGGGTGCCGTTGTCGTTGAAGATGTCGATGCTGGGCAGGTTATGCTTCTCGCCCAGCATGTAGTCGTTGACGTCGTGGGCGGGCGTCACCTTCAGGCAACCCGTACCGAACTCCATGTCCACGTATTCATCCTCGATGACGGGGATGACGCGGCCTACCAGGGGGACAATGACCCGCTTGCCGCGGAGCCAATGCGTCTTGGGGTCGGCGGGGTTGATGCACATGGCCGTGTCGCCCATGATGGTCTCGGGGCGGGTGGTGGCCACGACGGCATAGCGGCGGCCCGTGGCGTCGCGATGTATGACTTCCCGCTCATCGCCCGTCTCGCCGGAGAGGTCGTCATCGGCCACGTAGTACCTGAGGTAGTAGAACTTGCCGTGCTCCTCCTTATAGATCACTTCCTCGTCGCTGAGGGCGGTCAAGGCCTTGGGGTCCCAGTTGACCATGCGCACGCCGCGGTAGATGAGACCTTTATTGTACAAATCCACGAACACCTTGATGACGCTCTTGCTGCGCTTCTCGTCCATGGTGAAGGCGGTGCGGTCCCAGTCGCAGGAGGCACCGAGACGACGGAGTTGCTTCAGAATGATGCCGCCGTGCTCGTTCGTCCAGTCCCAGGCGTGGCGCAGGAACTCATCGCGGGTCAGGTCGGTCTTCTTGATGCCTTGCGCGGCCAGCTTGTTCACCACCTTGGCCTCGGTGGCGATGGAAGCGTGGTCGGTGCCGGGCACCCAGCAGGCGTTCTTGCCCTCCATGCGGGCGCGGCGCACCAGAATATCTTGTATGGTATTGTTCAGCATGTGGCCCATGTGGAGCACACCCGTCACGTTGGGGGGCGGGATGACAATGGTGTACGGCTCGCGGCCATCGGGTTTGGAACTGAAAAGGTGGTGATCCAGCCAGTACTGGTACCATTTTCCCTCCACATCGGCGGGGTTGTATTTGCTTGCTAATTCCATGTCTTTGTAGATTAGTTTGATAATGGGCGCAAAATTACGAATTATATTTGAATCACGATGCACCTAAGGCACAGGATTCAACAAAGGTGCGAGCCATTCGGGCGCATCCACCCCTTGCTCCTTGATGCGCCCCAGGCAATTCTTGCCCTTGCGGGTCAGGGCGAAATACATCTGGCGTTTGTCATGCTCGCCCAGTTTGCGCGTCAGCAAGCCCTTGTCTTCCACCGAGCGGATAGTCTTTGAAGCGTGCGAAGGGGTCATGCCCGTGCAAGCCGTGATGTCGCCGGCCGACACGGTGTCCCCTCCCACACTGCACAGCACCATTGCTTCGTTGAGCGTCACACCGTAGTTTTCCTCCAGCTGGATTTCCAATTGGGAGAGGGCCTTCACCAAGTCCCTCATCCCGCAAATACATTGAATCTTTTCCATCAGATAAACAAATTCACATTCGCCTCATCAGCGCGGTTCATATACGTGGCCACACCGCCAATGCTCACTTCGTCCAACAGTTCTTCGCGTTTCACGCCCATCACGTCCATGGACATCTGACAGGCTATAAACTCCACCCCGTTATCGAGGGCTTGCCGGCGGAGCGACTCGAGCGAATCCACTCCCTTCTGCTTCATCAGGTGGCGCATCATCTTTGCGCCGATGCCCAGCATGTTCAGCTTAGAGAGCTTCAGCTTTCGCGAATCGGACGGGAGCATCAACCCAAACATCTTGCCGAAGAAGTCTTTCTGCACTGCGGGCTTCCGCTCTTTCTTGATGGCATTCAGTCCCCAGAAGGTGAAGAATATGGTCACCTTCTCGCCCGTGGCCGCTGCACCGTTGGCCAGGACAAATGTGGCCAATGCCTTGTCAAGGTCGTCGCTGAAGAGGATAAAGGTCTTGCCTTTCCTACCCCCTGCTTGCGGTGTGGCCGGCCGGGCCGGCGCATCCTCCTTGGCGATGCGCACCCGATACACACCGTTCTCTTCTGCTTTGGATAGGATACGGTGGCCGGTCGTGCGACACCAAGCCTCAGCATCGCGTGGGAATCCGGCATCTGTGGCACTCACCTCCAGACACTCGCCAGGTTGCAGGGTTTCCATACCCTTTTTCAGCTTCAGGATAGGACCGGGACATTGTACGCCACAGGCATTCACCTTGACCACCTTGGCCGCAGACTCGTCCACCGGGGTGCAAGCACACTCCACCGGATGTTTCGGTGCAGGCGAACCCTCATCCGGCAGACGCACCGGCGTGATAGCCGCCTTGTAAGTCTTGAGACCACCTATCAGGTTGCGCACTTCTTTAAAACCATTATCCTTCAATATGTTGCTGGCCAGATAGCCACGCAAGCCCACGCCACAATACACCCATACAGGCTTATCACGGGGAATCTTGTCCAAGTGCTCCCGCAGCTCGTCAAGCGGCAGGTTGAGGGCGCCAGGAATGGCACCCAGCTCGAATTCATCCCGGGTGCGCACGTCCACCAAGGTCACCCGGCTCAGGTCGGCGTCCTTCAGTTCGCGCCAATAGAGAGGCGTCATCTTTCCGCTCAGGATATTGCCTGCCACATAGCCTGCAATAGCCACCGGGTCTTTGGCCGACGAAAAAGGCGGCGCATAGGCGTGCTCCAGCCGGGTGAGGTCGTAGACCGTGCCTCCCTGCTTGATGACCAGCGCAAACTCGTCAATCCGCTTGTCCACCCCGTCACAACCCACTATCTGTGCGCCGTAGAGCCGTCCGTCCTTGGGAGAAAACGTGACCTTGACAGCCATCTGTAAGGCACCCGGATAATAACCGGCGTGGGAGGCCGAGTGCGTAGTGGACGAAAGATAATCGACACCCATCTGCTTCAACCGTTTGGCAGGAAGCCCGGTGGAGGCTACCGTCAGGTCGAACACCTTGGCGATGGACGTACCAATGGAGCCTTCATACGCCACCCGATTGCCAAAGACCATATTATCCGCCACAATACGTGCCTGGCGGTTGGCCGGGCCAGCCAGAAAGTTGAGCCACGGCTTGCCCGTGAGGGGATGCGGAAACTCAATGGCATCGCCCACGGCATAGACATCCTTGTCCGAGGTCTGAAGGTATTCGTTGACGCAAATGCCCTTCATCTCGCCCAGCTTCAACCCGGCTTCAGAGGCCAGCCGCGTCTCGGCCCGCACGCCGATGGAAAGAAGCACCAGATCCACTTGCAGGCGGATACCCGACTTGAAAGACACGTCCAACCCTCCGGCCGTCCGCTCGAAGCCTTCCACCGCCTGGCCCAAATAGAGCTTCACGCCCTTCTGCTGCAGATGTTCGTGCACCAGCGAGGCCATGGAGTAGTCGATGGGGCCCATCACCTGGTCGGCCATCTCTACTACCGACACTTCCACACCGGCATGTGCCAGATTCTCTGCCATCTCCAGGCCGATGAAGCCTCCGCCCACAATGACGGCACGCTTCACCTGCTTCTCGCCCAGGTATTGCTTGATGCGGTCGGTGTCGCTGACATTGCGCAGGGTGAAGATGCCTTCCGAGTCGATGCCCTTTAGCGGAGGACGCACAGGCGAGGCGCCCGGCGAAAGCAACAGTTTGTCGTAGCTCTCCCGGTACGTCTTCCCGTCGGCAGTGCGCACGGCCACCTCCTTGCGCTTCACATCGATGGCAGTAACTTCCGAGTTTGTACGCACATCAATATGGAAACGCTGCCCGAAAGCCTCGGGCGTCTGTACGAAAAGCCGGTCGCGCTCCTCGATGACGCCCCCAATATAATAAGGTAGGCCACAATTGGCATACGAGATATACGCTCCTTTCTCAAAGAGGATGATTTCTGCTTTCTCCGTGTTTCGGCGGATACGTGCCGCCGCAGTGGCTCCTCCGGCCACTCCTCCTACGATGATGATTTTCATATAGGTATCTCCTTTCTCTTGCATTATTATTTTCCGTTAGAAACTTTTGCAAAAGTATAGGTTTAAATCCAATAAGAAAAGTTTCCATCAGAAAACAATCAAGACTTTAACAATTATTGGGAAGCGTAACGACATACATACCGCGAGCTTGAAAAAAACCGGCAAACTGTTCCGAAACTCATCTTTTTGCACTACTTTTGGACGGCAAAATATACAAGGACTTATGTTTCAGAAAAAGAATAGTCACACTACACGACGCCTCGTGCGCCTCTTCCTATTGGCCATCCTGCTGGCGACCGTCATCCTGCTGCAAGTCGTCCCCGGCTGGGGCGACGTCTACGCGCAATGCATCTACCCGATTGTCGGCGAGCTATTGTCCGACCTGTCAGGCCCGGTGCCCTTCGCCGTGGGCGACCTGTTCATCGCCCTCAGCCTCGTGGGCGTAGTGGCGTGGCCGTTCTACGTCCGATTTCAGCAAAAGAAGAAATGGCGTGCCGGGCTGGCGGGCTCTGCCGAATACCTGGTGTGGGTCTACGTGTGGTTCTACCTGGCCTGGGGACTGAACTATGCGCAGTCTGACTTCTACCGGCGGACGGGCATTGCCCCGGCGGAATATACCGAGGCCGACTTCCGCGACTTTGCCCGCCGCTACGTGGAGCAGCTGAACGAAGCCTACACCCCCCACACCGCCGTCAATCCCGACGTGCTGCGCCGCGAAGTGGTGGTCAACTACCGGCACCTTGCTCCCGGCCTGGGCATCCACCCGCCATTCGACGACCGGCCGCAGGCCAAGACGATGCTCTTCTCGCCCCTGGCCTCGATGGTAGGCGTCAAGGGCAGCATGGGGCCTTTCTTCTGCGAATTCACCATCAACGGCGACGTGCCCCCGGCCGAATACCCCGCCACCTACGCCCACGAATTGGCCCACCTGCTGGGCGTCGCCAACGAGGGCGAGGCCAACTTCTACGCCTACCTGGCCTGCACCCGCACCAGCATACAGGCCATCCGCTTCAGCGGACTGATGTCCATACTGCCCCACGTGCTGAACAATGCCTACCGCCTGCTATCCCCCGAAGCTTACGACGCCCTCTGCCGCGACATCCGCCCTGAGGTGCTCCGCCTGGCCCGCGAGAGCCAAGACTATTGGCAAGGGAAGTACAACCGACTCGTCGGCGACGCGCAAAGCAAGCTCTACGAACTCTACCTGCGGGGCAACCGTGTGGAGGGCGGACAGAAGAGCTATTCGCAAGTCGTCGGGTTGCTGATAGCGTACGAAAAGAGCAGGTAGGCCCATCTACTCGTTGTTGTCCCACACCTCAATCCACTCCAGCCACTTGCTCAGCATCGTGCGCCCCGTGATTTGATTGCGTTGTCCCCGGCTGTATTCGGGGATGAAGCGCACCTTCACGTCCGTTATCATCTCCGGCGTCAGCTCCTCGGGCGTGTCGGTGCCTGTGCCCTTTGTCTGGCAGGTGAGGTAGAATGTGCCCACGCCCTTCAACTTCACCGACCGGCCCGATGCCATCAACCGGCCCATCACGTCGCCCAGTTCCACCAGCACGGCGTAGGCATCTGCGCGGCTCACGGTGGAGCGGGCGGAGAGCTCGTCGGCCACATCGTCTATCGTGGCGGGCTTCATCAGGTTTGCGGCAACGGCGTGCCATTTGCCATCACTCAGTTTCCTTTTCTTGAAAAATGCCATTTCATGCCTCCTTTCTTGTTAAATTTTCCGCAGATCGGCACCGCCTTGGCAGCGGCCCGGCACCGCCTTGCTGCGGGCAAGTCCTACCAAAGGTGCCACCTTTGCCTACCAAAGGTAGTACCTTTGCCTATCAAAGGTGGCACCTTTGATATGTCTCTGCGCAAAGATAGTGATTTCTTCTTGCTTGGCAAAGGGGCTCAAGGCCGCATCTCCGGCCATACAAGCCCAAAAGTTTCATACGCATGAATTCTGACGCGAAGGTACGGAAAAATGAGGAATTATTCCGACCTTTGCCGGCCAAATACACAAAAACAAGTAACCGTATGCTTACCCGAATACAAGCACTCCGTCGTTTCCGGCTGGCTGTCAGCCTGTTCTTCTTCGTACAGGGAGCTGTTTTCGCCACTTGGGCCAACCGCATCCCCGACATCAAAAGCGCCCTTCAACTCAGTGATGCCGCCTTGGGCACCGTATTGTTTTCCATCCCCGTGGGACAGATGACAGCCATGTATCTTTCCGCCTGGCTCATCAACCGTTTCGGCAGCCGACGGATGCTGACCTTGGGCGCACTGCTCTATCCGCTCATGCTGCTTCCACTGGGTATGGCCGGCAATGCCTGGCTGTTGTCCGCAGGGCTTTTCCTATTTGGCATGAGCGGCAACCTGTGCAACATCGCTGCCAATACGCAAGGGGTCAACTTGGAACACTTCTATGCCCGTAGCATCATGGCCTCGCTGCATGGATTATGGAGTTTGGGAGGATTCTTGGGCGGCGTCATCAGCATGAGCTTCATTGCCTTAGAGATCCGGCCATGGACACACTTCCTGCTAGTGACGGCCTTGGTCATTGTCCTGACCACCTACATGCGCCGTCTGCTGGTGCGCCATGATTGGAAACCGGCACAAACCTCAGGAAAGACTATAGAAAAGAAACGTATCCCCCTGCGCCAACGACTGGACCGCTACGTGCTTCTGCTGGGCGGCATGTCCTTCTGCGCCATGGTGTGCGAAGGCAGCATGTACGACTGGAGCGGCCTGTACTTCCAACAAGTGGTAGGGGCACCGGACAAGCTGGTGCAACTGGGCTACGTCACCTGCATGTGCACCATGACGATAGGCCGCTTCGTGGCAGACTACTTCGTGTCCCGCTTCGGCGCACAACGGATTGTCCGACTCAGCGGATTGCTCATCTGCTTCGGCTTGCTGCTGGCTGTCCTCTTGCCAGACGTACTGCCCGCCACCATCGGATTCTTTTTCGTAGGCTTCGGCATCTCGTCCACTGTCCCCGTGTGCTATAGCATTGCCGGCCACTCCACCCGGATGAACCCGGGCACGGCGTTGGCTACCGTCTCCTCCATTGGCTACCTGGGCTTCCTGCTTTGGCCGCCCGTCATTGGGCACTTGTCCCAAGCCATCACGCTGCACTGGACCTTCGCCATTGTTGCCTTCTTCGGACTACTGATAGCCCTCGGCGCTTCCAGATTGCCTCGCGTTTGAGTGGCATCACCCCCCTACCCGACTTGCCAAGTCAGCACGAAATCGGGATGCAACAAGTAATGAATGAAAAAAGTCCGCCGACAAGCCGTCTTGTATTCGCGGGCATGAAATACGCCTTGGCGAACAGGCGTGAAAGGGAAAATCCGAAGGTGCTCCTGAAAATCCACCTCTGTCTTGTCCAGACACTTGAACATCGTCTCCTTGGCAGACCAATGCAACAAGAGGCTCCAGGTGTCATCACCATCATAGGGAGCCGCCATCTCGTCGGTACGCATAAACCGTGAAGCCACTTTATGCACCCGCGAGCCATATTGCTCAATGTCTATACCCACCGGCTTTTGCCCCAAAATGACAGCCACATACCCCCGTGTATGCGATATGCTGATGGAGGTGGAGGCATCAAGCAGATATGGCTTTCCCGAAGGCTGGTAATGAATCTCGCAATCCCTGCCCGCCGCCAATTCGCGCAGCAAAGCCCGCACCGACAACCACTCTTGCCTGCGGTGAGGAGCCTGGAAGCGGTCTTCTGCTTCAACCACCATGGCCGGAGGCAGCGACGCGCACAAATCCTCATACGCCTCGCTCATCTGCCAAACGCCCCAAAGGCAGGCCGCATCCTTATGCTTCAGCAGCAACGGCATGATTATCCGGGATTGAGGGATTGATGGTAAACTTGACCTTCAAGATGCGGCGGTTGTCCATCTCAAGGACTTCAAACTCATAGCGGCCATAAGCTACCTTCTCATGCAGGGCAGGAAACTCACCTTTCAACTCCAGCAGCAAGCCGGCCAATGTATCGGCGTCTCCAGCCACTTCATCGAACATGTCTTCGTCCACCTGGGTGATTTTATAGAAATCTATCAATTGGGTCTTGGCCTCGAATATCCACGTATGGTCGTTCAGCGTGACGTAAGTACGCTCCTCGTCGTCATATTCATCACGGATTTCGCCCACGATCTCTTCGATGACGTCTTCCATGGTCACCAAGCCCGATGTGCCGCCAAACTCGTCCACCACGATAGCAATGTGGATTTTATTGGCCTGAAAGTCGCGCAGCAGCTCGTCTATCATCTTCGTTTCGGGCACGAAGTAAGCCGGGCGGATCAGGGACTGCCAGCGGAAATTGTCGCCTTTGGACAAGTGAGGCAACAGGTCTTTGATATACAAGATGCCCTTGATATTGTCCCGCGTCTCGCTATATACAGGGATGCGCGAATACACATTCTCCACAATACACTTCAACACATCCTTGAAAGGAGTATGCAACTCCAAATCCACCATATCCAACCGCGAAGTCATGATTTCTTTGGCCGTTTCCTCGCCAAAACGGATGATGCCTTCCAGGATTTTGTTCTCCTCAGCATGGCCCGCCTTGCCGGTTACCAAACCATCCACCTGCAAAGGATGTGCTTTCCTCCGGATCACGTATTTGTCCACCAACGAGACAGAACGCAACCACACCGACGCCAACGGATAGACCGCCGAGCAGCAAGCTTCCACGCCAGGAACGGCAAACCGACAAAATGCCAATGCCTTCTGAGCGGAAAACATCTTCGGGATCAACTCGCCCACCACCCCCACCAGTAAAGTCAGGAGCAGCGTCCACACCCCGAATTGCACCCAAGGCGTAGAAAAATGAAATACTTGTAGGAAGAAGAAATTACAGAGGACAATGACCGCTACATTCGCCAGATGGTTCGTGATCAAGAGTGAAGCTGACAAGCGTTCCGCATCATTCCTTAACTTGGAAATGCGGCCATCCACCGCCCGCTTGTGCCCGCCAAGATCCGTCAAATCGGAAGGCGACAACGAAAAGAAAGCCACTTCGGCAGCCGATGCGAAACCGGATACCAACAGGAATACGACCGCACATACCAAGGCAACCACGGCCGATACAGTAGGAGCGGTGACAAATACGTTGCTCAACCCATCTGCCACCTGAGCTAAATAAGCGTCTGAGTCCAAAGGATTTTGTATTAGTTTAACCATCAGAACGGCAAATCATCCGCCCCATTATCTGATGCCACAGGCTGCTGACGCACAGGTTGTTGCGGTTGAGGAGCCGTTTGCGGCCCTGCGGCAGGTTTTGGAGAAAGCATTTCCATATTGTCCACGAAGATCTCCGTCACATAGCGTTTGGCACCCGTCTGGTCATCATACGAACGGGTACGGATTTTACCCTCGACATAAAGCTTGTCGCCTTTGTGCACGTATTTTTCAGCAGTCTCGGCCAAGCCACGCCACAAGACCAGATTGTGCCACTCTGTGCGCTCGGGTACCTGTGTACCATTGGACAAGGTATAAGCCCGATCCGTCGTAGCCAAAGGGAATGTAGCCACGGCAACCCCCGTATCCAAGTACCTCACTTCTGGGTCACGCCCTACATTTCCCAATAATATCACTTTATTTACAGACATAAATTATCTTCTCCTTTTATTTGGTGCCAAAAATAACGAGAATATCTACATCTTGCAAGAATCAGCCTGCTTTTTTAGATGATTTTCCAAAAAGGCATGCACCAATCGCGGCAAGGCATAGGCATCCAAATCGGCCACCGGCACACGCTGATACCCCGGAAACTCGACAGATTCGGGCAGTACGACTTCATAGAAATTGGCATGAATGATGCGATGGGACAACACATGCTTCACCCCGCGAGACAATGGCCGCACCACCACCTCGGCGTGTCCCCGCAAAAAGTCTGCAAAGGCTTGGCTTCCGAGGAACTTTGCCACGTCCAGATCTTCATCTGTCTCCAACAACGGGAGTTCAAAAAGATTTTTCCAAATATCATCCGCCGTCCGCTTGTGCAACAAGGTGTCCTTCCCCATCCGCACGAACAGGTAGTTGAAGTAACGATCCACCAACTTCGTCCGGTGCTGCTTGACCGGCAAATCCGCCACGCGCCCTTCCGATAAAGCCATACATGTTTCCGCCAACGGACAAAACATGCACCCTGGCGACTTTGGCGTGCATACCAGCGCGCCAAAATCCATGATGGCTTGGTTATAATCAGCCGGATGGGACGTATCCAGCATCTCCTGCGCCAAGGCAGCAAACGCTTTCTTCCCCTCAGTAGAATCAATAGGCGTATCCACTCCGAAATAACGTGCCAGCACCCGGTAGACATTACCATCCACCACCGCACAAGGCATCCCATAGGCAAAGGAGCAAATGGCAGCCGCCGTATAGTCCCCCACCCCTTTCAGCGCACGCACCCTCTCATAGGACGTAGGGAATACACCATCCCTCATGCTCCGCGCCGCCGCCAGCAAGTTACGTGCCCGCGAGTAGTACCCTAATCCCTGCCATAGACGCATCACCTCGTCCTCATCCGCCTCTGCCAATGACTTGACATCCGGAAAACGCCGGACAAAACGGGCATAGTAATCATATCCCTGCGCCACGCGCGTCTGTTGCAGGATGATTTCAGAAATCCAAATCAAATAGGGATCCCGAGTATCGCGCCAAGGTAACTCACGCTTGTTTTCACTATACCAAGATAATAATATGTCGCTGAATGTATTCATCTGAAAAACGGTTACTTATGCCAACTTGCAAATTCTTCCAAATCGTCCATAATCCTTTTTATTCTATAATTTGCCAATATCCTTGCTTCCTGCCTCCTATGCGTTTCAACAACCCCAGTTCTTGAAGTCGGGAAAGATTGTACTTTACACCATCCTCTGTAATGTTAGAAAGGCTTTCGCTTATCTCTTTTCGGGTCGCTTCCGGATGTCCTTTTAAGAATGACAGTATAGCTTGCTGTTGTTCCGTCAGGTTTTGTATGGCCTTTTGGGTAGTCTTTTGGGGAGTCTTTTGGGTAGTTTTCCGGTCGCTTTGGATCGTAGCCCTTTCCGGGTACTCAAACTTAAAAGTTGTCCAGATACCCGAAGGCGTACCTTATTCGGAATGTCCTCCATCAACTTCTTGGCATCCTGTACGCCGCACACTTCGCCATTGTCACGCAGACCGATATACAGCGTACCGCCTTGTGCATTGGCAAAGCCACAAATCCATTTCTGGTATTCATCGCGCCAAGATTCTTTGAATTCTATGTTTTGAGATTCGGCTTTCATCATATTGTCATCCATTGTATTTCTTGAAATTCTCCGCTTGTTCCAAAATCTCTTTAAACACCTCGTCATTCGTTACCGGAGGATAGCCATATTCGGCTAAGACCAAAATCAAATCCATCTTCAGTTCCGCCTTTATATCATCGCGGGTAGACCAATCGGTATATTTAGACTTATCCGACACTATCTTCTTGATTTCAGCAGCAAGTTTAAGTAGCTTATCTTCGGGATATTCAAAACCAAACTGTTTGGCTATGGATTTCAGAATATCATAAAAAGCTTTTTCTTCATAGCTAATGCCTAAATCAAGGAAAGATTTTTTCTCTTTGTTTAGCTCTTTCAACAAGTCAGCCATCTGATTAGCCACTTCCGTCAAGACCTCATCTGCAAAGATGGCGCTATCCCTACGGTCGTTGTATTTGTCAACCAAAGCATTCAAACGTTTGGAGAAGTCCACACCTTTCGCCTTGTTCACC
>JAHLFO010000078.1 GCA_018883785.1 Candidatus Bacteroides intestinipullorum
ACCAGCGGTCCTGCCAGCATCACCGAGCCGCGCAGGCTGGCGCAGGTCTTCAGGAAGGCCTCGCTTTGCAGGTAGGACAAGTCCACGTCTGCGGCCTGGAAGCGATAGGTGTCGGGGCTCTCCTTGGTGACACGCACGCCCATGTCGCGGAGGAGCTGGATGAGGTTGTTCACGTCCAGGATGTCGGGCACGTTGCGCACCACCACTTCGTCCTGTGTGAGCAAGGTGGCGCAGATGATTTGCAGGGCTTCGTTCTTGGCGCCCTGGGGGCGGATGTCCCCGCCCAGCTTGTGCCCTCCTTCGATGATGAATGATGCCATGGCTTTGTTAGTATTTCCCGCCTTTCTTGCGGTTGTTGTTTCGGTTATTGTTGTTGGTGCGGTTGTTATAGTTCTGGTAGTTTGGCCGGCAATAGCGGTTGATGCGCTCGTTCATCACGCGCAGGATGTCGGGCGTGATTTGGAGGCGTCCCTCGGACAGTTCGGCCAGGTCGTCGGCAATCTTGCGGTCATCTACGGTGTCCTTATTCCAGGCCATGTAGTCCTTCTTCATGTGGTTGCAGATGAGGGCGGTCAATTGGCGTTTTTCTTCTCCTTCGGGCATCTCGCAGGCTTTCTGGATGAGCACTTCCAGCGTACGTCCATAGTGGCGGTAGTGAATCTTGGTGCGCGGGTAGGGGATGGGTTCCGGCTTGGAGTCCAGCCGGTCCTTTAGTACGATTTCGTAGGGGTAGTCAATGTCCAGTTTGAAGTCGGACATGATGGCCAAGTGGTCCCAGAGTTTGTGCTTGAAGTCGGGCACGTCGCGCAGGTGGGGGAACATGTTCCCCATGATGTTGATGATGGTGTTGGCGCAACGCTGGCGCTCGGCGCGGTCGGGTATGGTCACCGCATAGTCTACCATGTTCTGGATGCTCCGACCGTACTCGGGCAAGGACATCCGCTTTTGTTGGGTGTTGTATTGCATATATTTAAATGAAGAATTAAGAATGAAGAATGAAGAATTCAACAGGCATGAAAGGTTGTGGATGAACCGGAAAAATTCTTCACCGCGCGCGAGGCGCGATTCTTCATTCCTCAATAATTAAACAAGTTTCTTGGGTTTTCCCGCCACGAATTCCTTCAGATAGAATGGCTCGAAGTAAGCCACGTCCTCAAATCTTCCTTGTGCCATGGCTTTCTCCGCCAAGGGGAACATCATTGAGGCGAGCGGGTGGACGTTGTCGATGAAGTGGGCATTGGGATGCGTCAGCTTGCCTTTGCATTTGTCTGCTCCGTTTCCGAAGAAATAAACTGGCCCGCGCTCCAGATATTCAGCATACGACTGCTCGTCCACGATGTCGGCGCCGATGGGGCGCACCGGGTGCAAGGCGCGGTCATAGATGGCGGCATACACCTCCATGCGGCGCGCGTCCAGCATGGGGCAGAGCAGGGCATCGTCCGGGAGCTCGTCATGATAAAGCAGCACCGGCACGCACATCACCTCCAGCGTGGGCAGGCCGATGAGCTTCAGGTTGCGTCCATAGCACACGCCCTTGGCCATGGACACGCCGATGCGCAGCCCCGTGTACGAACCCGGCCCGCAACTGACGGCCACGGCATTCAGCGGGATGGCATGGCTGTCGGCAAACGAAAGGGCCTCGTCTACAAACACGCCCAAAAGGGTGGAGTGCGAGGGACCTTTCAATTCTTCTTTCCGGAAAATGTTCTGTCCGTCTTCACTCACGGCGACTGAACATGCCGTGGTGGAAGTCTCTATATGTAAGATGCAAGACATAATGTATTGAATATCGTTTTAATACCTTTGCGAAGGGAAAGGGTGGTCAAAAGTCTGCAAAGACAAGGCCTTTCTTTCGCCTTTCTCTCGTTTCAGCTTACAAAAGTACGGGATTATTTTCACTAATTAAAATAATCGTGTAATTTTGCGCAAAACTTAAGAAGCATTATGATACAATCCATGACGGGCTATGGCAAATCGGCCGTTGAAATGCCCGATAAACGAATCAATGTCGAGATAAAATCGCTCAATAGCAAGGCGCTGGATTTGTCCACCCGCATTGCGCCACAATACCGGGAGAAGGAGATGGAAATCCGCTCGGAGATAGCTCGCGCCTTGGAGCGCGGCAAGGTGGACTTCAGCCTCTGGATAGAGAAGAAGGAGGGTGCCGACCTGGCTACGCCCATCGACCAAGCGTTGGTGAAAGCTTATTATGACCGTATCCGTGAGATTTCCCAGGCTACGGGCATTCCCGAACCCGCCGACTGGTTCTCCACGCTCCTCCGCCTGCCGGATGTGCTGGCCAAGAACGAAATGCAGGATTTGACGGACGAGGAGTGGGTAGCGGCTCATCAAGCCGTGGAACAAGCGTTGACGGCGTTGGTGGACTTTCGTCGTCAGGAGGGAGCTGCGTTGGAGATGAAGTTCCGCGAGAAGATTGCAAACATCTCTGCTTTGCTCTCCGAAGTGGAGCCATACGAGCAAGAGCGCGTGGGCAAAATCAAAGACCGCATCACCGAGACGCTGGAAAAGACACTGAGCGTGGATTACGACAAGAACCGCCTGGAGCAGGAGCTGATATACTATATTGAGAAGCTGGACATTAATGAGGAGAAGCAACGCCTGGCTAATCATCTGCGCTATTTCATCGAGACATTGGAAGGCGGCCACGGCCAAGGAAAGAAACTGGGCTTCATCGCGCAGGAGATGGGTCGTGAGATCAATACGCTTGGAAGCAAATCCAATCATGCCGAGATGCAGAAAATCGTGGTGCGCATGAAGGATGAACTGGAGCAAATCAAGGAACAAGTATTAAATGTAATGTAACGTAATATAAATGTAACCATGAACAAGCTGATCATCTTTTCCGCCCCGTCCGGCTCAGGCAAGAGCACGATAATCAATTATCTACTTACCCAACCCTTGCACCTGGCTTTCTCCATCTCCGCTACCAGTCGGGCTCCTCGGGGGAGTGAGCGTGATGGTGTGGAGTATTTCTTCCTCACCCCCGATGAATTCCGTCGTCGCATCGAGGCAGGTGAGTTTTTGGAATATGAAGAGGTGTACAAAGACCGCTTTTACGGCACGCTGAAGTCGCAAGTGGAGAAGCAATTGGCCGATGGGCAAAATGTCATTTTCGACGTGGACGTGGTGGGCGGATGTAACATCAAGCAATTCTATGGCGACCGTGCCCTCTCTGTCTTCATCCAGCCGCCTTCGATAGAGGAGCTGCGGCATCGTCTGGAAGGCCGGGGCACAGATGCGCCCGAGGTCATCGAGAGTCGCCTGGCCAAAGCTGCCTACGAGCTGACTTTCGCGCCGAAGTTCGACCGGGTGATCATCAACGATGACCTGGAGAAAGCCAAGGCCGAGGCATTGCAGGTGATCTCTGATTTTCTGAACGATAAGTAAGTTGATAATCCTATGGCAACCAAACGAGATTATAGCGGTCGTCAGATGAGCCGCAAGATGAGCAAAGTGCTGTTGATAGTTAATATCATCTGTTTCCTTTTTGCAGCTGTTTGTTTGGCGGGCAGCCTCAGTTATAAAGAGGTGGTGAGTTCCGTGGCCATGCTCTTGGTGATGTTGGTGGCTTGCTACAACGTGTTTGTCTGCTGGCGTAACCTGAAAGAGAAGAAGCAAGAGTGATGCGTGTAGGTATCTTCAGCGGTTCGTTCAATCCCATCCACATCGGGCATCTGGCGTTGGCCAACTGGCTTTGTGAGTTTGGCGAGGTGGACGAGGTGTGGTTTGTAGTCTCCCCCCGCAATCCGTTCAAGGAAGGACAGGAGCTGATGGACGACCACTTGCGTCTGCGTTTGGTGCGTCTTGCCATCGGTGATTACCCACGTTTCCGGGCATCGGATGTGGAGTTTGGCCTGACGCGCCCGTCTTATACCATCCATACGCTGGACAAGCTCAGGGAGGAGTATCCCCGGCATGAATTCCACCTTATCATAGGGTCGGATAACTGGGCAGGATTCTCCCGTTGGCGCGAGGCGGAGCGCATCCTGGCCGAACATCACCTGCTCATCTATCCCCGCCCGGGATATCCTGTGGAAGTTTCTGCCTTACCCCCACATGTTCGCTTGACTCAGGCGCCCGTGTTGGATGTCAGTTCCACTTTCATCCGACGGGCCTTGGCCGAGGGTCGCGATGTGCGTTTTTTCCTGCATCCGGCAGTGTGGGAAGCTTTATTATTTTTAAACACAAACTTTGGACGAACTTCGCAAAAAAAAGAGTAATTTTGCACCCTGATAATTATCATTCACACATAATACGACGTATGAAACTGGATGTATTAACCGCAATCTCTCCGATTGACGGCCGATATAGGGGTAAGACGGATGTCTTGGCCTCTTATTTCTCCGAATTTGCACTCATCAGATACCGGGTGCGTGTAGAAGTAGAGTATTTTATTGCCTTGTGCGAGTTGCCTTTGCCTCAACTGAAGGGGATAGATAAAGGCGTGTTCGAGCCTTTGCGCGACATTTACCGCAATTTCTCCGAAGCTGATGCCGCGCGCATCAAAGAGATAGAAGGCGTGACCAATCACGACGTGAAGGCCGTGGAGTATTTCCTGAAAGAACAGTTTGACAAGATGGGAGGCATGGAGCCTTATAAAGAGTTCATCCACTTTGGATTGACCTCGCAGGACATCAACAATACCTCTGTACCTCTCTCCGTCAAGGAAGCTTTGGAGCAGGCCTATTATCCCCAATTGGAAGAACTTATCGCCCAATTGGAGACTTATGCAGAAGAGTGGGCCAATATCCCGATGCTGGCCAAGACACATGGCCAACCTGCTTCGCCCACTCGTCTGGGCAAGGAGATTTACGTCTTCGCTTATCGCCTGAAGCGTCAATTGGCTTTGTTGAAGGCTTGTCCGCTGACAGCCAAGTTTGGTGGAGCCACCGGTAATTACAATGCTCACCATGTGGCTTATCCGGATTACGACTGGAAAGCCTTCGGCAATCGGTTCGTGTCCGAGAAGCTGGGCTTGGAGCGTGAGGAATACACCACGCAGATCTCCAATTACGATAATCTCTCTGCTGTGTTCGATGCCCTGAAGCGCATCAATACCATTATGATTGATATGAATCGCGACTTCTGGCAATACATTTCTATGGAGTATTTCAAGCAGAAGATCAAGGCCGGCGAAGTAGGCTCCAGCGCTATGCCCCACAAGGTGAATCCTATTGACTTTGAGAATGCCGAAGGAAATCTGGGTGTGGCCAACGCATTGTTGAGCCATCTGGCTATGAAGCTCCCCGTATCCCGTCTCCAGCGTGATCTGACGGATTCCACCGTCTTGCGCAATGTAGGTGTGCCTTTCGGTCATATTCTGATTGCTATCCAAAGTTCGCTCAAAGGGTTGCGCAAGCTTCTTCTGAACGAATCGGTCATCTATCGGGATTTGGATAATTGCTGGAGTGTGGTGGCCGAGGCTATCCAGACTATCCTGCGCCGCGAGGGTTATCCGCATCCCTACGAAGCGTTGAAAGCCTTGACGCGAACCAACCAAGCTATTACCGAGGCTTCCATCAAGGATTTCATCGAGGGGCTGAACGTGGGTGAAGACATCAAAGCCGAGTTGCGCGCTATTACGCCGCACAATTACACCGGAATGTAAACACTACTTATAAATTCTCAACTTTTTAATTAACGAGGCCGTGAGGCCATTAGACGAATAGAACAATGACAACAGAAAACGAAAACTGGCAGGGTACTCCCTCTTCGACGGGGAATACAGATGCCAACCGCGAGGGGAATCAGACGAATAAAGAGAATGGATACACGCGTGTGCCTTATAATCGCGAGGGCAATAACCGTCCTCATCGCCCGCGTTTCAATCCGAATGCCGAAAATGCAGGACGTCCGCAACGCGCTTACTCCAGTGACCGCCCGTATCGTCCGCGCTTCAATGCAAATGGTGAGAATGGCGAGCGTCCACAGCGCACGTATGGCAATGACCGTCCCTACAATCAGGATCGTCCGTATCGTCCGCGTTACAATGCCAATAATGCCGATGGCGAGCGTCCGCAGAAGCCGTATCGTCCGAGATACAACAATGTTGATGGCGAGCGTCCGCAGCGTCCTTATAATCAGGATCGTCCCTACCGTCCGAGATACAACAATGCCGAGAATGGCGGTGAACGTCCGCAACGTTCGTACAATAACGATCGCCCGGCATACGGCAATGCCGACCGTTCCCTGCGTCCGCGTTATAATAATTACAACACCAACGAAGGCGGTGAGCGTCCGCAACGCCCGTACGGAGGCAATCAAGGACGTCCCCGTTTCAATCCCAACAATAACGGAGGAAACCGCCCGTATAACAACAATCAGCGTCGCCGTACGCCCGGATATGATCCCAATGCCAAGTATAGCAAGAAGAAGCAGATAGAATACAAGGAGCAGTTTGTTGATCCCAACGAACCTATCCGTCTGAACAAGTTCCTGGCCAATGCCGGCGTATGTTCGCGCCGCGAGGCTGACGAATTTATTACGGCAGGCGTGGTGTCGGTCAATGGAGAGGTGATCACAGAGTTGGGCACGAAAATTAAGCGGGGCGATGAGGTGAAGTTCCACGATCAGGTGGTGAACATCGAGCGCAAAATTTACGTTCTCCTTAACAAACCCAAGGACACCGTCACCACGTCCGATGATCCTCAGGCACGTCGCACGGTTATGGACTTGGTGAAGGATGCCTGCACCGAGCGTATCTATCCTGTCGGTCGTTTGGATCGCAATACGACGGGTGTGCTTTTGCTGACTAACGATGGTGACTTGGCTTCCAAGCTAACTCATCCCAAGTATCTGAAGAAAAAAATCTATCATGTGCATTTGGATAAAAACCTGACTCAAGCCGACATGGAGAAAATTGCCGCTGGCATAGAACTGGACGATGGTGAAATCCATGCCGATGCTATCAGTTATACGGATGAGAACAAGAAGAATGATGTGGGCATTGAGATTCACTCCGGTAAAAACCGCATTGTGCGCCGCATCTTCGAATCCTTAGGTTACAAAGTGGTGAAGTTGGATCGCGTCTATTTTGCCGGGTTGACTAAGAAAGGACTTCGCCGGGGTGAATGGCGTTATCTGACCGAGCAAGAGGTGAACTTCTTGCGCATGGGTTCCTTTGAATAAAGTAAGTAATAAAGAGGTATTAAGGAAATGGAAAAGATAAGCAGAACAAAAGTCATAGACCTTCTGAAGCGGGATGATTTCGGTTCGATGGTCAATGTAAAAGGCTGGGTGCGCACCCGGCGTGGTAGCAAGCAGGTAAGTTTTATTGCGTTGAACGATGGTTCAACCATCAACAATGTGCAAATTGTGGTCGATGTGGCCAATTTTGATGAGGCTTTGTTGAAAGACATCACCACGGGATCTTGCTTGAGCGTGAACGGAGTGCTGACCGAGTCAGTAGGTTCAGGTCAGAAAGTGGAGGTGCAAGCCCGCGAGATTGAGTTGCTGGGTGCGTGTGATAACACTTATCCGTTGCAGAAAAAGGGACACTCGATGGAGTTCCTGCGCGAGGTGGCTCACCTGCGTCCCCGTACCAATACGTTTGGCGCCGTCTTTCGCATCCGTCACAACATGGCTATCGCAATCCACAAGTTCTTCCATGAGAAGGGGTTCTTTTATTTCCATACGCCCATCATCACGGCTTCCGATTGCGAAGGAGCCGGCCAGATGTTTCAGGTGACCACGATGAACCTCTACGATCTGAAGAAGGATGAGAACGGTTCCATCATCTACGACGACGATTTCTTTGGCAAACAAGCCAGCCTGACGGTATCTGGTCAGTTGGAAGGCGAATTAGCGGCCACGGCACTGGGGGCTATCTACACGTTTGGTCCCACGTTCCGTGCAGAGAATTCCAATACGCCCCGCCACTTGGCTGAGTTTTGGATGGTAGAGCCGGAGGTGGCCTTTGCCGACCTGCACGAGTTGATGGACTTGGAAGAAGAATTCATCAAGTATTGCGTGCAATGGGCATTGGACAATTGTCAGGACGACCTGCAATTCCTCAATAAGATGGTGGACAAGGGCTTGATCGAACGCTTGCAAGGCGTGGTGAACACAGAGTTTGTTCGCCTGCCCTATACCGAAGGCATCAAAATTTTGGAAGAAGCCGTTGCACAAGGCCACAAGTTTGAGTTCCCCGTTTATTGGGGATGCGACTTGGCCAGTGAGCACGAGCGTTACTTGGTGGAAGAGCATTTCCGCAAGCCCGTCATCATGATAGACTATCCGAAGGAAATCAAGGCGTTCTACATGAAGCAGAATGCGGATGGCAAGACTGTGCAAGGCACCGATGTACTCTTCCCGCAGATCGGCGAGATCATCGGAGGCAGTGTCCGCGAGGAGAATTATGACAAGCTGATGGCCCGCATCCAGGAACTGCATATCCCGATGAAAGATATGTGGTGGTATCTGGATACGCGCAAATACGGCACCTGCCCTCACGCAGGATTCGGATTGGGTTTCGAGCGTCTTTTGCTCTTCGTGACCGGTATGGCCAATATCCGCGATGTGATTCCTTTCCCGCGCACGCCGCGTAATGCCGATTTCTAAACCTAGCGATATTTTTGGTACATAAAGAGCGGATTACATGGATGGTTTTTCTGTTCATGTGATCCGTTTTTCTTAAAAAAGAACTTTATGGTGAAACATTTGACCTATCTTTTTATTGTGTTGAGCATTTTGCTGGTTGCTTGCAAGCCGACATCGGGCGAGGAATGCCGCATTGTCGGACAGCTTCCTGATCATAGTCGGGACGGCAAGTGGGTATATCTCGTTCCCTTCATTCGCCCGGATAGCATGGGGGTGGATTCTGTGAAGATCACGGATGGTAAGTTTGTCTTCACAACCCGCAAGCACCTGATGGGCATCATCCGCGTGGAGCTGAAGAGCCGTTGGGGTATACAAGACCTGTTGGTGGTAACCGAGCCAGGCGAGGTGGCGGTGAAACTAGATAGTATAAGCAGTGCAGGGGGCACACCCCAGAACGATTTGCTCCAGCAATGGAAAGAGTATACGCAGGCGTATGGCCGCCAAATCTGGATTTGCCAGAAGACGAGCCGCACCGCACATCAGGCGGGTGACACCGTCACGGTCAGCGCGCAGAAGGTCGTGATGGATAGCTTACGTCGTGAGTATCGCCATTATTCTTGGAGATTGATGGAGCTGGCAGCGTCCGGACCGCTGTATGACTTCTTGAAGCAGCGCTTCCCGGAGAGTTACCAACGGAAGATGCCCGATGGTACCGTAAAGGAAATCAAATTGGATTGAGGGGAGGTAGAAAATGAAATGTAGGGCATACACGAAATGGATAGGACGGAGCTTGCTGGCTATAGCCGTGTTTATCTTCTGGGCGTGGGCGTATGCGCCCGCCTTGGCCTGGCAGGAGCAATTTCAATTGTTCCTCTTTGATACGGATTATCTGATGGAGCGCCTGGCTGTGCCTGGAGGTGTGGCAGCCTATCTGGCAGAGTTTCTTACACAGTTTTACAATAATCCGTGGATGGGTGGTGCGGTGCTGGCTGTGCTACACGTCTTGTTGCAGGTGTTGACGGAGCGTCTGATGCGGCGGGCGAATGCGGGAGAGCCTATTTCCAACATCCTGTGGGCGTTCAGTTTCTTGCCTCCGCTGGCATTATGGATGGTGTTGGGCGATGAAAGCCTGATGCCGGCTTTCACCGTGTCTCTCTTGCTTGTGTTGGCAATTATGGCGTTTTATCCGTCGGGTAGGATGAAACAGACAGTGTACGCCTTGTGTGCCATCCCTTTGCTGTATTGGACGGTTGGCCCATTGGTGTGGATGTTCGCAGTATATGTGCTGTTCAGCGGGTGGGGTGATTCTGTCTCGCGAAGGTTCAGCCTTTGTCTCGGCGTGGCAATGCTTATGTTTGGCTTTGTCTGCGTGTGGGCTAGCACGTGGGTCGCGCCCTATCCTTTGCGGGTTTTGTTGGGGAGTGTTTACTACTATCGTTTCCCCGAAGTGGTGCCCCTCTCCGTGGTGGCGTTTCCTGCCTTCTGTTTGATTCTTGTTGCGTTGGTTCGTCCGTTGGAGCGGATGGTTTTGCGCGCCAAGAATCCCCGTTGGTTGACCGTAGGCGTGTGGGTGGTGCTATTGGCGGTATCCCTGTTGTTGATACCCCAAGGCTATGATAAGCAAAAGTATGAGTTGGTGGAGTATGATTATCTGGTGCGTACCCAGCAATGGGAGGAAATTATCCGCAAGGCGGAACAACATCAACCTTCCTTGCCTATGAGCGTATGCGCTGTTAATCTCGCTTTGGGCATGACCAACCAACTGGGTGACAGAGCTTTTGAATTCTTCCAGCACGGTGCGGAAGGATTGTTTCCTAAGTTCGTGCGCGACTTTAACTCCACGCAACTGACGGGCGAAGCCTATTTCCAGCTCGGTTTGGTGAACACCGCCCAGCGCTATGCTTTCGAGGCGATGGAGGCCATCCCCAACTATTACAAAAGCGGGCGCGTGGTGAAGCGTTTGGCGGAAACCAATCTTATCAATGGTCAATACCGCGTGGCGGAGAAGTACCTGCGGATGCTGGAGAAGACCGCCTTCTATCGCACATGGGCACAGAGCCGGATGGAGATGCTGGCAGATACCATATTGATTGAACAGCATCCTGTGTATGGACGTATGCGCCGCTTGCGCCTGACGGACGACTTCCTGTTCAGCGAGGTGGAGCTGGACAAAATCTGCGGTCAATTGCTGATGCACAACCGAGAGAACCGCCTGGCGATGCAATACCTGGTGCTCTATCCGCTCTTGGAGCGTGACTTGGATAAGTTCATAAATTATGCCGCTTACACCAATTCTCTCTCCGGGTTCAATCCTGCAATCTGCCAGGAGGGCATAGCCTTTGCTTGCATGATGCAAAAGAGGGGTATTCCCCGGGGAGCAGTCAGTGCGCCCGTGATGAACCGCTTTACCCATTTCGCTCAGGCGTATGCCCAGCGGGACAAGAACGCGTCCTTGCTGGCGGCATTCCGTAACACTGTATGGTATTATTTAATAAAAGAACAATGATGAACAACCGCTGGATAACAATCATCGTGATGGCTTTGCTCTTGGCATCGTGCCGCGAGGAGGTGAAGAATGCCCGTGAGGTGGATGACCTGCCGCCGATATTTCCCGACTATACCGAGGTGACCGTACCCGTGAGCATTGCTCCGTTGAATTTCTGTAGTGCGGGCGAGTCGGAGCGTGTGGACGTGGTGTTGAAGGGAGAGCATGGGGAGGCCATCCACGTGCAGGGTGCGTATGCCGACTTCGACATCGATGCGTGGCATCGCCTGTTGGAGGACAATCGAGGCGGCAAGCTGACTTGTTCTGTATGCATTAAGAACGGTGGAGAGTGGACACGATATCGCGACTTCTCCATCCACGTCAGCGATTATCCCTTGGAGGATTATGGCTTGACCTACCGAAAGATAGCACCGGGTTACGAAGTGTATAGCAAGATGGGGCTTTACGAGCGCGAGTTGGCCACGTTTCGCGAACGGCCGATTATCGAGAACACGCAGGTGCCTGGCATGTGCGTCAATTGCCATACACCCAACCGTACTAATCCTGACCAGTACGTCTTCCATGTGCGTGGCGCGCATGGTGGGACACTGGTGCACCGTGATGGGGTGATGGAAGTGTTACAGGCATCTTCTGACAGCTTGGGCGGTGCCATGGTTTATCCCTATTGGCATCCCTCGGGACGCTATTGCGCCTTCTCCACCAACCAGACGCGTCAAGGGTTCCATGTGGTGAAAGACGAGCGCATTGAGGTGTTTGATCTCTCGTCTGATGTCTTCGTCTACGATGTCGAGCGGCATCAGCTCTTGTTGGACACCCTGCTGATGACTAAGCACTTCTCGGAGAATGCTCCCGCTTTCTCGCCCGACGGACGGATGCTTTACTATACCACTGCCCTCCAACAGCATTACCCCACTGGATTCCGCGGGCAGAAGTACAGTTTATGCCGCATCGGTTTCAATCCCGAGGAAGGATGTTATGGCACGCAGGTAGATACCCTGTACAACGCTCTCCGAGAGGGCAAGAGCGTGAGTTGGCCGCGCCCTTCGTATGACGGCAAGTACGTGATGGTGTCCCTTGCCGATTACGGTTATTTCACCATCTGGCATCGCGAGAGCGACCTTTGGCTGCTGGATGTCGCCACCGGGCGGATGTTTCCCCTGGAGGGTGCTAATAGTCCCGATGCGGACAGTTACCACAACTGGAGCGCGGGTTCCCATTGGTTTGTCTTTACCAGCCGGAGGGAGAACGGGTTATACTCTTTGCTCTACCTTTCGTGTGTGGATGCAGAGGGTAGGGCGACCAAACCGTTCCTGTTGCCTCAGAAGAATCCAAAACGATACTATCAGAACTCGGTCTATTCGTACAACACGCCCGACTTCACCTCGCGCCCCGTTGAGCTGGATTCGCGTGCAACCGCCCGTGCCATCGAAAGTGAGGATCGCGTGAAGACATCTCTAAAAGAGTAAGCCCATGAAGCGTAAAGCAGCGTATGCCCACTTTTGGGGATGGATGGGAGCGGGAGGGGGTGCATTGGCACTCTTTCTCTTCTTCTTCCGTGGGGTACCCTACCACTTGTTTCACCGGGAGCAGACGACGCTCTTTCTCTATTCGGTTGAGGCGTTGCGCCAATACCTGTCCCAACCCGGTGCCTTGGCCCGTTTGGCCGGCGATTTCCTCACTCAGTTTTTCTATTATGAAGGGTTGGGACCGTTGATTATGGCTTTGCTCCTGACGCTGTGGGGCACGGTGGCCTATCGCTTATTGTCGCCCTATATCGGTCGATGGGCGTGGATTCCCGCTATTGTGGCCGTGGTATGGGAAGCCGGTCGCGCGTGTGGGCTAGACTATCCGTTGGCGGGTACCGTGACGTGGATAGGTATAGGCAGCGTGCTTCTGCTCTGCCGGTGGATGATTCATCGCTGGTCGTGGCGTTGGGGCATTCCGTTGGGTGTGGTAATACTTTTGGCGGGTTATGGATGCTTTGGCTACGGCGAGTGGGCCAAAGCTTGGGACAAGCCTGATTTCGCCCGGGAGTATCGCTTGGCTATTGATGCGGAGATGTACTTTGGACGCACGGACAAAGCTCGCCGCCTGCTGGATCAAGCGCGCGTTCGGTCGCCCTACGTGACGTACTACTACAACCTGCTGAACGCCCAGCAACGCCTCTTGCCTGACGCCCTGACGGACTACTACCAGCCCGCCGCTTACGGACTTTTTCTGCCCGTGGCTCCCGGATCGGACTACCTTACAATCAGTGCTGCCAATGAGGTATGGTATGCCTTGGGCGACATGACCATGGCCGAACACGCCGCTATCTTGGGCATGATATTCTCGCCTCATCACACCGGCGCACGTGCTATCAAGCGACTGGCAGAAATCAACCTCATCAATGGCGACGAAGCGGCCGCCCTGAAGTATCTTCGCCTGCTCCGCATGACTCTCTGCTATCAGGATTGGGCGGAACGCCGTATGCCCGGTCGCCAGACGCCCGAGGTGCAACGCTGGCTGGAGCAGAAACGGGCATTGATTCCCACGACGGACACCCTCCGTTCGTCGGCTAACGTACCTCTCTCCCTACGTCATCTCCTGCGCAGTCATCCCGAGAACGTGATGGCGCGGGATTATCTGCTTTGTTTTGATTTATTAAATAAAGACATTCCTGCTTTCGCACAGGATTATCAGGAATTTCTCGCAGGCAATTCTGCTCCTCCTTGCCGTTTGTATGCCGAGGCGTTGCTGGTTTTCCTGGCTGGAAAGACAGCTTCTTTGGACGAGGTGAAGCGGTGGAACATCCCGCCCAGCCTTATGGCCGACTTTCACGAGTACACTCGCCTCTACGAAGCTGGTGGGGGGAAAGCAGCACCCCTGCGTTCCAAGTTTGAAAAGACCTATTGGTTCTATTTCCATTTTGCACAACCGATGAACAAGTAAGGATTTCCATGAAGAGATTTTTGTATATCCTCCTGCTGGCCTTGGCCTCCACTTTCCACGCCTGCACACCTCGTCCGGAGGCGGTGCAACCCGCTACGACTCCCTTTGAAATGTATCCCGATTATCGCGACGTGACTATCCCCTGCAACATCGCTCCCCTGAACTTCCTCCTTCGCACTGAAGGCGTGGATGTTATTGATGTGCGCGTGCGGGGCAATCAGGACAGCCTCTGTCTCCGGTCACGTGGCCACAAGGCGATATTCCCCCTTGACGCTTGGAAATCTCTGCTTGCGGCGGAAAGCGGCCATACGCTGACAGTAAGCGTCCAGGCGCGTGTACGGGGCAAGTGGCAGGCCTGGCCGGACTTTGCGTGGCACGTGGTTGCCGACAGTGTCGATGCCTACGTCAGCTACCGCCTGATTGAGCCAGGATACGAGGTATGGAACGCTCTTCAGATACGCGAGCGGTGCGTGGAGAACTTCAACGAGCGCATCTTGGCAGATAATGCCCGCACAGGCCGTGGCTGCATGAATTGCCATATCCATGGGCAGGGCAGAGGAGACCTTTCCATGTTCCACCTTCGAGGCAAAGGTGGGGGCACCGTCCTCAACCGCGACGGACGCTTGCGCAAGCTCAACCTCAAGAACAGCCGCGTCAAGGACGGTGTGGTCTATGGTGATTTCCATCCCGATGGGCGCTATGCTGTTTTCTCCAGCAATGTTATTATCCCCATGTTCCACGCAGAGGGCAGCCGTCGCTTCGAGGTGTACGACACAGTTTCCGATCTCGTCATTGCAGACCTTGATGCCAACCGTTTCCTCTCTTCCTCCCTGACTGCTGACAGCACAGTCTTCGAGACATTCCCCACCTTTTCTGCAGATGGTCGCTGGGTGTACTACTGTGCCGCGCCGCGTGTCTCCCTGCCCGACAGCATCCTCCAATTGCGTTACTCCCTGTGCCGTGTTGCCTTCGATGCGGATCGTGGTGTGTGGGGCGACCGTGTGGATACCCTTTGGGATGCCCGCTTGCATTCCGGTTCTGTCTGCCATCCCAAGGCATCGCCCGATGGCCGTTACTTGCTCTTTACCGTAGCCAACTACGGCACTTTCCCCATCTGGCATCGCGAAACGGACCTTCATCTTATGGACTTGCGCACAGGGCGCATAGACACCCTTGCCGAAGTCAATTCCAATCGTTCCGACACTTACCACAGTTGGTCATCGGATAGCCGTTGGTTTGCTTTTGCCTCCAAGCGTGGCGACGGACAGTATGGGCGTGTTTACCTAGCCTATGTTGATACTTGTGGCAAGGCACACAAGCCCTTTGTGCTCCCCCAGTCCGATCCTGCCAATGACGATCTCAACCTGAAGTCCTATAATATCCCTGATCTCTCTCGCACGCCCGTTCCTTTCGATGCCGATGCCATTGAGCGCATCTATCGCAGCGGTGCGGCGGAGGAGTTCAACTGATTGTGAGGGGGGACATAATGGAACTATGCTTCAACCGCCATAGAAGCAAGGATAAATAGCCATAAGAGCAAGGATAATACTGCTGCCTGAGTCAATAAATGTATGTAGCAAAAACTATTACTTTATTTTCAGCCCCGGAATCAGCGGTGTCGTATCCACCAGTTCCAAATCCTTTACCATATCCAGCGTACCCTGTTTGTACTTTTGGAAATGGGGTGTCTTCAGATGACTTTCGTAAGCGGCACGGTCGGCATAGATTTCGAGGATGGTAATCTTGTGGGGCGCATCCTTTTCGGCTACGGCGTAGAGGGTGAGTACGCCCGGCTCCAGCCGCATGGAGGCTTCTATTTCCTCTTTCAGGTAGGCGTTGTATTCGTCTAGACGGTTGGCATCGACGGTTATCTTCGAGAGACGTACTAGATTATCTGTGGCCGATGCGGTCGGTCGGGCAGTTTCCTGCTTGATGATGCGCAATGCCTTGATGGCTGCCGGGAAACCGATGTAGGGAAGGCATTGGATGACCGCTGCGGTCACTTCTTCGGGCGTATTGCCTGCCTGGATGTTTCCGTGGAAGTGCGACTGCAACTGGCTTTCCGCCTCCAGTGTCGTCAGGATGCAGTAGCCGAGCAGTTCTTTGGTTTTCAAGTCAAGTCCGTTGCGGGTGTATATCTCGCCAAAGAAATAGTCGGTCAGGAAGCGGGCTACCTCTTCGCCCATTCCGCCGGGCACGCCTTCCATCACGGCAGAGATTCCTCCGTGGTAGAGTTTGTCCTGAATGGCTGC
>JAHLFO010000079.1 GCA_018883785.1 Candidatus Bacteroides intestinipullorum
GACTCGCCCATCGTGAAGGAGGCCATCATCAACAACTCCGACGTGAAGATACTACTTGACCAGTCCAAGTTCAAGGACAGGTACGAACAGATAGCCGCCATACTGGGATTGACCCCCGTGCAGCGGCAGCAGATATTCACCATCAACGCGCTCGACAACCACGAGGGGCGCAGCTACTTCAAGGAGGTGTGGATATGCCGGGGACAGCAGTCCGATGTCTACGGCGTGGAGGAAGCCCCCGAATGTTACTGGGCCTACACCACAGAGCGGACGGAAAAAGAGGCATTGAAGACATACCTGCGGCACTACGGCACGGTGCAGGAGGCCATCACGCGCATCGAGGCCGACCGTAAAAAAGCGGGCAGCCCCAAATACCTGGAGTTTGCCAGACAAGTCAACCAACACCAAAAAGTAATGTCATTATGGGAAAGCTGAAAAACATATTATTAGGAACATTCCTGTTTGCCGCCTCCGTCCCCACGTTTGCCGGATGGCGCATTGTCATAGACCGTAACTGCATCACCACGGTGGGTGCCAACCTGGCCTCGCAGAAGCTCATCGAGGGGCAGCACAACCAACGGCTGGACTCCATCGCCTCCAAGAAGCAGAAGGTGGAACTCTACACCGTGAGTATGGCCACCATCAAGGAGCTGTACAAGCTCTCGATGGAAAACATCTCCGGTTTCGGTACGGAGAGTCTTTACTACAAGGGAATCGGAAGTTGCGCCTTCGATATCCTCAAAGACGTGCCGGAACTTATTGAAACGGTGGGCAGGGCGAAGTTTACGAACAAGCTGCTTTGCCTCAATGAACTCGGCAACCTCGTAGCCGAGACCCAACAACTGGTGGGCGACTTCGTGAACATCGTGAACAACGCCAGGGTGCAGAACCCGCTCAAAGGGGAAGCCACGGCGGAGAGGAAAAGCGACGGGTACAACCTGCTCGACCGCTACGAGCGGCTGACCCTGGCCAATCGCATATATACTGACCTTACGAAGATACGCTACAAGGTGGAGGGAATGATGCTCATGGCACAGTATGCCACAGCGGACGACCTCTTCTTTGCCATCGACCCGGAGGGCTGGGCAAACGTGGTGACCATGAAGAACCGTGTCGGTAGCCTTGTCCAGTCATGGAACGGGCTTGTAGCTTCCAATTACTGAACCAGACAACAAGAGCCATGGACTATAATATAAAAGGTATAGGAAATTACAGGGCGTTTTTTGTTGCCGCCTTTATGGCAATCGCCGTCCTGTCGCTTCCCGTCAGGGTATCGGCCGGAGTCATCCCCAAAGACCTCCCGACCATCGAGGCCCTGATTGCCTTGCACAAGGCCGTCAAGAAGGACGAGGACAAGGCCATGCGGCGTGTGGCCGCCAGCTTCGGCGAGCAGTCGCTCCTCACCAAGGGGGCCGGCAAGTTCAACGACGTGCGCACCACCCTGAACACCAAGCTGGACAATGCCCATTCCTACTTAGTGCTGGCAGGCGCCATCTCTTCCACGGCCAACGCGCTGTACCGGTTGGTGAAGGAATACAAGGACTTCACCTCCAACACGTTCGGCCATGTCAGCAAGAAGCCCTTCGTGGCGTGGTACTATGCCGACGCCAACCTGGCCATATCGAGGGAAGTGAAGCACTGCTACAAGCTTTATGCGTCGGTGGCCGCTTCCGGCATCAACCTGATGAAGGCTTCCATGGACGAGAAGCTGAACCTGGTGATAACGCTGAAAACCACCATCGACAGGGCGAGGTACATCATCGACAACGCGAACCTGTACTGCTACCTCATTACCGACTGCGGATGGAAGCCGGATTACATCTGGGAGATACTGAACTCCGAGGTCAAGGACGAGATAGCGAAAACGATAATAGACAAATGGAACAAAGGATATGAAAGTTAAAGAGGCCATATTATTGCTGTGTGTAGTCTTCGCCCCGGTTGTGGCGGAAGCACAAGTGCCCGTCCGTGACAACGAGAAGAAGAAACAGTGGCAGTCCATGGAGAACGGGCCGTGGGACTTCGCGCCCGACTGGTACTATTATTTCCTGCACAAGGGTTACTCCGGCGCGGAAATGTATTGGAAATGGGCGGGCTTCAAGTCCGGCTTCCGTGTCCGCTTCAAGGAATCCAAGTCGAACATCAAACGCATCATGCCCACACGGGTCATATCCGAGGAGACCCAGCGGCAGAAGCTGGAGAAGGTGGAGGAAGAACGCAAATATGTGGAAGAGCTGTACAAGGAGGAGCTTGTCCGGGAGGCCGACCGCGCCGTTGACCTGGTCTATCCGGCCTACAAGGACGAGTTCAACCGGATGCAGGACTGCATCACCGACGGCCTGCTCTATTGCATGACGAAAAGCGGCGGAAAGTTGAAGCCGCAGGTGGACGAACTGGGCAGGCAGAATGAAATCCTTTGCGCAGGTATTGCCTATATCCGCAAGACGGGCGTGGGCTACGGACTGGAGAACGCCAAGCGGCAGCAAGCCTACGAAGAAGCCAAAGGAAAGATGGAGGCACTCGTGAAACAGACCGCCAACCTCTGCGCCGTGGCCGCCACACATTATTAGAATTAAAATGTATTACATGAAGATAAGAATACGATTATGCAACTGTCTGCTGTTTTATTGACCATAGGCCTTCCGGCCATCGACGAGAGCCTGGACAAGCTCCTTGTCGCCATGGAGACGTTCCCCAACGTGGCCGTGCTGGGCGACGCGGTGGGACTGGCCCGTATCATCGGGCTGCTGCTCGCCCTCTGCGTGGGTTCCTACGAGTGCTGGATGATGATGCTCGGACGGCGCGGCATGGACGTAATGAAGCTCCTCCGCATCGTCGGCATCTCCATCTGCATCTCTTCCTCCTCGTGGATATGTGACGCCCTGCAGGTGCCCGGCAAGGGACTTGAAAGCGCGAGCAAGGCGATGGCGCAGGCCAAGAACAAGGAGGTGGCCGCCTTCGAGCTGAAGGTGGCTCAAAAACAAAGCGAGTACCTTGACCGGCTGCGCACCGTACAGGATTCCATCGCAACCGCGCAGCAGGTGGCCGCCATCGGACAGGACGCCGCATGGTGGGACAAGCTCATCTACAACGTGGAGAACCTTGGCAACACCATCAACAACTACGCCCAACGGGCGGTGGTGGCCACGGAGACCAAGGTCAGCGAATGGATAAACGATGTCATCCGCTTCGTGGGAGAGCTGATTTTCCAGATGTCCTACTACGGCATCCTCGTGGCGCAGCGCATCTTCATGGCCATCATGGTGATATTCTGCCCCATCATGTTCGCCCTGTCCCTCGCCCCGCCGTGGAACTCGGCGTGGAGCCAGTGGATGTCCAAGTTCCTTTCCCTCTCGCTGTGGGGCTTCGTGACCTACATGTGCCTGTACTACGTTGACTTCATCCTGCTTTACAACCTGCAACAGGATTTGGTGGCCTACGACCACCTGCTTCACGGTTCGGTCAATTCGTGGTCGCAGATAGGCGCGTTGGGGCTGCAGGGCATCGGCTCCAACTGCATGTACG
>JAHLFO010000080.1 GCA_018883785.1 Candidatus Bacteroides intestinipullorum
CTTTCCTCGTCGGGGTCTTGGGCCAGGATGGCTTCCACGTCCTCCAAGGCTTCTTTGTATTGTTGCATGTGTGCCAAAGCTTCGGCACGGAGCATACGGGCTTCGGTGAAGTCTTCCTTCAGGGTGATGGCCTGTGTGAGGTGTGCGATGCACATCAGCCCGTTGCCCTGTCCGTTGTCGGCCTTGGCCAGCAGGTAATGGGCCATGGCGTTTCCCTCTTCCAGGGCAATGGCCTTCTGGGCGGCTTCGGCCATGGCGGCGTAGTCCTCTTGCATGTAGCAGACGTTGGCCAGGGTGAGCCACGTGTCGGTGTGCGTAGGCTCCAACTGGGTCATGCGTTCCAGCTGTTGACGGGCCTCGTCCAGTTGGTTGACCTGTATGTACGAGCGAACCAGGTGGCCGCGGGTCTCGAAGTCGTCGTGCAGGGCCAGTGCCTCGGTGAAACACTTGATGGCGTAGTTCTGGCGACCCATCCGTTGGGCGCGGATGCCGTCATACTTGAAGATGTCGAAGTTCTTTTGCCGGGTCTTTTCTTGTTCGGCCATCGGGTTGTCGGGCTTGCCCGAGAAGAATGATTTAAAGAATCCCATATTTGTTTCTGTTAATTTCTTGGTTTACTGTTCGGGTTGCAAATGTAGTAAATTATTTGTTCTTCTCCTGCATTTTCAGCAAACCGTTTTCGCGGAAGAGCAGTCTTTCGTCCAGCAGGTCGCGCAGGGCTTCTGCCAAGGCATCTACGGCTACGGGCACGGCCTCGGACACTTCGGCGGACGTCATGGGGGCTGTGGATACGGCTTGGAGGATGCGTTGGCGGATTTCCGCTTGCGGGGGCATGTTGTCTTTCGGGCGGTTGCGCAGGGCCAGGCACGTGTCGCATTGGCCGCAATCGTGCTCGTTCTTTTCGCCAAAGTAGCGCAGGAGCATGCGGCTGCGGCATACGGTATCATTCTCCGCATAATCCAGCATGGCGTTGATGCGGGTTTCGTAGCGCTTCTTCCGCTCCTCGTAGACGGAGGGGGGGATGTACAGGCGTGAAAGTTCCGTGCGTTCGCGCGTATAGACAATATGCGGGATTTTCTTGCGGGGAATGTAGTGGATGATATGCAGGCGCGACAGGTTCAGCAGGATCTCGTACACTTGGTGGCGGCTAAGTCCGGTATGGGTGGCCAGTGTGCCTTCGTCAATGAAAGCGTAGTCGGTGAACAGTCCCGTGTAGAGACGCAGCAGCAGGCGGATGAGGCGGTCGGCGTTCTCGCCCAGGGCATTCAGCCGGTAGAGTTCGTCGCGACGGACGGTGAAGAGCACGCGCGAGGCGTTCTCTTGTTCATCGGTATAGTCCAGGTAGCCTGCCTGGGTCAGGATCTTCAGCGCGCTGTCCACGGGGACGGGAAAATACTTGAACTTGCGGCAGAAGTCCTCGATGTCGAACTCGCGCACGCAGCCCAATCCGTCGCCCATCGCCATTTGATAGTAGTATTGCAGGTGTTCGTACACCTCTTTTATATAGTCTTTCTCGGGGAAGGTGTCCGGGATGCGCCGTTTCAGCGTCACTTTGTCCGAAGGGGCGTAGAGGATGACGGCGTAGGCCTTTTGCCCATCGCGTCCGGCACGTCCGGCTTCCTGGAAATAAGCTTCGATGGAGTCCGGGAGGTCCAGATGCACCACCAGCCGCACGTCCGGCTTGTCTATGCCCATGCCGAAGGCATTGGTGGCCACGATGACGCGGCTTTCGCCCTGTTGCCAGCGGCGTTGGCGCTGGTCCTTGTCGGCATCGTTCAGCCCGGCATGGTAGTAGTCGGTGGTGATTCCTTTGCTCGTGAGCAGTTCGGCCACCTCCTTGGTGCGGCGTCGGTTGCGCACATAGACGATGGCACTGCCGGAGACGCGGTCGAGGATGTGCAGCAGTTCGCGCATCTTGTCTTCTGTCCGGCGGACCACATACGCCAGGTTCTGACGCTCGAAACTCATGCGGAACACGTTTTCGCGGGAGAATCGGAGGCGCATTTGGATGTCCTTCACCACTTCGGGCGTGGCGGTGGCTGTCAGGGCCAGCACGGGCACACCCGGCAACAGGTCGCGGATTTCGGCAATCTTCAGGTAAGCGGGGCGGAAGTCGTAGCCCCATTGCGAGATGCAGTGGCTCTCGTCCACGGTAATCATCGTGACGTTCATCCGGCTGAGCTTGGCGCGGAAGATGTCCGTGTCCAGCCGTTCGGGCGAAACATAGAGGAACTTGTAGTTGCCGAAGATGGCGTTCTCCAGCGTGGCCACAATCTCCTGCCGGTTCATGCCCGAGTGGATGCACAGGGCGCGGATGCCTCGGTCCTTAAGGTTCTGCACCTGGTCCTTCATCAGGGCGATGAGGGGCGTCACCACCAGGCATAGCCCTTCGCGTGCCAAGGCGGGCACCTGGAAGGTGATGGACTTGCCGCCACCCGTAGGCATCAGGCCCAATGTGTCTTCGCCCTGCCCGATGCTGTGGATGATGTCTTCCTGAATGCCGCGGAAGGAGTCGTAGCCCCAGTATTGCTTCAGGATGTGGCGGTAAATATCCTCCGGATTGTTCCCGTCATTTTCTGGCCAGCTTTTCATCGGTCCAGTTGGGTTTGATGTCCTCGATCTGGAGCTGCACCTCGCCCTTCTTGTGGGTGTTCTCCTCGATGGTGTAGCAGATGTCAAACGAGTGCTTGGTCTTGATGAACCTCACGTGCGAGCTTTGGCCGAAGGCGATGCCGTTCATCACGTTGTTCGACTTGTCGTCCACCAGCTCCAGCTTGATGTGTTCCTGCCCGCGTCCCACCACCTTGCTCGTGCCGTAGTCGAAGACGTGGTGCGTGCAGAAGACGGGTTTCACGTTTTCCGGGCCGAACGGGTTGAACTTCTTCAGGTCGGCGCAGAACTTGGGCGTGATGTCCTTGAAGTCGATTTCCGCATTGATGTCGATGACGGCACTGGTCTGTTCAGGCAGGATGTGCCGCGCCACGAAGTCCTCGAAGCGGCGGGTGAAGGCAGGCACGTTCTCCACCTTCATGGATAGGCCCGCGGCATAGGTATGCCCCCCGAAGCTTTCCAGCAGGTCGCGGCAATATTCGATGGCCTTGTAGACGTCGAAGCCCGAGACCGAGCGTGCCGAGCCGGTGGCCAGGTCGCCTGTGCGGGTCAGCACCACGGCGGGACGGTAGTAGATTTCCGTCAGGCGCGAGGCCACGATGCCGATGACGCCCTTGTGCCACGCCTCGTTGTAGAGCACGATGGAGCGGCGGTCGGCGAAGTGGGACAACCCTTCTACAATGTGGTTGGCCTCTTCCGTCATGGTCTTGTCCAGGTCCTTGCGTGTCTCGTTGTACTGGTTGATTTGCCCGGCCTTCTCCAGTGCGGCCGAGAAGTCCTTTTCCGTCAGCAGGTCCACAGCTTCCTTGCCGTTCTGGATGCGTCCTGATGCGTTGATGCGGGGGCCAATCTTGAAGACGATGTCGCTCACGGTGATTTCCTTGTCCGCCAGGCCGCACACGTCGATGATGGCCTTCAGCCCCACGCTGGGGTTGGAGTTCAGCTGCTTCAGCCCGTGGTAGGCCAGGATGCGGTTCTCGCCCATGATGGGCACGATGTCCGAGGCGATGCTGACGGCCACCAGGTCCAGCAGGGGGATGAGGTGGTGGAACTCGATGCCGTTGCTCATGGCAAATGCCTGCATGAACTTGAACCCCACGCCGCAGCCCGACAGGTGCTCGTAGGGATACGTGTTGTCCGGGCGCTTGGCGTTGAGGATGGCGGTGGCCGGGGGCAGCTCGTCGTCGGGCACGTGGTGGTCGCAGATGATGAAGTCGATTCCTTTCTCGCGGGCATACGCCACCTCCTCCACGGCCTTGATGCCGCAGTCCAGCACGATGACCAGCTTCACGCCCGTCCGCGCGGCATAGTCCACCCCCTTCATCGACACCCCGTAGCCCTCGTTGTAGCGGTCGGGGATGTAGTAGTCGATGTTGGAGTAATACTGTTGGATGAATTTGTAGACCAGCGCCACGGCCGTGGTGCCGTCCACGTCATAGTCGCCATAGACCAATATCCTTTCCTTTCTGCCCATGGCCCGGTTCAGGCGTTCCACAGCCACGTCCATGTCCTTCATCAGGAACGGGTCGTGCAGTTCGGGCAGTTGGGGACGGAAGAACTTCCGTGCGGCCTGGACCGTGGTGATGCCACGCTCCACCAACAGCCGGGCCAGTATCGGGCTGATGCCCAATGCCTGCGCCAGTTGTTGGCTTTCTGCTGCCTGTCGGGGTGTGATGGTCAGGTAATTCCATTTGTACGTCATTATATATATTGTTTTTTCTTTTCTTTCTTCTCAAAAGCCGGAATAGCCCTTCTGGCCTACCAGGAGGGATATAGCCCCGGAAACCGAATCAAATCTTCTTCCGAAAACGGCGGGGTCTGCTCTTCCAACAAGTCGTAAAGATAGGCAAAAGTCTTGAAAAACGATGAAGTTTCGCGCTAAAATTTTAGAATCAGTCTAAAATAGGCTTGGCCATTGTCCGGGGCCGGTGGTTTTTCATGGCTTCACGGGCATCGTTGGCATAAAACCCACATCAACGGCGCCCAACGGGATTTCTATGCGCTGGCTGAAGATGCTGTAGCTATTTTATGTATAATTATATTACTATCATGAAGGCGGAATGATTACCCTTCTTCCGACCCCGTGTGCAATCGCCAAACGCTCCAGACGAGCCTTAAAACGAACACAAGCCGACATCCCTGCGGATAATCTGTACTTCTGGATAAAATGCGTTAATTGGCTGTTTTTTATTTGCTTACAAAACTTTCCGTTGGAAATTACTTCCCGGCACCCACCACGACATTTGTTCGTTATCCCTTCGCTATCCCTTCGCTACACCTTCGCTATCCCTTCGCTACAACACTGCTATTTGTCCGTCTCAGTACCGGAGAAATAGCAACGATGTAACGGTGTGCAATAAAACAACATGGGTGCGGATAATGGAATGATGTAAATATGTTTGAATAAATAATCGTGCAAAATCAACAGATGCTTTGACGATACGTCGTTTTGCGTTTTGCATTATTTGACGCATTTGCGCGGCTTTATGGATACTTATTCGTACTTTTGCGCGTCAATCAATCAGATAGTGCAATGAACAAAGACTGGATAGAAGACATCAAGCGGGCCTGCCAGGTGATGCAGGAGGGTGGGGTCATTCTGTACCCCACCGACACCATCTGGGGCCTGGGATGCGACGCCACCAACGAGGAGGCGGTGCGCCGCGTCTATGAGATCAAGCACCGGGCAGACAGCAAGGCCATGCTGGTGCTGGTGGATTCGGCGGTCAAGGTGGACTATTATGTGCAGGACGTGCCCCCCGTGGCGTGGGACCTGCTGGACGTGGCCGACAAACCCCTGACCATCATCTATAGCGGCGCGCGCAACCTGGCGCCCAACCTCCTGGCCGAAGATGGCAGCGTGGGCATACGGGTGACCGCCGAGGAGTTCTCCCGCGCCTTGTGCTTCCGCTTCCGCAAGGCCATCGTATCTACGTCGGCCAACGTCAGCGGGCAGCCTTCGCCCCGCACCTTTGCGGAGATCAACGAGGACATCAAGCAGGCCGTGGACTATATCGTCGAGGCGCGCCGCACGGAGACGGCACCGGCACGTCCCTCGTCCATCATCAAGCTGGGCAGCGGCGGCGAGGTTAAAATCATTCGGCAATGATGGGCAAGGATACACCTATATATACGATGAAGGGCTGGCAACCCCGGCTCATCCGATGGCGCGAGCAGCACATCAAGGACCGGCAGTTCATCCTCTTGCTCAGCTTCGTGGTGGGCATCGGCACGGCGCTGGCCGCCCTGCTGCTGAAGCAACTGATACATGGGATCCAGCTTTTCCTGACCGACCATTTCGACACGACCGAGGCCAACTACCTCTACTTGGTGTACCCCGTGGTGGGCATCCTGCTGACGGGCCTCTTTGTGCGCTATGTGGTGAAGGACGATATCAGCCACGGGGTGACTAAAATCCTTTATGCCATCTCGCGCCGCCAGGGGCGCATCAAGCGTCACAACACGTGGTCGTCCATCCTGGCCAGTTCCATCACCATCGGTTTCGGTGGTTCGGTGGGAGCCGAGGCGCCCATCGTGCTGACGGGCTCGGCTATCGGGTCCAACCTGGGTGGCATCTTCAAGCTGGACCACCGCACGCTGATGCTCCTCGTGGGGTGTGGCGCGGCGGGTGCCGTGGCCGGCATCTTCAAGGCGCCCATCGCGGGATTGGTCTTCACGCTGGAGGTGCTGATGATAGACCTGACCATGACGTCGTTGCTACCGTTGCTCATTTCGTCGGTCACGGCGGCCACTTTGTCCTACATTGTCACGGGGCAGGAAGCCATGTTCCGCTTCCACCTCGACGAGCCGTTTGCCTTGGGGCGCATCCCCTACGTCATCCTGCTGGGCATCTTTTGCGGCCTGGTGTCGCTCTACTTCACGCGGGCCATGAGCCGGGTGGAGGGCGTCTTTGGCCGGCTGGACACGCCCTGGAAGAAGCTCTTGCTGGGCGGCTCCATGCTGAGCGTTCTGATTTTCCTTTTTCCTCCGCTTTATGGCGAAGGCTATGATACGATAGAACTGTTGCTGAACGGGGTGAGCAATGACCAGTGGAACACGGTGATGAATAACTCCCTGTTCTACGGTCACGGCAACCTGTTGTTGCTCTACCTGATGCTGATCATCCTCTTCAAGGTCTTTGCTTCCAGCGCGACCAATGGCGGAGGCGGTTGCGGCGGTATCTTTGCCCCCTCGCTCTACCTGGGGTGCATCGCGGGTTTTGTCTTTTCCCACTTCAGCAATGAGTTTGACGCGACTCCTTTCCTGCCGGAGAAGAATTTTGCCCTCATGGGTATGGCGGGCGTGATGAGCGGTGTGATGCATGCCCCGCTGACGGGCGTCTTCCTCATCGCCGAGCTGACGGGCGGCTACGACCTCTTCCTGCCGTTGATGATTGTTTCCGTCAGCTCCTACCTGACCATCATCATGTTCGAGCCGCATAGCATCTACTCCATGCGCTTGGCCAAGAAGGGCGAGCTGCTGACGCACAACAAGGACAAGTCCGTCCTCACCCTCATGAAGATGGACGACGTGGTGGAGACGGACTTCACCCCCGTCCGCCCGGATATGGACTTGGGCAATCTGGTGAGCGTCATCGCCCACGCACGTCGCAACATTTTCCCCGTGGTCGATGCCGACAATCACCTGCTGGGCATTATCCCCTTGGACGACATCCGCAACATCATGTTCCGCCAGGAGCTGTACCATCGCTTCACGGTGGAGCGGCTGATGACCCTGCCTCCCGCCCGCCTGCGCAACACGGACAGCATGGAGCAGGTGATGCGCACCTTCGACGACACCCAGGCGTGGAACCTGCCCGTGGTGGATGCCGACGACCGCTACCTGGGCTTCGTATCGAAGTCGAAGATATTCAACTCCTACCGCGAGGTGCTGGTGCACTTCTCGGACGAATAGGAAGGGGGTATTTGCTAATCACTAATCGCTAAATATGATGAATAAAGAAGACTTGCGAATCGTATACATGGGCACGCCGGACTTTGCGGTAGAGGCCCTGCGCTGCCTGGTGGAGGGCGGCTACAACGTGGTGGGCGTCATTACCATGCCCGACAAACCAGCCGGACGCGGCCATAAGCTGCAACAATCGCCCGTCAAGCAATATGCCTTGGCCCACGGCTTGCCCCTGTTGCAACCCGAGAAGCTGAAGGACGAGGCCTTCCTCGCGCAACTCCGTGCCTGGAACGCAGACTTGCAGATAGTCGTGGCCTTCCGGATGCTGCCCGAGGTGGTGTGGGCCATGCCCCGGCTGGGCACGTTCAACCTGCACGCCTCGCTCTTGCCCCAATACCGTGGCGCGGCGCCCATCAACTGGGCCGTCATCAATGGCGACACCGAGACGGGGGTCACCACCTTCTTCTTGAAGCACGAGATTGACACGGGCGAGGTCATCCGCCAGGAGCGGGTGCCCATAGCCGACACGGACGATGCCGGCACGGTGCACGACCGCCTGATGCTGCTCGGCGGACGCGTGGTGACGGAGACCGTGGATGCCATCTTGGCCGGTACTGCCGCTTCCATTCCCCAGGAACAGATGGCCGCATCCGGGCCCCTGCGTCCTGCCCCCAAGATCTTCAAGGACACGTGCCGCATCGACTGGAGCCGCTCGGTCAAGCAGGTCTATGACTTCGTTCGCGGCCTGTCGCCCTATCCCGCCGCTTGGACCGAACTGCACCAGCCGGGGCAGGAGCCTGTGGTGCTGAAGGTGTTCGAGACCGAGAAGCTGCCCGGCCACCACGACCAGCCCGTTGGCGCGGTGATGACCGATGGCAAGACCTACCTGCGCGTGGCGGCCGCCGACGGGTGGGTGGGGATACGTTCCCTGCAACTGCCCGGCAAGAAGCGCCTCCACGTGGACGAGTTGCTGCGCGGCTTCCGCCTGGTGGAGCCGGCGCGGGTGCAGTAAACACTAAACACTACTAATAATAACATACCTCCCAATGAAACCTATTATTGCTCCCTCCATCCTCTCCGCCAATTTCGGCAATCTGGCCGCTGAGATGGATATGTTGAATCGCAGCGATGCCGACTGGATTCATCTGGACATCATGGACGGCGTCTTTGTACCCAACATCTCTTTCGGATTCCCGGTGCTGAAGCATGTGGCTCGTCTGACCCAAAAACCATTGGACGTCCATCTGATGATTGTCCAGCCCGAGAAGTTCATTCCCGAAGTGAAAGCCTTGGGTACCCACGTGATGAACGTGCATTACGAGACGTGTCCCCACTTGCACCGCGTGGTGCAACAGATCCGTGATGCGGGCATGCAGCCGGCGGTCACCATTAATCCGGCCACGCCCGTGTCCTTGTTGAAGGACATTGTGGGCGAACTATACATGGTTCTGGTGATGGGGGTTAACCCCGGATTCGGCGGACAGAAGTTCATCGAGCATACCGTGGACAAAGTGCGCGAACTGCGCGAACTGCTGAATCGCACCGGGTCGGAAGCCCTCATCGAGGTGGATGGTGGCGTCAATCTGGAGACCGGCGCCCGTTTGGTTGAAGCCGGTGCCGACATCTTGGTGGTGGGCAATGCTGTCTTTTCGGCCACCGATCCTATGAAGGCCATTTGGGCGTTGAAGAACCTCTGATTGTGTGGGCAGACGGCATAGAAGCCTTGCGGCGACAGCCTTTCCTGCGGTTGTTGTTGCCGTTGGTGTTGGGGATTGTGTGTGGCGACGCTTTCCCTCATCCTTGTCCGTGGGGGTGCTTCTATGGCTTGGCGGGCTTGGGACTCGTGCTGTTGCTGGTGTGCCATCTCCGCTCCCGGTCTGTGTTGTGGGGCTACGGGACGGGGTTGCTGCTGGCTTTTATCGGGTTTCAGTCGGCGGCGTGGCAAGTCGCGTCGGTGGCGTATGATTGCCCCTCCGGGGAGGCGGTCTATCAGGTCCGGATAGCCGAGCACCCTGAAGAGAAAGAGCGCAGCCGTCTTTGTCCAGTCCGTGTGCAGGGCGTTTGGCTGGGCGATTCCCTGCGCGTGGAGCGTCATCCGCCCTTGTTCCTGCTCTATTTCCCCAAGGATTCCGCATCTGCCTGTTTGCGCCGGGGCGACCAATTGTTGGTGCAAGCCCGCCTCTCGCCGCCGCGCAACAACGGCAATCCCGATGAATTTGATTACGAGCGTTACCTCCGCCGCCAGGGCGGGAGCGGGACGGCCTACGTGCCTGCGGGGCAATGGCAGGTGGTGGGGCATGATTCGACACGTACCATCCGGCAGGTGGCATTGGACTACCGGGCGGAGGTTGTCGCCCTATACCGACGTTTGGGGTTCCGGGGCGACGAGTTGACTGTACTCTCCGCCTTGACCGTGGGCGACCAGGATCATTTGAGCGAAGATATTTTGGA
This sequence comes from Candidatus Bacteroides intestinipullorum, assembly GCA_018883785.1. Taxonomy (GTDB): domain Bacteria; phylum Bacteroidota; class Bacteroidia; order Bacteroidales; family Bacteroidaceae; genus Bacteroides; species Bacteroides intestinipullorum. The sequence continues at coordinate 9,970 of JAHLFO010000080.1, forward strand.
GACTTATTCCGTGTCCGGGGCCAGCCATGTGCTGTCGCTGTCGGGGTTGCACATTGGTTTCCTCTACGTGCTGCTTGTCTTTCTGCTTCGTCCGTTGTGGATGTGGTGCCGGTGGCTGAAGGTGCCGCTGATGTTTGGGCTGGTGTTTGCCTTGTGGGTTTTCGCCTTTTTCACCGGGTTGGCCTCGCCGGTGGTGCGGTCGGTCACGATGTTCTCTCTCCTGGCCTTGGCATCGTTGCAGTCCGAGAAGCTGCTGACGTTGCATTCGCTTTTGGCCACAGCTTTTCTGATGTTGCTGGTACGGCCCTTGTGGCTGTTCGAGGTCAGTTTCCAGCTGTCTTTTCTCTCTTTGGCTGCCATCCTGCTGATTCAGCCGCCGTTGTATCGGTTGTGGCAACCCCGCAACCGCTTCTTGCGCTCGGTCTGGGGGCTGATGACGGTGTCCGTGGCGGCTCAGGTCGGCGTGGCGCCGTTGGTGTTGTTCTACTTCGGACGCTTCTCCACGCACTTCTTGCTGAGCAATTTGTTTGTGGTGCCGATGGCTTCGCTGATACTCTATGCGGCTGTGCTGCTGTTGCTGCTTGCTCCTTTCCCCAGCCTTCAGACGGCCTTTGCCGACGTGTTGGAGCATCTGGTGAGAGGACAGAACGAGGGCCTTCGTTGGGTGGAGCAGTTGCCCTGCGCTTCCATTGACCAGGTATGGGTGGACGGTGTTGATACGGCGTTGTTCTACGTCTTTCTGGCGTTGCTGTATGTCTGTTGCCGCAGGTTCACGCCCCGTCGTGTGGAGGCAATGTTGCTGTCCTTGTTGGCGTTGGTGGCTTGGCATACGGTCAGCCTGGCAGATTCCTTGCCCGGGCGGGGGCTTGCTTTCTATAATGTCAGCCGGACGCCGGCTGTGCATTGCCTGACCGGCGGACGTGCATCTTGGCTGGTCGGGACGGATACCCTGCCCGACGTGGAGCGCATGACCCGCTCGTTGGCATCGCATTGGCGCCGCTTGCGCTTGGACGACCCCCGTCCTGTGGCAGATGGCTATGCAGACGATGTCCTCTCCGTGCACGACGGGGTGCTGCACTATGGCGGACGCCGCGTCTGCATCTTGCACGATGACCGTTGGCGGGGAAAGGCGGCTCCCGCACCCCTGCATGTGGATTACCTCTACGTGTGCCGCGGCTACAGGGGGACACTGCAAGAGCTGGAGCGGATTTTTGCGATGGATGCCGTCGTGCTCGATGCTTCATTCACGGGTTTTTACCGTCGGCGGATGGAGGAAGAGTGCCTTCGTAGCGGGGTGCCCTGTCATTCCCTCTACCGGGAAGGAGCTTTTTTAGTCGACTTTTGAGGATGTTGACAATCAGGAGGTTGCGATGCCCGTGCTTGACCATGCCCGTGTCCGCGCTTACCCATGCCTGCGCCCGTGCTTACCCATGCTTGCGTCCGCGCTTACCCATGCCTGCGTCCGTGCCCGCCGAATCTTGCGCGGAAAACCTGTGTATTTTCTGCCTTATCTCCTAAACTTTTTGTACTTTTGTCCCCCTAATCATAGACAGACATTAATCAACCTTTTTCAGTAGAACACTATGTTGAGCAAAATAATCAAACAAGCCGACATCGACCACTTTGCCAAATGGTTTGAACGTGCCGAGAAGATTGTCATTGTGTCACACATCTCCCCCGACGGCGATGCCATCGGTTCCTCCCTGGGGTTGTGGCACTTCCTCTCCTCCCAGGACAAGACGGCCAATGTCATCGTGCCCAATGCCTTTCCCGACTTCCTGAAGTGGATGCCCGGCAGCAAGGACATCCTGCTGTATGACAAGTACAAGGACTTTGCCGACCGGCTCATTGCCGAGGCCGACGTCATCTGCTGCCTGGACTTCAACGACATCCACCGCATTGATGCGATGGGCGATGCCGTGCTGGCCTCTCCTGCCCGCAAGATTCTCATCGACCACCATCTGAATCCGGGCGACTTCACGCAGATCACTATTTCACATCCCGAAATCTCGTCCACGTCCGAACTGGTGTTCCGCCTCATCTGCCGGATGGGCTATTTCAATGAAATCACCAAGGAGGGAGCCGAGTGCATCTATACAGGCATGATGACCGATACGGGCGGCTTCACCTACAACTCCAACAACCGCGAGATCTACTTCATCATCAGCGAGCTGCTCTCTAAAGGCATTGACAAGGATGCCATCTACCGCAAGGTGTTCAACACCTATTCCGAAAGCCGTCTGCGCCTGATGGGGTACGTCCTCAGCCAGATGCGGGTGTATACGGATTGCAATGCCGCGCTCATCTCGTTGACCAAGAAGGAGCAACGCCGCTTCAACTACATCCGTGGCGATAGCGAAGGCTTTGTCAACATCCCGTTGAGCATCAAGAATGTGGTGTTGTCCTGTTTCCTGCGTGAGGACACGGAGAAGCCGATGATAAAGATCTCGCTCCGCTCCGTGGGCACCTTCCCCTGCAACCAGCTGGCAGCCGAATTCTTCAACGGTGGAGGCCACCTCAATGCGGCGGGGGGAGAGTTCTACGGAACCATGGAAGAGGCTCGGGAGCTCTTTGAGGTTGCCTTGGCGAAATATAAGCCCATGCTCCTCGAAACCAAATCCTAAAAACTCCGGCGGGAAAGGTTAAAAGATACGAACATTAGGCATGTATTCTTCTACCTTTCCCCGAAATCAGATACTTTTGTCGCATAAATACAGAAAGACAGATAATGAAGAAACTTACCTTATTAGTGGGCCTGCTGATGGTGTTGTGTGTGGGCTTTCAGGCGTGTGATGACACCATAACCTACGCAGAGATGAAAGAAAGAGAAGACGATGCCATCAATGCCTTTATCCGGGACAGCAACATTGTAGTCATCTCGCAGAGCGAATTCTACGCCCAAGACTCCATGACAGACGTCAGCCGCAACGAGTACGTGCAGCTGGTCAGCGGTGTCTATATGCAGATTGTGGACAAGGGCATCGAGGGCGATACGGTGAAGAACAACGATGAGATTATGGTACGCTTTTCGGAGTATAACATATTGGATAATTATTTGAATTATTCCAATATAGTCTATCCCTCTAGGCTGGAAGGCTTCCGCTATTCGGAATCTTCCACTTCCATAGCCGGTATTTTCTTGACCGATGCCAATTCTGGCTATTACGGTTATTATCCCCTGAATGTATTGGGTGGCAGTACGGCAGTTCCCGCCGGGTGGCTGGTGCCTTGGGACTATATTTATAACCATGCTCACGTCAAGCTGATTGTCCCCTCGGACATGGGCAGTAGCAATGCCATGAGCGCGGTGGTTCCTTATTATTATGACATACACTATCAGATTTACTAAATAAAACAACCTATAAAGACAAACAAAAATATGACACTAATCAAATCTATATCCGGCATCCGCGGCACGATAGGCGGGCGGGCCGGTGAGGGGTTGAACCCGTTGGACATCGTGAAGTTTACGTCGGCCTATGCTACCCTGATTCGCAAGACATGCACCGTCAAGAGCAATAAAATCGTGGTGGGACGCGACGCCCGCCTCTCCGGCGAAATGGTGAAGGACGTGGTGGTCGGCACCTTGATGGGCATGGGTTGGGATGTGGTGGACATCGACCTGGCTTCGACGCCGACCACGGAACTGGCCGTGACGATGGAAGGAGCCAGCGGAGGCATCATCCTGACAGCCTCACACAACCCCAAGCAATGGAATGCCTTGAAGTTGCTGAACGAGAAGGGTGAATTCCTCAACAAGGAGGAAGGCAACGAAGTGCTCCGCATCGCCGAGGCCGAAGACTTTGAATACGCCGAGGTGGACCGTCTGGGCACGTACCGCAAGGACTTGTCCTATAACCAGAAGCATATCGACAGCGTCCTGGCCCTCGACCTGGTGGACGTGGAGGCCATCCGCAAGGCAGGCTTCCGGGTGGCCATCGACTGCGTCAACTCCGTGGGCGGCATCATCTTGCCCGAGTTGTTGGAGCAGTTGGGCGTGCAACACGTCGAGAAGCTCTATTGCGAACCTACGGGCGACTTCCAGCACAATCCCGAACCGTTGGAGCGTAACTTGGGCGACATCATGGGCTTGATGGCCAAGGGCGGCAACGACGTGGCTTTCGTGGTGGATCCCGATGTGGACCGTCTGGCCATTATCTGCGAGGACGGACGGATGTATGGCGAGGAATATACCTTGGTCAGCGTGGCCGATTATGTGCTGAAGCACACGCCCGGCTCCACCGTGTCCAACCTCAGTTCCACCCGCGCCCTGCGCGACGTGACGGCCCGCTACGGGCAAACGTACTATGCGTCTGCCGTGGGCGAAGTCAACGTGACCACCAAGATGAAGGAGGTGGGCGCCGTCATCGGAGGCGAAGGCAACGGCGGGGTCATCTATCCGGCCAGCCACTACGGCCGCGATGCCTTGGTGGGCATTGCCCTCTTCCTCAGCCATCTGGCCCACGAGGGCAAGAAGGTGAGTGAGTTGCGTGCCACCTATCCCGCCTATTTCATGGCCAAGAACCGGGTAGACCTGACGCCCGACACCGACGTGGATGCCATCCTGGTCAAGGTGAAGGAACTCTATAAGGACGAGCAGATCACCGACATCGACGGCGTGAAGATAGACTTCCCCGACAAATGGGTGCACCTGCGCAAGAGCAACACGGAGCCTATCATCCGTGTCTACAGCGAAGCGCAGACGCAGGATGAGGCCGAAGAGATCGGCCGTCGGGTGATGCAGGTGATTGAAGAGCTGGCCCGTTGACGGATAGGGCACGGCTTCCTATATGACAACAGGAGAGTGTGTCAAAATATAAAATGGCACGCAGATGACACAGATGCGACAGATGACCACTGATTATACTTCGTTGATTTACAGTTAGACAAATCTGCGAAAATCTGTTTAATCAGTGTCATCTGCGTGCCATTTTATATTTTGCCCGCTCTGTCCGTTTTATGGTCCCCGGTGGGTAGGGGGAGTGGTTATCGCTGCATGTCCAGGATGCGCTTCAGGGCCAGCAGCAGGTTCTCTTCGTTTTCCTTCTTCATGTACTCTTGGGCACGGTGGAAGTCATCCATCGTGAGGGGGCGTTCGCATAGCTGGTTGTACTTCTGGAAGCCCTCCTTGTCCCCCAGCAGCAGGTTGGACAAGGCCAGCTTCTCATTGATGTCATAGTAGTCCGGGGCCAGTTCCTTGACATGCTCGAAGGCCGTCCGTGCCTGTTCCACTCGGCTGTTGTCCAGGTAGGCCAGGCCAATCTCGTTCCAGGTATGGGCGGTGGGGGCATAGTAGAGCGCTTGTTCCCAGCACTGCTCGCATCGCTCGTAGTCCTTCATCTCCAGGTTGGCCCTCCCTTCCATCAGATAGGTTTCCGCGTCTTCGGGGTCTGCCTCGAGGGCCAGGCTCCAGTAGGTTTGGGCCTCGTCGTCCTTCCCCATCCGGTGCAGGCACAGGGCGGCATTGGAGTAGAGTATGGAGAGCGTCACGACGGACTCGCCGTCTTCATATTCGTCGATGGCCTTTAGCAGGTGCCGGTAGGCTCCCTCCCATTCTTCGCGGGCGACTTTGCCCAGGCCGATGAAGGCGTCGACGAAGCTCTGCGAGACGGCTCCCAGCCGGGCTGCCACCGTGAAGTTCTCCAAGGCTTTCTCTTCATTCTGGAGGTGGAAGTACGCATGTCCCTTCATCAGGTAGGCATCGGGGTACTCGTCGTCCGAGACGATGGCATAGTCGCACGCCTCGATGACCTTGTCGTACAGCTGCTTGTCAAAGTAGCAGCGCGCCAGCCCGAACCAGTAGGGCGAAGCGTAGGGGTTGCGGTCTATCAGCTGGTCGTAGACCTCCATGGCCTCGTCCGTCATGCCCAGCCCGAAGTAGGCATCGCCCAGGACGGCCATGAACGGCTCGTCGTCCTCATACTTCCCGATGCCCGGTTCCAGCCATTTCAGGGCTTCGCCCGGCTGGAAGGTGTTGATGTACATGTAGGCCACTTTGATCATCGTGTCCAGGTCTTCCTTGTCTTCGATGGTGGCCAGCAGCCGCTTGGCAGCGTTTTTTTGTCCGTTCAGGATGTTTATCTCTGCTTGCAGTATTTTGGTCTCGGGCAGGGAGAGATCCAGTTCGTAGGCGATGTCCTGGGCGGCGGGGATGTCATAGTGGTCCAGCAGCAGGTAGGCTTTCTCCGTCAGCAGCGCGGCGTTGTCCGGGTGCAGCTCCAGGCCGTAGTCCACGACCTCCATGGCGGCGTCCGGCTTCATCCGGATGCCATACCAGTCGGCCAGGTCGGCCAGGTCGTCCGCATCCATGTAGATGTGGCGGTTCTCGGTTCGGGCACGCTCGTAGCGTTCTGCCAGTTCTACCAGTTCTCTGTCTCTTCCGGATAGCAGGTTCTTCTTAATCATAGCGGTATCTTCAGTTGCTTAATGGACTGCAAAAATACGCAAAAGAAATGGGATACGCCCACCTCTTATTGGAAAAAGTTGCGGTGCCCGTGCCGGCACCGTCCTTGCAGCAGGCAGGTGGCACGGAGGCGGCTGCTGCCCGGCGTGGGGCGGGGGTGTGCGGGGCGCGTTAGCCGAAGGAGCCGTCCGAGCCGGTGTTGGCTGTGTAGTAGAACGTGCCTACCGTGCCGCCGAGGCTCACGGTGGAGATTTCGGCCAGGCGGTTGGCCACGTCCTTGGTACTGACGGGGTCGCCCACCACGATGGAGCGCGGATACCACTTCTGGTTGTTTCTTAGTTGAGATTTTTTCAAGAAAAAGGACAAACCGGCTTGCCGGCTTGTCCTTTGGTAACTGTGTCCGTGTCATTTATTTATCTTGCCCCACGTGTCCTTCAGGCCGACGGTGCGGTTGAACACCATCTTGTCCGGCGTGGAGTCCTTGTCCACGTTGAAGTAGCCGATGCGCTGGAACTGGAGGTAGGTCAGCGGCTTCATGCCTTGGGCAAACTTCTCGATGTAGCAGTGCGGCAGGACGTGCAGCGAGTCCGGGTTGATGATTTCCTTCATGGCCGTCAGGGCGTCGCATTGCTTCTCTTCGCGGATGGCTGCCAGGGCGTCGCGCGGGTTCTCTACCTTCCACAGGCGGTCGTAGAGGCGCACTTCGGCCTCCAGGCAGTGTGCGCAGCTCACCCAGTGCAGGGTGCCTTTCACCTTGCGGCTGGCGCCGGGCATGCCGCTCTTGCTGTCGGGGTCGTACTCGGCGTAGACTTCCACCACGCGGCCGGTCTCGTCCTTCTTGCAGCCCGTGCACTTGACGATGTAGGCGTTCTTCAGTCGCACTTCCTGGCCGGGGGTCATGCGGAAGTATTTCTTGGGCGCCACTTCCATGAAGTCGTCGCGCTCCATCCACAGCTCGCGGCTGAACTCGATGAGGTGCGTGCCTTCTTCGGGGCGTTCGGGGTTGTTGACGGCTTCCAGTTCCTCCACCTGTCCCTCGGGATAGTTGGTGATGACGAGGCGGACGGGGTCGAGCACGGCGGAGACGCGGGTGGCGCGTTCGTTGAGGTCTTCGCGCACGGCGCTCTCCAGCAGGGCGAACTCGTTGAGGGCGTCATACGTGGTGTAGCCGATCTTGTCGATGAACTTGTGGATGGATTCGGGCGAATAACCGCGGCGGCGGAAGCCGCAGATGGTCGGCATGCGGGGGTCGTCCCAGCCGCTGACGAGGCCTTCCTTGACGAGGGTGAGCAGGTTGCGCTTGCTCATCAGGGTGTAGCTCAGGTTCAGCTTGTTGAACTCGTACTGGCGCGGACGGTGGTCGTTCAGGTCGTTGCCTTCCTTCAGCCAGTCGATGAAGAGGTCGTAGAGCGGGCGGTGTACGACGAACTCCAGCGTGCAGAGCGAGTGGGTCACGCCTTCGAAGAAGTCGCTTTGCCCGTGGGCGAAGTCATACATCGGGTAGGCTTTCCACTTCGTGCCCGTGCGGTGGTGCGGATGCTTCACGATGCGGTAGATGATGGGGTCGCGGAAGTGCATGTTCGGGTTGGCCATGTCAATCTTGGCGCGGAGCACCATGGCGCCTTCTTCAATCTCGCCCGTGTTCATCTTCTGGAAAAGTTCCAGGCTCTCTTCGATGGGGCGGTTGCGGTAGGGGCTTTCCGTGCCCGACTGGGTGGGCGTGCCTTTCTGGGCGGCAATCTGTTCGGAAGTCTGCTCGTCCACGTAGGCTTTGCCTTCCTTGATGAGGCGGATGGCGAAGTCCCACAGTTGCTGGAAGTAGTCCGAAGCATAGTATTCGTGTCCCCACTGGTATCCCAGCCAGCGGATGTCTTCCTTGATGGCCTCGACGTATTCCACGTCCTCCTTCGTCGGGTTGGTGTCGTCGAAGCGCAGGTTGCATACGCCTCCGTGGGCGGCCGCGATGCCAAAGTCCAGGCAAATGGCCTTGGCGTGGCCGATGTGCAGGTAGCCGTTGGGTTCGGGCGGGAAGCGGGTCTGTACCCTGCCGTCGTTCTTGCCCTCCTGCAGGTCGTTCTCTACTATCTGTTCGATGAAGTTCAAGCTCTTCTTTTCGCTTGTCGTCTCTTCGGTTTTCATTTCTGCCATAACGTTGTTCTTTACGTATTTTGGCACAAAAGTACGACTATTTTCTTGGAAATCGTTACTTCACCGGTATATATCCGCTTTTTTTGATGATTTCCTGTCCTTCGTCCGAGAGGATGAAGCGCATGAGCGGGGCTACCCGGGCCGAGTCTTGTGCATTATAATAATAGTATAGGGGGCGCACGATGGGGTAGGACTTGTCGATGGCGTTCTCCAGCGAAGGCTCTGCGAAGTGCTGTCCGTCGTAAGAGATGGCGAGCGTCTTGATGCGGTGGGACACGTAAGCCAGGCCCACGTAGCCGATGGCGCCCTGGGTCTGGCTGACCGACTGGATGATGGCGCCCGTGGCGGGCATGGAGAGGCTGCCGGCCATGTAGTTTTTGTTCTTCAATACGCTTTCCTTGAAGAACTCGTAGGTACCGGAAGAGGTCTCGCGGGAGTAGACCACAATCTTGCGGTCTTCGCCGCCCACTTCTTTCCAGTTGGTGATTTTACCACGGAAGATGCCCTCCAGCTGTTCGCGGGTCAACTGGTTTACGGGGTTGGAGGGATGCACCACTACGGCCAGGGCGTCATAGGCAATGATGGCTTCCGTGAGGTCTTCGCCAAGCTTTTTGGCCTTCATGGTTTCGCCGAACTTGATGCTTCGCGAAGCCATGGCGATGTCCGTGGTCTTGTCCAGCAAGGCGGAGATGCCTACGCCGCTACCGCCTCCGGTGACGGTGACGCGCGCGTTGGGGTCCAGTGCCATGAAGCGTTCAGCCGTCTGTTGGGCAATGGGGAGCACCGTGTCGCTGCCCTTGATGCGTTGGGCTTGTACGTGACTGCAGAGAGTTGTCAGCAGGAGTCCGATGAGCAAGATAATGTTTTTTTTCATCATGTGCTTAGTTCAATTGGTTTTCCGGGTGCAAAGTAAAGGAATGGATATTACATTGTCTTTACAAATGCCCCGGCGGAAGCGAATGTAACATGATTGTAACAAGAATGAAACACTTCTTTCAAGTGCCAGACACACTCCTTTAACATCTATCCTCTTTCTTTGCACGCGGAAAACAATAACCTACTTATGGATATATGAGAAATGTATTGGAAAAGATTGTCGCAGGGATACTGACATGTAGCGGCTTTGTGACGAGTTTGACGATTGTGCTCATCGTCCTCTTCCTCTTCTCGGAGGCTTTGGGCCTGTTCGGGAGCAAGGTTATCGAAGAGGGATACGTATTGGCACTGAACAAGGAAAACGTGGTGGATGAACTTTCTCCACGGGAAATCAAGGACATCTTCGACGAAGAAATCACCAACTGGAAGGAGGTGGGGGGCGAAGACCGGCCCATCAAGCTCTTCCGCCTGGAGGATGTGACCACCTACTTCACCGACGAGCAACTGGGCGCAGCCTACGAGAATGCCGGCGCCTGCATCACTTCGCTGGTGGAGCGCACGCCGGGCATCATCGCCTTCGTCCCCGGCCAGTTCATCGTGCAGCCCGATTCTGTTCATCTGGTGAAGGACAACACGATTTCCGTGAAGGACGTGTTTGCCGGGGCCGAGTGGTTTCCCACGGCTACGCCCGCTCCCCAGTTCGGCTTCCTGCCCTTGGTGACGGGCACGTTGTGGGTCAGCTTCTTTGCCATCCTGATAGCCCTGCCTTTTGGCTTGGCTGTGGCCATCTACATGTCCGAGGTGGCCAATCACCGGGTGAGGAACATGCTGAAGCCGGTCATCGAATTGCTGAGCGGCATCCCGTCGGTGGTCTATGGCTTCTTCGGCCTCATCGTCATTGTGCCTTTCCTCCAGGAGTTCTTCAACCTGCCGGTGGGCGAGAGTGGACTGGCGGGTGCGCTGGTGCTGGCCATCATGGCCCTGCCCACCATCATCACCGTCACCGAGGATGCCATGCGCAATTGCCCCCGTGCCATGCGCGAAGCCAGCCTGGCCCTGGGAGCCACACATTGGCAGACTATATATAAGGTAGTCATCCCGTATTCCATCTCCGGCATCACCTCCGGCGTGGTGCTGGGCATCGGCCGTGCGGTGGGCGAGACGATGGCCGTGCTGATGGTGACGGGCAATGCCGCCGTCATCCCCCACAGCATCCTCGAGCCTCTGCGCACCATCCCCGCCACCATCGCCGCAGAATTGGGCGAGGCACCGGCCGGCGGCGCGCACTATGGCGCCCTGTTCATGCTGGGCGTGGTGCTCTTCTTCATCAGTTTGTTAATCAACTTCACGGTAGAGGCCGTGTCTAATAAGCAGAGATAACTTATGGCAACAAGAAAACGTCTTACGCAGCAGATAGCATTCGGCCTGTTCCGTTTGCTGAGTTTGGGGGTAGTGGTGATACTTTTCGCCATCCTGGGATTCATCATCGTCAAGGGCATCGGTGTCATCGACTGGGACTTCCTCACCACGGCGCCCGAGGACGGCATGACCGCCGGCGGCATCTGGCCCGCCATTGTCGGCACGTTCTACCTGATGGTAGGCAGCGCCCTGTTCGCTTTCCCTGTGGGCGTGATGAGCGGCATCTATATGAACGAGTATGCCCCGAAGGGTTGGATTGTCCGCTTCATCCGGGTGATGACCAACAATCTGAGCGGCATCCCCTCCATCGTGTTCGGCTTGTTCGGCATGTCCCTGTTTGTCAACTACCTGGGCTTCGGCGACAGTATCCTGGCCGGTTCGCTCACGCTGGGCCTGCTGGCCTTGCCCCTGGTCATCCGCACCACTGAGGAGGCACTGAAGGCCATCCCCGACAGTATGCGCGAGGGCAGCCGTGCGTTGGGTGCCACGAAGCTCCAGACCATCTGGCACGTCATCCTGCCCATGGGCATGCCCAATATCATCACGGGCCTCATCCTGGCGCTTGGCCGCGTGTCGGGCGAGACGGCGCCTATCCTTTTCACCTGCGCCGCCTACTTCCTGCCCCAGCTCCCCGGCAGCATTCTCGACCAGTGCATGGCCTTGCCTTATCACCTGTACGTCATATCCACCAGCGGCACAGACCTGGATGCACAGCTTCCCATCGCCTACGGCACGGCCTTGGTATTGATTATTATCATTCTTTTCGTAAATTTGCTGGCAAATGCCCTGCGCAAGCATTTTGAGAAGAAAATCAAGACGAACTGACCGTATGCTCCCACGCTTTGGTAGCTTCACTCCCAAGCCTTGGGAGCGTGGCTTCCAAGCTTTGGGAGCGGGACTTCCAAGCCTTGGGAACGAGACTACCAAAGCGTGGGACCCGGCTTGGTAGTCCCCAAGAGATGGATAATTTTGATAATAGTAACATAAAAGCATAAATAATTGACCCCATGAACAAGATTGAAACGCGCGATGTCAATTTCTGGTACGGCAACTTCCACGCCTTGAAGGGCATCAGCATGGACATTGAAGAAAAGTCGGTGGTGGCCTTCATCGGCCCGTCGGGATGCGGGAAGTCCACCTTCCTGCGCCTGCTCAACCGCATGAACGACCTCATCCCCGAAACCCGCCTGGAGGGCCGGATACTCATCGACGGGCAGGACATCTACGCCAAGGGCGTGCAGGTGGACGAACTGCGCAAGAACGTAGGCATGGTCTTCCAGCGCCCCAACCCCTTCCCGAAGAGCATCTTCGAGAACGTGGCCTACGGCCTCCGCGTCAATGGCGTGAAGGACGAGAACTTCATCCGCCAGCGGGTGGAGGAGACCCTGAAGGGCGCCGCCTTGTGGAACGAGGTGAAGGACAAGCTGAAGGTTTCGGCATACGCCCTCTCCGGCGGCCAGCAGCAGCGTCTTTGCATAGCCCGCGCCATGGCCGTGTCACCTTCCGTACTCCTGATGGACGAACCTGCCTCGGCCCTCGACCCCATCTCGACGGCCAAGGTGGAGGAACTCATCCATGAGCTGAAGAAAGACTATACCATCGTCATCGTTACCCACAACATGCAGCAGGCGGCCCGCGTCAGCGACCGCACCGCCTTCTTCTACATGGGCAACATGGTGGAAATCGGCGATACGAAGGACATCTTCACCAACCCCAAGAAGATGGAAACGCAGAACTACATCACAGGACGATTCGGATAAATCGTGTGCGGGGAAAGGATGTGCTTTTTGTCGCCAATTGTCACCCTAATGTGAAAAAAATTGCGTACCTTGCGCCGCAATCCTGACTCGCTAATTCAAAAGACAACTAAAAAACACTTACGATTATGGTGAAATTTATAGAATCAGAACTCGTCTTGCTGAAGAAGGAAATAGACGAGATGTGGACCTTGGTCTACAACCAGCTGGAGCGCGCGGGAGAAGCCGTGCTTACTTCCGACCGCGAATTGGCCCAGCAAGTGTGCGTGTGCGAGCGTCGTGTCAATGCTTTCGAGCTGAAGATCGACAGCGATGTCGAGGACATCATTGCCCTCTATAATCCTGTGGCCATCGACCTGCGCTTTGTGTTGGCCATGCTGAAAATCAACAACGACCTCGAGCGTCTGGGCGACTTTGCAGAGGGTATATCCCGTTTTGCGCTGAATGCCATTGAACCCGTCATGGATGCCGAACTGATGGAAAAGCTGCGCTTGAAAGAGATGATTGCGCAGGTGCTTTCCATGCTCGAATTGGCCAAGCGGGCTTTGCAAGAAGAAAGCCAGGAACTGGCTATCTCAGTCTTCGCCAAGGATAATCTGGTGGACGAAATCAATGCTAACGCCCCGTCCATCTTGACAGAGTATATCCATTCGCATCCCGACAGCGCGCTCTATTGCCTGGAGTTGCTCAGTGTGTTCCGCAAGCTGGAGCGTTCCGGCGACCACATCACAAACATCGCCGAGGAAATCGTGTTCTTCATCGATGCAAAGGTGTTGAAGCATAGCGGACGTACGGACGAAGGCTATCCCAAGGAATAAAAGACAGGCAAAAAGATATTTTTCAGGAGAAATTTCGAGGAACAAGAGAATTTTAATCTATCTTTGTTTTATAAAAACTTTGTGAATGTAGAAAAGCCCTTTGAAATGGTAACGAAATCAAATGTTTTTATGGAAATGTGTTATAGGACATGTTTTTTTATTTGGCTCGTGGCTTCAAAAGGGCCTATATTTGCACCGTTATCCTGAAAACAATCTTTTTACCTTAAAAAAAAACTAATACCTATTGAAAACTGAAAACGGAGGCTTTGTGAAAAGC
>JAHLFO010000081.1 GCA_018883785.1 Candidatus Bacteroides intestinipullorum
GTGTATATGGTGTTCAAGATGTTGGTGAGGCTGAACAAGAGGCAGAACAAGCTCAGGTGGTTGCCGATGAAAGGCACGTGCGCGTCCCACGTGATGAAGGCATCATACGTGGAAAGGTCGTCGGCCCACAGGAAACTCTGCTGGCGTAGCTCGATGGCGCTCGGGATGAACATGAACAAGGCGATGAAGATGGGCATCTGAATCAGCATCGGCAGGCATCCGCCCATCGGGCTGACGCCGTATTGGCTATATACACCCATGATTTCCTGCTGCTTCTTCATGGCATCCTCCTGCTTGGGATATTTCTTGTTGATTTCGTCAATCTTCGGCTTCAGCACGCGCATCTTGGCAGAGGACAGGTAGGTCTTCCACGTGGCGGGGAAGACGGCCGCCTTGACGATGATGGTCAGGAACAGCAGCACCACGCCCATGCTCAGGCCCCAGCCCTGCAGCCAGTCGAAGAGGTTGATTATGATCCATTTGTTGATCCAGCGGAAGAGCGGCCAGCCCAGGTAGACCAGGCGGTTCAGCTCCCAATCCTTGTCGCGGCCCTTGTCCAGGGCAGTCAGCGTCTTGTAGTGGTTGGGGCCGAGGTAGAGGTAGAGGCGGGTAGGCTCCGCGCCGGTGGGGTCGAAAGCGGTGTTCATCGAGGCGCTGTAGTCCTTGATGTAGCCGCTGCCTTTCGGCTCCATCCGGGAGGCCAGGGAGGCTTTCTGGAAGCCGGCCTCGCTCAGCATCACGGCGGAGAAGAACTGGTTCTTGAAGGCCACCCAGTTCAGTGTCTCGGCGATGTCCTCCTCATCGTCCTGGTTGGCGTTGAGGTAGTCCGAGCCTTCGCCGTCGCGTTTGTAGGTCAGCTCGGCCAGGCGGTTCTCGTAGGTGTAGCCTTTTTCAATCTGGCGGGCACGCTCGCTCCACTCGATGTCCACGTGGCGGTTGGTCGATGCCAACTTGCCTTCCATGCCTACGGCCTGGATGGTGAAGTCCACCAGGTAATTGTCCGGATGCATGGTGTAGCAGAAGTCGATGTAGCTCGCGCTGTCGGCCTGGAGGCGCATTGTGACACTGGAGTCCGTCTGCTGCACAGGCGTGAAGTAATAGTCCTTGGTTTCGATGATTTCATCGCGGTTGTAGAAGAGGAAGTTCATCTCCGCATCGCCTCCCCGAACCAAGGTCAGGGGCGTTTGCTTGTCCTGCTCTTTGTATTCCTTCAAGACGGATTGGTAGAGGACGCCCCCCTTCGTGTGGAGGGTGAGGCTGGCCACGTTGTTCTCGATGGTCACCTCTTGGTCCGTGCCGTGCAGGGCTTGGCGGAAGAGGGCTGAGGAGTCCCGGCGGGCTATTCGCTCATTTTCCAGTGCGGCTTCCTGCTTGGCTTTGAGTTCAGCCTCGCGCTGCTGTACTTGGGCGATGGAGTCGTAGTAGTGTTGCTGGGCTTCCAGCTGTTCTTGGCTGGGACGGCTCAAAATGCTGAATCCCACCAGCAACACGCCGATGAGGACAAGCCCGATAATGGTGTTTTTATCCATTGAAACGTATGCTTTGGTTTGTTCTAATACCTATATATAATATAATGTGTGCTTACTTTGCTTCGTTTTCGATAGCGGCTTTGACGAACGACAGGAACAGGGGGTGCGGATGAAGCACCGTACTGCTGTACTCTGGATGGAACTGCGTGCCGATGTACCACTTCAGCGTGGGAATCTCTACCACTTCCACCAAACCTGATTCGGGATTGATGCCAACACACTTCATGCCGGCAGCTTCGTAGGCTTCGCGGTAGTGGTTGTTGAACTCGTAGCGGTGGCGGTGGCGTTCTTGAATGTGTTCCGTGCCATAGGCTTGGTAGGCTTTGCTGCCCGGCTGGAGTACACACTCGTAGGCACCGAGGCGCATCGTTCCGCCCATGTTGGTGATGGATTTCTGCTCCTCCATGATGTCGATGACGTTATGAGGCGTTTTGGCATCCATTTCGCGACTGTTTGCATCGGTCAAGCCGAGGACGTTGCGGGCGAACTCAATGGCTATGCACTGCATGCCCAGGCAGATGCCGAAGGTAGGGATGTCATGCTCCCTTGCATATTTGGCGGCTACCAGCTTGCCGGGGATGCCTCGTTCGCCAAAGCCCGGGCCAATGAGTACACCTGCCATGCCTTTCAGGGCTTCGGCTACATTGTCATCGGTTAGCTTTTCACTGTTGACGAAGTTCACTTCCACTTTGCGGTCGTTGTACGTGCCAGCTTGCGAGAGGGCTTCGCGGATGGACTTGTAGGCGTCTTGCAGGTCGTATTTGCCCACCAATGCAATGTGCAGTGCGGGTTTTTGTTCGGCCTTATGGCGTCTTTCCAAGAAGGAGCGCCACGGGCCCAGTCCCGGAGTGTCGCCTACGGGGAGTCCCATTTTCTTCAATATCGTCGCATCCAGTTTCTGTTCTTGCATCAGGATGGGAACTTCGTAGATGGTGGGGGCGTCGATGCTCTGCACCACGGCATCTTCATCCACGTTGCAGAACTGGGCGACCTTGCGGCGCAGGTTGGCGTTCAGTTCATGTTCGGCGCGGAGGACAAGGATGTCCGGCTGGATACCCGCGCTTTGCAGTTCCTTGACGGAGTGCTGCGTGGGTTTGGTCTTCAGTTCGCCTGCGGCTGCCAAGTAGGGGACGTAGGTCAGGTGGACCACCAAGGCGTCGTGCCCCAGTTCCCATTTCAACTGGCGGATACTTTCAAGGTAGGGCAGGGATTCAATGTCGCCCACGGTACCTCCTATCTCAGTGATGACGAAGTCAAACTTGTATTTGTTGCCCAACTGCTTGACGTTGCGCTTGATTTCATCCGTGATGTGCGGGATGACCTGGATGGTCTTGCCCAAGTAGTCCCCGCGGCGTTCCTTGTCGATGACGCTCTTGTAGATGCGGCCGGTAGTGATGTTGTTGGCCTTAGTGGTCTGTATGCCTAGGAAGCGCTCGTAATGTCCCAAGTCCAGGTCAGCTTCGTGGCCGTCCACGGTGACGTAGCACTCGCCATGCTCGTAGGGGTTCAGTGTACCCGGGTCGATGTTGATGTACGGGTCAAATTTCTGGATGGTGACATTGTATCCACGGGCTTGCAACAGCTTGCCGATAGAGGAGGAGATGATGCCTTTTCCTAAGGATGAGGCTACTCCGCCGGTGACGAAAATGTACTTAGTTTCTCCCACAGTGATAATCTTTTTTATAGGTGTCTGTTATACAATTCAAGGTGCAAAGGTAGGCAAAAAATGGGTAAGTGCCTACAGTTTGTCGAGAAACATTTTTTAAAATGCTTTGGCTGGCTGGGAGATTAAAGCTATTTTTGCACCCATAAACAAGGAAACATGCAGGAACTATGAATTTGAACAAGATTTTTTGCACTATCTGTATGCTGCTGGGATTATCGGTTGGCGACTTATGTGCGCAAGCTGTGTCGGATAGTCTTGTGCAGGTACAGGATTCTATTCCCCCTGTGGAAATCGTTGATGAACAAACGGATACCATTGCGATAGCCGAAGCAGACACGCTTTCCGTCCAGCAGCCACGCGATACTGTTGCTGTCGATACAGTTCGTCCCAAGTCCGTTCGTCCTACTTTGCCCAGATTGATGCGCCCTTATTTTGTGTTGAAGCTTACTCGGGATAATCGTGCGTCCGGTTCTCTTCGGCTTGATACTGTTTCCGTGGCTTACGAGCGCATTTTGGGTGTGCTGGATTACCTCAATGACCCAGCTACGCCAGAGCGTTATATTCGGAAAGATCCCGGATATTATCGCTTGTTTATCCCTTTCACTTATTTTGAGCGGCCGATTGCCCGTGTTTCGCGTTTGCCGTGGCATTTCAGTGGAGTGGATTCATTGAAGTCTGTCGAGCCTTGTCTCTTGCGGGTCGACACAATGCCTTTTGTTTATCGGAAACAGACGGAGGAGGTGGTAGACCGTGCCCTGTTGGCTGCCTATGTCAATCACTTGGACTTGGTGCGTTTCACTGAGGATAAGATAAAGGAAGGTCCCTCTTATCGGGATGATATAGAGAAAGAAGAGGAATCTCGTCCTTCCGTCCTCAAGCTCTTCAAGTCCGAAAGCATGCGTTACGTCAAACCGGAGGATGCCGAGGTGGTCATTCATAAGCCCAATTGGTGGGTGACAGGTGGGAGCGGTTCTATCCAGTTCAGCCAAAGCCATATATCCAAAAACTGGTATAATGGAGGCGAAGGTACTCATTCGCTCTTGGGTAATCTCCAACTTTACGCCAATTACAATGATCGTGAGAAGTGGCAATGGGAAAATCTGCTTGATGCTAAGTTGGGCTATATTTCTGCTCCTTCGGATCAATATCACAATTATTTGGTCAATAACGATCAATTGCGCATTGCCTCCAAAGTGGGCTTGCGTGCCATTAACCATTGGTATTACACGCTGCACACAGAATTCAAAACCCAGTTCTGCAACGGTTATGGGGCTAACAGTATGACGTTGAATGCCGCTTTCCTGTCGCCTGCTTACTGGACTTCCGGCCTCGGTATGGATTATAAGCTGAATAAGGAGAAGGTGACTCTGTCTGTCCTCTTAGCCCCCATTACCTACACCATGAAGATTGTCACCAATCCCGATGTGGACGAAGTGTCTCTTGGCTTGAAAGAAGGTGCTACGACGGCCCATGATTTCGGTTCGCAAGTGCAGGCTAATCTTACTTGGAAAGCTTTTTCTTTTCTTAGCGTCACTTCCCGTTTCGATTACCTCACATCTTATAAGACGGTACGTATCGAATGGGAAAACACTTTCAATTTTATCCTCAACCGCTATCTTTCTGCTAAACTCTATGTTTACGGACGTTTTGATGACGGCGTGGCTCCGGCAGAGAACGGTTCATACTTTCAGATCAATGAGAATTTGGGTTTCGGTCTGAACTATACATGGTGATGGGGTGTGTCAAACTGGTCGCAAAGACTTACTTGTGAATACAAAAAAGCCAACTAATTCGCAATGAATTAGTTGGCTTTTTAATGCTATTCTGAATATCTATTTGCAATCAGAAAATTTACGCCTCTTCCTCAGCTACAACTTCGAAAGGAATCTCTACAGATACTTCCTTGTGCAGGCGGATGAGCGCCTTGTAGTTGCCTACTTCCTTGACAGTTTCCTTGACGGTGATAAGCTTGCGGTCGATGTTGTGTCCCAGCTTGGCCAGTTCGTCAGCAATCTGGATGTTGCCAACAGAACCAAAGATAGTGCCCGTTGCACTGACCTTCGTGGCAATCTTCAGCGATACGCCTTCCAATTGTGCAGCCAGTTCTTCGGCATCCTTCTTGATTTTCTCCAGTTTGTGAGCGCGTTGTTTCAACTCTTCAGCCAGCATTTTCTTGGCAGCCGGAGAAGCGATGACAGCCTTACCCGTGGGGATGAGGTAGTTACGGCCATATCCGGACTTAACGGTTACAATGTCATTCTTATAACCCAAGTTTATTACGTCTTCTTTCAAAATGATTTCCATACTTTCCTCCTCCTATTATTTCATCATGTCAGTTACATAAGGCAGCAAAGCCAAGTGACGGGCTCTCTTTACAGCTTGAGCCACGCGACGCTGATACTTCAGCGAAGTACCCGTGATGCGGCGCGGAAGAATCTTACCCTGCTCGTTCAAGAATTTCTTCAAGAATTCAGGATCCTTGTAGTCAATGTACTTGATGCCGCTCTTCTTGAAACGGCAATATTTTTTCTTCTTAACGTCTACAGAGGGCGGAGTTAAGTATCTGATTTCTGATTGAACTTGTTGTGCCATGATTAATCCTCCTTTTTAGTTGATTTCATACTTCTTCTCTTTTCTGCATATTCAGCAGCGTATTTGTCCTGCTTGAAAGTCAGGAAACGAATGACGCGCTCATCACGACGGAAGTTTACTTCCAGCTTCTCAATGACAGTCGGTTCTGCCTTGAATTCAATCAGCTGATAGAAACCTGTAGACTTCTTTTGGATGGGATAAGCCAGCTTTTTCAGTCCCCAGTTTTCTTCATTTACAATCTCAGCACCTTCTGCAGTGAGGATGCCTTTGAATTTCTCTACCGCTTCCTTCATCTGTGCATCAGACAAAACGGGAGTCAAAATGAAAACGGTTTCGTATTGATTCATACTAGTTTAAATAAATAATAAATGTGTTTTGTTAAAAAGCGGTGCAAAGGTAGGCATTTTATTTTGAATGACAAACAAATATGGTTTTTATTTCTTGGTATGCAGCAAGCACCCCTTTTTGCTCCTCGCTTCCGTTTCGGCGTGCAGCCGTATTACCAAGTCGATCCCCCGCTTTTGGTAGTCACGCTCCCGAGGCTTGGAAATGCCGCTCCCGGGGCTTGGAAGTGTCGCTCCCAAGGCTTGGGAGTCACACTCCCAGGCGTTGGGAGCCCGGCTCCCCCGGTCGGGATGTCAGACCGAGGTAAAGTCGTACATATCGCGATAGCCGTCGAAGTGCAAGTTTTCCGTATATCCTCTTTGGCGGAAGAGGTTGATGATCCATTGCTGCTGTTCGGGCGTGAGCAGCCGCTCGCCGTGGTGGTAGCGGTAGTAGGTGGTGTTTCCGCCCAGATAAGCCTTGATGCGGTCGCGCAGGGGCGTGTCGTCCTTCTTCTTCACTTCGGCAAAGAGGGTGCCGAAGCCGTAGGCGGCGTGGATGATGCGCGTCTGCTTGTAGTGTTTGCAGTCTCCCTCCTGGCGGGCGGTGGGGTAGATGGCTTCGCCCTTTGTCGTTTTGGGCGGGATGTGCTGTCCGGCCAGGAAGCGGGCGCAGGTGTCCGCCTTCGGGCAGTCTGCCTGGAAGCAGCGGGCGTACGAGGGGGGTATTTGGTCGGATGTCAGCGTTAGGGTGGTCATCTTTTCGTTTTTGTTAGTTGTTATTTCTGCCATGTGCTATCGTTGTTTGGGTGTCTAATGAGTTTTTAAAAGTTCTGCTCAAAGATAAACATATTGTTTCAGAAACAGATGCATTCGTTCCTAAAAAAGATGGCGGCCGGCAATCATGGGCATGATCTTGGCCGGACAGCAGGCCATGCTTCACCGTCCCTATTCGGTCCTTTGTGGCAAACAAGCCTTCCGCGCCGCCCTGCTGTACATCACGACAATCACTACGGTGGTCAGCATCTCTGACAGGCAAAGGGCCAGCCAGATGCCATTCGTCCCTATGGCTTGGGGCAAGAGGATGAAAGAAGGTATCAAGAAGACAAATCCGCGCGACAGGGCCAGCACAGTGGCAGGCTTCACCCGCTCCACGCTCTGATAATATCCTATAACGGTAAGGTTGAGGATAAAGAAGATAAAAGCGGCAGAGAAATAAGGATACCCCAAGCCGAAGTTATAGCTGATGATGGGTTGTGCCGACTGCGCGATGGCATTGCCCACCATGAACACGAACGGTATGTAGTAGCAGACTATGCCGAACGCGTCCACACCGTCGTCGCCCAGGTATTTCATGAACACTTGGTTGCCGACAAACATCAGCGTGGCCAGCGTGGCTTCCGTCAACAAGGCGGACGAACCAATGCGGCACTGGTATCCTAAGTTGCGGAAAGAAAGCCGCATGCTCTTGACGCTCCACTTGATTGGATAAAAGCGCAATTTGCAGGCAAACCGGAACAGATAGACAAGTCCGATGAGGCCGCCGGCAAACAAGCCTATTGTGGCGGCAAACGCCGCACCCATCAGTCCCCAGCCCAGGGGGAAAATGAATAGCCATCCAAGCAGGACGCTGATAAGGGCTGCGGCCACATTGCACATCATGGGCAGCCTCGGGGCACCGTCCAGGCGTATGATGAACAGGCAGACGGAACACCACATCTGGAACATCAGCGAAGGAATGAACCACAGAAGGTATTCCCTGACCATCGGGGCAAGATGTTCCGACGCGCCCAGCAGTCGGGCAGTGGCAGACGGATAGGCCATCATCAAAGCCGACGGAATGAGCGCCACAACCGTTACAAACAAGATGGCTTGGGTCACATTGATGCGGGCCGCTTTGGGCTTTCCGCGCGACAATTGTATGGAAGCCACCACTGACGAGCCCGCTCCGACCATCAGCCCCACGCCGGTAAACAGCATGAGCAGGGGGATGCAGATGTTGATGGCGGCAATGCCGTCGCTGCCTATCCCATGTCCGACAAATATGCCGTCTATGGCTGTGACGGCCGACATGCTCAACATGCCGAACAGCGTAGGGATAAAATACTTCTTGAACAGTGTAAACACTTTCACTGTGCCTAAGTCAATAGCATCTCTTTTCATACTTCTTATCGTTTTATGGTTATTGTTGTTCTGTTATTAGACAAACAAAAAGCCGGATAAGGTGATTGGTTTTACCCAGTCATCTTATCCGGCATATTATCTGCCCTCCGATGAGGATTACAAAACGCTTCCTTTCGTAATTGCGCCGCAAAGGTGGGTCAAAGATTTGGAGTATGCAAGTTTCTTCTTATTTTTTCTTCCCCAAATAGATTTGCCTTTCAGTACTTTTTTCAAGGGAGTCAATGAAACGCTGTGTCTTCTGTTTAAAGTTAAATTTTTATTTTTCCTTTGTTGCACTGTGGAGAGATAAGAGAGGAATAACGAACCAATTGCGGGCTTTAATTTATTTTATCTTAGCACATTTTTGGGGTAAACGGCAAGTGAGTTATCTTTGCATCGTACATCAAGTTCTGTTTTTCATCTATATGATAAAAGGAGTATTAAGGAATCTGGGACTTATCCTCATTCTCATCGGAGCTTTTGCTCTTGTCATCTGTTCGTTCACCCACCAGATAAACAATGTCGTTTTGGGATGCGCTTTGGCATGTCTGATTATTGGCTTGATAAGCTACATTATTATTAATAAGAAGTTAGTTGCATGAGTGTGGGGCGTATACAATGAATGCCGACTTGCGGGCCGGCATTCATTCATTATATTCATTTTGGGGTTTAGATACCCAGAGACTTGCGTACGGCCTCTACCTTCTGTTCAGCTTCGGCACAAGCCTTCTCATAGCAACCGGCACATTTCATCTGGCCTTTCACTTCAATGTAGAACTTGATTTTAGGCTCTGTGCCCGACGGACGTACGGAAATCTTTGTGCCGTCTTCCGTAAAGTATTGCAGCACGTTGGAAGTTTCCGGCATTACCAAATCCGTTACGTTGCCATTGTTGTCCGTTGCCTTCAGTACCTTGTAATCCTTGACCAAAACCACGGGCGATCCACCGATTTCTTTCGGAGGATTGGCGCGGAAGTCGCTCATCATCTTCTGGATTTCTTCGGCACCGGTCTTTCCGGGCTTCACTACGTTGACGGTTGTTTCTTTGGAGAAGCCGTATTCCACGTAGATTTCCATCAGGATGTCATAAAGCGTCTTGCCCTGGTCCTTGGCCCAAGCACAGATCTCTGCCAACAGGGAGCAGGCGGATACGGCATCTTTGTCACGTACGAAGTCTTCAGCCAGGAAGCCGTAGCTTTCTTCGCCGCCGCCGATGTATTGTTGCTTGCCTTCGCTCAGACGGATTTCGCGGGCAATCCACTTGAAGCCCGTGTAGCAGTCGCGCATTTCGATATTGTTCTTGTCGGCCACAGCTTTGATAAGCTCTGTCGTCACGATGGTCTTCACGATGAAGTCGTTGGGCTTCATCTTGCCCATGGCGAGGCGGTTGCGGATGATGTAGTACAAGAAGATAAGGCACGTTTGGTTACCGTTGATGAGCACCCATTCGCCTTTGTCGTTTTTGCAAGCCATGCCCACGCGGTCGGCATCGGGGTCGCTGGCCATCACGATATCTGCATCCAGCTGCTTGGCGAGCTTGATAGCCAAGGTCAATGCTTCGGCGTTCTCGGGGTTCGGCGAAACAACGGTGGGGAAGTTGCCATCCTTCACCATCTGCTCTTCCACGCAGTGCACGTTTTCAAAGCCCCATTCCTTCAGCGAGCGAGGGATGAGCGTGCGGCCTGCGCCGTGCAGCGGGGTGTAGACGATGCAGAGGTCTTTCTGGCGTTTGATGACGGCCGGGTCAATGGAAATGCCGTGCACTTTCTCCAAGTAAACCTTGTCCACATCTTCGCCAATGATTTGAATCAGTTCTTTATTGCCGTTGAACTTGATGTCTGCAACCTTAACCTTGTTCACTTCTTCGATGATGCCTGTGTCGTGTGGAGCCAACACCTGTGCACCGTCTTCCCAATAAGCCTTGTAGCCGTTGTATTCACGGGGATTGTGGCTGGCCGTGATGTTGATACCGCTCTGGCAACCCAAGTGGCGGATGGCAAAGGATACTTCAGGCGTCGGGCGCAAGTCATCGAAGAGGTACACCTTGATGCCATTGGCCGAGAAGATGGCTGCCGATATCTCGGCAAACTTGCGGCTATTGTTGCGGCAATCATGGCCTACGACTACGGAAATCTGATCCAAATCCTTGAAGTTCTTGTTCAGGTAGTTTGCCAATCCTTGGGTAGCTGCTCCCACGGTATAAATGTTCATTCGGTTGCTGCCGGCGCCCATGATGCCACGCAGGCCGCCTGTGCCAAATTCCAAATCCTTGTAGAAGCTGTCAATCAACTCGGTCTTGTCCTCGTTTTCCAGCATACGTTTCACTTCGGCCTGGGTCTCTGCGTCATAGGCAGGGGTCAACCACTGTTCGGCCTTTTCAGTCACTTGTTTGATGAGTTCTTGATTCTCCATGATATATTAATAAATTAGATAGTTAATTCTTGTGCACCATATTTTTGTATTAGTCTCCACAAAGATAGTGAGATAATATGAACTGACAAATTATTCCGGCATTTTATATCGGTCTCCTGTCTGTTTAACATATTCTTTCAGAAAATCTTTGGGATATCCGGGTCGGATGACGCCTGCGGGCTGTCCGATTGAGTTGCGTTGGAAACTACCGTCCGGGTTGGTGCGGCGGATGACCCCATCGCTATATTTCACCACCAGATACTCACCCAGTCGCTTCCAAGTGTCAAACGTGCTTTGGGCTGTCTGGTTGGTGTAGTTGGTCAGGAGTGCCTTGGCCTGGTCGGGATGGGTCTCCCACAACTTTAGGGCAGCAGATTCGATGCCGGGTTGTGCGGCATTGAGTGTATTCTCCAGTTCTTGTTGCGTGGCACGGACATCGCCAATCAGCAGGTCATAACGGGGATAAACCATGTTGGCCACCCAATTGAATATCCAGAAAGAAGAGTTCCAGGAGAAAGTGATATAGTCGGCTCCATCTACGCGTGTATAGCAGACGGGTACCTTGTCCGTGCAGCAATATACCGGGGTGAAGACCGTCATGTTGGCATCGTCTGTGCCAAACCAGAGGACACCGCCAATGGCATCGGGAAGGTCGGCACGCATCTGTGCCACAAATACAAAACCGCTTTGTTGGGTGGAGATAGGGCGTTCGTTGAAGTACTTCTGCCCGTCTACTTCAAAGTCCAATGGAGAAAGGCGGTAGGGAGCGTGATAAGGACCAGCGCCGAAGTCTTGGCTGATGTCGAGCGGGGTGCCTTCATAGTGGTCGCGCATGGCGTTTTTCACATCTTGCACGGAGAGTTTGCGGTTGGGCTTCACAAAGAGCGGCATGGGTGTAGGGTCATTGCCCTCTATATAAGAAAGGTATTTCTGGCCATCGTTGGTGAACATGTTATAATAGCTCCATACGCGGGCTTCGCAATAGCGCAACTCGCCGAATCCGGTCGGCGCGTAGGCTTTGGAGAAGCTGAAGTCCTTATTGACTCCATTGAAATAGCCTTTTTCGCGAGCGAAAGAGATGACATCGGATGAATACATGCAGTTCTCCTTGTCGTCCAAGTCGAACTGGTGAATGCGGCTATGATTGGCATGAGCTGAGATGCAGTCATCGGGCACCCGGACAGCTACCCATACGGCACCGCGCACGCCGGGACCTTTGCCAATCATCTCCATGATCCAGATTTCATTAGGGTCGGCGATGGTGAAAGATTCGCCACTGCTGTAGTAGCCATATTCTTGCACCAGTTCGGTCATCACCTTGATAGCCTCGCGAGCGTTGCGGGAGCGTTGCAGGCCCAGGTAAATCAGGCTTCCGTAGTCGATGATGCCCGTGGTATCCACCAGCTCCGGGCGTCCGCCGAAGGTGGTTTCGCCGATAGTCAGCTGGAATTCGTTCATGTTGCCAATCACGTTGTACGTTTGGCGAGCTTGCTCAATCTGTCCCAAGTATTTGCCGGTGTCCCATTCGTGGATGTCTATCATGGTGCCTTTGGGGTGGATACCCGCAGGATAATGATACAACTCGCCGAACAAGCCGTAGGAGTCGGCTGAATAGGATACGATGGTAGAGCCATCCGTCGAGGCATTCTTGCCCACAATCAGATTGGTGCAGGCGGGCAGATAATTGGTCACGGCCGTTGCCAGAAGCAGGGTGAGTGTCAGTTTTTTAATGTTCATATTGTTTTTAGTGTTTAATGAATGATCTGTTACCAGGTGAAATCGTAGCGTTCCGTTGTCCGGTTGCCGCAACGGTCGGTCACGGTCATCTCCAGCCGATGCATTTTGCCTTTTTCTATTCGCGCGTGCTTCAGTTCGCACACCAGGTTTCCGTTGATGGAGTTGGGCTTGCCGAAGAGGGCATAATGCCCGTCTATCGTACCCCGGTAGGTGGCGATGCCCGATTCCCGGTCGCGTGGCTTCAATACAATGCGTCCTGTCCGTCTCCAGTTCTTGGGATTGACAGGTGTCAGCGTGGGAGGAAGTGTATCTATGTCTACCGTATAAGTGCCCAGTTCACGGATGCGTACCTTCATTCGTCCGTCTTCATAGTGTCCGCCCACGTAATACTTTTTGCCACGGCGGTTCACGCCTGCCACGTAATACTTTGTCGAGTCCTCTATAGGCATCCTGCGCAAGGCGATGCTTAGGTCGCAATAGCTATGCAGGGGGATGTTCGTGTTGTTCAGCCGGTAGGTCATGGCGATGTCACCGCTATCTGCACGGACGGCATAATCCAGATAAGCATCTTCGTAGAGCATTCCTTTGGGAATAACCAAATGTAACCCCGGTTCCTGCAAGACATTGACACGATCCCAATGTAAAATGTATTTTTCACGATGGCGCACAGGTTTTACCTCCATCCGCTTGCCTTGCACCGTGAAGTTGACCCGGGATGTATTGCCCAAAGCATCACTCAGGGTGTACGTGAAGTTGTAGGGACGCTCCTCGTCTATGCGGATCAGTCCGCGGTTTCCGTTTGAGGCGTGAAGCATACGCAGGTGATTGCCCGGTTCGATGAAAGATTTCATGTATTGTCCATAGGTCCATGAGTTGATGTATCGGTTCTCGTCGTCGCTGAAACGGTCTATCACACTCCGGAAAACCTCTTGGCTGTCTACCTCCAATACCACGGTGTGTACCCCATAACGGTTGGAAGTGC
Organism: Candidatus Bacteroides intestinipullorum; assembly: GCA_018883785.1. GTDB lineage: Bacteria > Bacteroidota > Bacteroidia > Bacteroidales > Bacteroidaceae > Bacteroides > Bacteroides intestinipullorum. Next base: position 13,405 of record JAHLFO010000081.1, read on the forward strand.
CCTCCATGTAATCGTAAGCACGGATGCCGATGCCTACCCATCCCCATGCAGTGACTGGCTTTTGGGGATTCAACGGGAAAGCTTGTGGTTCTTGGCTGCCATTCACCACGCCTTTATCCCGTTGAGGAAAGAGCATGATGCCTTGGGCGCGAGGTGCTGTATGGTCGCGGACGTCTTTCTTGAAAAAGGGCAAGGGGTCTACGCTTTCGCCCGTCTCATCTTCTATTACATCCAAATGCAGGTGCGGGCCAAATGAATAGCCGGTATTGCCGCTCAAAGCTATCACCTGACCGGCGTGTACGGGATATTCATCAGGAGTGGGGGTAATGTCCACTTCCCAACTCTCTTCTTCGTATTGCAAGTCTTCTACCCGGCGGGCCATTTCGCCTACAAAAGCACTGAGGTGGCGGTTTATTGTTGTATAACCATTAGTATAAGTGACGTGGAGCACATAGCCTGATCCATGCGTCACCCGTATGCGGGATACGTATCCGTCGGCCAAGGCCCGTACCGGCTTGCCGCTGACACCTCCCGTCTTGAAGTCCAACCCTCCGTGGAAATGGTTGGCGCGTATTTCACCGAAATTGCCACTGAAGGTGATAGGGAAGTCAAACGGTGGAGTAAATGACTTTTCTTGTGCCTGCACATCGGGCATGATCCACAGGCTGAGCAAGCATACTATTTTAAAAAAACGGTTCATTCTTGTTTCATTGTTTTTTCGTGTGGCAAAGGTAACGATAATCTTCTGCTTTCGCAAGACAAAGCCCCCGCCACTTCCTCGCAAAGACCTTGCCAATCTTTCGGAAAAAGAAAAGGCCGCCCCATGATTTCGGAGCAGCCTTTTTCTTTTTGCCGATTCAATGTTAAGCCTTAGTCTTGTTCAGGCGTAATCAGCTTGTAGCCTTTGCCGTGGATGTTGATGATTTCGATGGAGTCATCCTCTTTCAAGTGCTTGCGCAACTTGGTGATATACACGTCCATGCTGCGGGCGTTGAAATAGTTGTCATCAATCCAGATGGTCTTCAAGGCAAAGTCGCGCTGGAGGATTTCGTTGGCATGGGCACAGAGCAGTCCCAGCAGTTCGCTTTCCTTGGTGGTCAGTTTGGTAGACTTCTCAGGAGTGGAGAGGATCTGCTTCTGCGTGTCAAAGGTGAATTTGCCAATCTTATAGATGTTGGTCTGTTTGTTCTTCTTGCCACGCACACGACGCCAGATGGCCTCGATGCGGAAGGTCAGTTCCTCCATGCTGAAGGGTTTGGTGATGTAGTCGTCCGCACCGATCTTGAAACCTTCCAGGATATCTTCCTTCAAGGTTTTAGCGGTCAGGAAGATGATGGGAATTTCGGCATTGGCGGCACGCACTTCCTGCGCCAGTGTGAAGCCATCCTTCTTGGGCATCATGACATCAAACACACACAAATCATATTTGTTTTTTAAGAAAGCCTTGTAGCCGGCTTCGCCATCGGGACACAATTCCACGGCATAACCCTTGGCCTGCAAATATTCCCGCAGGAGCATGCCTAGGTTTTCATCGTCCTCGCACAGTAAAATACGCAATTTCTCGTCCATATCAGTATCAATTTTTAAGTAAAGGTAATGCAATTATAAACTTGGTTCCTACATTCAGTTCGCTCTCGGCCCGAATAGTGCCCTTATGGTCGGTTATAATTTTCTTGACGTAAGCCAAGCCGAGTCCGAACCCTTTCACATCGTGCAGATTACCTGTATGCACGCGATAGAACTTATCAAATATCTTTTTCAAATTCTCTTTCTTGATGCCGATGCCGTTATCCTGCACGGAAATCATCACCTTGCCCGGCTCGTTCCATGTCCGTACCACCAGTTTCAGATCCTCGTCCGGACGTTTGTACTTCACGGCGTTGTCCATCAAGTTGAATATGACGTTGGTGATGTGCATCTCGTCCGCTTCAATGAAGGGGTCTTCTGCCTCCAACTCTGTGTCAATCTTGCCGTTGTATCGCTCCACTTTTAAAGCGAAAGTGTTGACAACGCCCGTTATTAGTTCGTTCACATCCAATTCTTTCATCTTCAGAGTGGCCTTCTGCCGGTCGAACATGGACATCTGCAACACTTTTTCCACTTGGAAGCGCAGGCGTTTGGTCTCGTCGTTGATGACGCCCGATATGTGCTGGAACATGGCCGGCGACTTGCCCACAGCTGGGTCTTTCAGCATCTGTGCAGCCAGTGAGATGGTCGATATTGGCGTCTTGAACTCGTGTGTCATGTTGTTGATGAAGTCATTCTTCATCTCTGTCAACTTCTTTTGCCGGAAGACGACGTAGATGGTGAAGATGAACGTGATCAGCAGCACGAATGTGAATATCAAGGACGGAATCATAAACCCGATGGAATCATAAATGTAATTTTGCCTTTCGGGAAAATGAATCTTTACCACGCTCATCCGTGCGGGCGGGTCGTTGAGGAACAAAGGTTGTGAATAAGAATGTTCACTCCCTACATCCGTATAATCACCGCAGCGATACACCTCGCGACCTTCCCCGTCTATCACTTTGAAGTGGTAGAGTAGGTCTATGCCGTTGTCTACCAATCCGGACTGTATAAACTCGTCCAGCTTCTTGAAGTTGACGCGCTCTTGCAAGGGCTTGTTGCTGGCTTGGTAGATCATTTGCCACACCACCTCGTCCACCAAAGCCCGTTGATACAAGAATCTCTCCTTGTACATGTCTGCCAATGTGCGTGAGGTCTTCGGGATGGTCTTGACACCATGCTTGCGCGAAATCATGGCACGCGGCAACCGCGAAGGTTCCTTGCTGAAACTTTTGAATTCCAAGGAGTGGGAATGGATAATGCCATTCGACAAGGACATTTCGATGCGTTGGGATTGAGTCACCCCGCTGCTCCGCGATTGTTCCCACGCCTTCTTTTCAGCTTCGGAGATGTCTTCACGTAGCCAACGTTCGACCTCTTCCGACTCCACATCTTTGGAAGCAGCCATCAAGGCGCGCTTCACCGATTCATCAAACTGCTCATTGCGCATCTTGGCCATCTTCTCAATGTAGCTGATTTGAAGATACAGCAAACTGAGAAAGGACAACCCCATGACGATGCCTAAAATCCATATCGTTGACTTTTTCATGGCAGCAAAATTAACTATCCCTAATTAACATTCCGAGTAGGTTAACCAGATTTAACCTTGCAATTCTTGTTAATTAACCGAATCTCATCTTTTAGCTTCTCCTATCAATAGTATAACAAAGCAGAAGGTGATTTGGTTTGCAAATTTAATAAAAAATTAAGTGTTCCCCAAAATCTGTGGTCTATTAAATTTTGATGTGAGTAAATTGAATACTATTCTGTAGACAATTGTCACAAGAAAGCCGTTGTACCCCGTTTGGGGACAACGGCTCGTGATACATGATGTCGGATGTCAAATCCGGAAGATATTTATTCTTCGCTTTGCTTAGCTTCAAATTCCTTAATTAGCTTTTCTTGGACATCGCCAGGAACAAGTTCATAGCTGGCGAACTTCATGATGAACGAAGCGCGTCCGCCTGTCAAGGAACTGAGTGCCGTGGAGTAGGAGGACATCTCCTTCAAGGGTACTTTGGCTACCAATTTTTCGTAGCCGGCTTCGCTGCTCATGCCCATGATCATGGCGCGACGGCCTTGTAAGTCACTCATCACATCGCCCATCTTGTCAGAGGGGACAAACACTTCCACATCATAGATAGGCTCCAAAATCTTGGGACCTGCGTTCTTGAAGGCATCGCTAAAGGCATGGCGTCCAGCCAGCATAAACGAGATTTCGTTGGAGTCCACGGGGTGCATCTTGCCGTCATAGACAATGACGCGTACGTCGCGGGCATACGAACCGGTCAACGGACCTTGCTCCATGCGGGACATGACTCCCTTGAGGATGGCCGGCATAAAGCGTGCATCAATGGCACCGCCCACCACACTGTTGATAAACACCAGTTTGCCGCCCCATTCCAATGGGATTTCTTCGGTGGACTTCACGTTCATCTTGAATTCTTGGCCATTGAATTTATAAGTGTCCGGTGCGGGCATGCCTTCGTAGTAAGGTTCAACAATCAGGTGAACTTCGCCGAACTGACCGGCACCGCCGGATTGCTTCTTGTGACGATAGTCGGCACGAGCGGCTTTGGTGATGGTCTCGCGATATGGGATGCGCGGTTCTTCGTAGATGACGGGCAACTTCTCGTTGTTTTCCAAACGCCACTTGAGTGTACGGAGGTGGAACTCGCCTTGTCCATGAACGATGGTCTGACGCAATTCCTTGGATTGCTCTACCACCCATGTGGGGTCTTCCTCCTTCATGCGGTTGAGGATGGACATCATCTTTTCCGTGTCGGCTTCATTTACCGGACGGATGGCGCGGGAGTACTTGGAGTTGGGGTACTTGATAAAATTGAAGCGATTTTCAGCTCCTTTTGCGTTAAGCGTGTTGCCTGTGTGCACGTCCTTGAGTTTTACTGTACAGCCTATGTCACCGGCCACCAGTTCTTCTACTTTGATGCGGTTGGCACCTGCGCAAACATACAACTGTGCCATGCGCTCTTTGGAGCCCCGGTCAGCATTGGAGAAGTCGTCACCTTCGTGTACGGTGCCCGACATTACCTTGAAGTACTGCACGTCTCCGATGTGTGGTTCTACAGCTGTCTTGAAGAAGTAGAGCGATGTCGGTGCTTTGGGGTCGGGGTTGACCACTTCACCGCGTGTGTTGTGTACCGGGGGCATTTCGTCCACGAACGGCACCACGTTGCCCAAGAATTCCATAAGGCGGCGTACGCCCATGTCCTTGCCTGCGCATACGCAGAAGACGGGGAACATCCCGCGGGCAGCAAGTCCTTTGCGGATGCCTTCGCGCATCTCGTCTTCGGTGAGTGAATCGGCTTCGAAGAATTTCTCCATCAGGGCTTCGTCATGTTCTGCTGCAGCTTCCACGAGTGCCTTGTGCCATTCTGTGGCTTTCTCCATCTCTTCTTCCGGGATTGGCTCAATGGTAGGAGCACCGCCTTCGGGCCCCCAAGAGTATTTTTTCATCAGCAGCACGTCAATGAGTGCGTTGAAGTTGGGACCAGGGTTGAGGGGATACTGTACAGGTACGACCTTGGAGCCATAGATGCCCCTGAGCTGTTCCAGCAAATGGTCGTAGTCGCATTTGTCGCTATCCAGTTGGTTGACTAAGAAGATGACCGGTTTACCCAGTTTCTCCGTATAACGGAAATGGTTTTGTGTGCCTACTTCCACGCCATATTGGCTGTTGAGCAGCAAGATGGCAGTGTCTGTGACATTTAGGGCGGTGATGGCCGCGCCTACGAAGTCGTCGCTTCCCGGGCAGTCAATGATGTTCAGCTTCTTTCCATTCCATTCCACATGGAATACGGTGGAGAATACCGAGTAACCATACTCTTGCTCTACGGGGAAATAGTCGCTGACTGTATTCTTGGCAGTTATTCTGCCGCGGCGTTTTATGATGCCACTCTCATAGAGCAAAGCTTCTGTGAGAGTGGTCTTACCTGCACCGTCATTGCCCAAGAGGGCGATGTTTTTAATTTCATGGGTTTGATACACTTTCATGATATTATATATAATAATATGTGAATACTTGACATGCTTTGCGCACGTCCTTGTCTTTAGTGGGGCGCAAATTAGGAATTATCTGGCAATCGTGCAAGCATCTGAATGGTGTTACTAAACTATGTTGTGTAACATAACCCATGAATCACCCCTTTGTTAGTCCAACTTGAGGACGGCAAGGAAGGCTTTCTGGGGGACTTCCACCGTGCCTATTTGCTTCATTCGCTTCTTTCCGCGCTTCTGCTTTTCCAGCAGTTTGCGCTTGCGGCTGACGTCGCCGCCATAACACTTGGCCGTAACATCTTTGCGGACGGCCTTGATGGTTTCGCGCGCAATGATCTTGGCTCCTATGGCAGCTTGAATGGCTATCTCAAACTGTTGGCGAGGTATGAGTTCCTTGAGCTTCTCGCACATGCGGCGACCCAAGTCGTAGGCGTTATCCACGTGAGTCAGGGTAGAGAGAGCATCCACCGGTTCGCCGTTCAGCAGAATATCCAGCTTGATGAGTTTGGAGGGGCGGAAACCGTTGGGATGGTAGTCGAAGGAGGCATAGCCTTTGGAGATGGACTTCAGTTTGTCGTAGAAGTCTATGACGATTTCTCCCAGCGGCATGTCGTAATAGATCTCGACGCGGTTACCGGAGATGTACTCTTGCTTCACCAGCTCGCCGCGCTTGCCCAGGCAGAGGGTCATGATGGGGCCGATGTAGGTGGTCTGCGTGATGACCGACGCGCGTATGTAGGGCTCCTCGATATGGTCGATGAGGGTGGCGTCCGGCATGGACCCGGGATTGTGCACCTCGGTACAACCGCCCTGCTTGTCGTACACCTTGTAGGACACGTTGGGGACGGTGGTGATGACGTTCATGTCGAACTCGCGATCCAGACGCTCCTGCACGATTTCCATGTGCAGTAATCCCAAGAAGCCGCAACGGAAGCCGAAGCCGAGCGCCAATGATGATTCGGGCTGGAAGGTGAGCGAGGCATCGTTCAGCTGAAGCTTCTCGAGCGAGCTGCGCAAGTCTTCGAAGTCCTCGGCTTCAATGGGATAGACACCGGCAAAGACCATGGGCTTCACTTCCTCGAAGCCGGCGATGGCTTCGGAGCAAGGCCGGGCAATGTGGGTGATGGTGTCGCCCACTTTTACCTCGCGCGAAGTCTTGATACCGGAGATGATGTAACCCACGTCGCCGGTACGCAGTTCGTTGCGTGGCACGAGGTCCATCTTGAGCACGCCTACCTCATCGGCCTCGTACTCCTTGCCGGTGTTGAAGAACTTCACTTTGTCGCCTTTGCGGATGATGCCGTTCTCTATTTTGAAGTAAGCGATGATGCCGCGGAAGGAGTTGAATACAGAGTCGAAGATGAGGGCTTGCAGCGGGGCTTCCTCGTCGCCTTCGGGGTGAGGGATGCGCTCTACGACAGCTTGGAGTATCTCGGGGACACCCATGCCGGTCTTGCCCGATGCGCGGATGATCTCCTCGCGCTTGCAGCCGAGGAGTTCGATGATTTCATCCTCCACTTCGTCGGGATTGGCACTGGCCATGTCACACTTGTTGATGACGGGAATGATTTCCAAGTCGTGCTCGATGGCCATGTAGAGGTTGGATATGGTCTGCGCCTGCACGCCTTGCGAGGCGTCCACGATGAGCAGTGCGCCTTCGCAGGCGGCGATGGAGCGGGATACTTCGTAGGAGAAGTCCACGTGTCCCGGGGTATCAATGAGGTTGAGGATGTACTTCTCGCCTTGGTATTCGTATTCCATCTGTATGGCGTGGCTCTTGATGGTGATGCCACGTTCGCGCTCCAAGTCCATGTCGTCCAGCATTTGTCCTTCGGTCACTTGTATGGTGTGGGTGTACTCCAGCAGGCGGTCTGCCAGCGTGGACTTGCCGTGGTCAATATGGGCGATGATGCAAAAGTTGCGGATATTCTTCATCTGTGTCGTCGTTACTTATATATAAAAAGGTATGCAAAGGTACATAATTTCCTCGACACCGGGGAATTTTTCCACTTGCTTTCCTCTATTTTTTGCACAACAACGATAGGCACATGGCTGTATGCGTATAGCGTTGGTTGGTCTAAGTGCCTCTTTGACGGCCGCAAAGTGCCTCTTTGGCGGTCGTTAAGTGCCTCTTTGGCTTCACCAAATGCCTCTTTAGTTTTGTCAAGAGCCTCTTTTTGAAGAATCACTGCCCCAGACGGACGGGCACAAAAAAAGTCTGGGTGCTTGCGCACGTCAGACTTTCAATTCTCTCTTAAGCCTTATCGGCCGACCGAATTATTCGGCAACTGCGGCAGAGTCAGTAGCTGTGCTGTCAGCAACTACAGCAGCGCTGTCGTTAGCAGCGGCTACTTCTTCAGTAGCAGGAGCTGCGGTTTCAGTAGCTTCAGCATTAGCTGCTTTGTTACCACCACAAGATGCGAAAGATACGGCTACAATGGCTACGGCCATCAAAACTAACTTTTTCATTTTCTTTTGCTTTTTAAAACGTAATACAATCAATTGCTTTATTAAAACGTCGCAAAGGTATGGACTTTTTGGATATGTTGTATCGCAAACGGCGATTTTTTTTATGAATTTTTGTGGATTATGCCTTTTTACCGTCTTTTCGTCACTCGATTGTAACAGTTTCGGCGTAGAAAAAAGGTCGGGGGCTGCCGCTGAACTGATAATTATGCGTACCTTTGCGGAATACTTGACGGATAATTATGATAGATACAACTATTTTTCAGGATAAGACAGCCGTGTATTATACGTTGGGCTGCAAATTGAATTTTTCGGAGACGTCCACCATAGCCCGCATTTTGCAAGAAGCCGGCGTACGGACAGCCCGCCGAGGGGAGAAAGCTGATATCTGTGTGGTGAATACTTGTTCGGTGACCGAAGTTGCCGATAAGAAGTGCCGCCAAGCCATCCATAGGCTGACGAAGCAACATCCGGGAGCTTTTGTCGTGGTGACGGGCTGCTATGCGCAGCTGAAGCCGGAGACTGTGGCGGGTATCCGGGGGGTGGATGTCGTCTTGGGTGCCGAACAGAAGAAAGATTTGCTGCTCTACCTTGGTGATTTGCAGAAGAAGGTACAGGGCGAAGCGCATACGTCTGCTTTGAAGGACATCCGTAGCTTTGTCCCTTCGTGTTCGCGGGGCGACCGTACCCGTTTCTTCCTTAAAGTACAAGATGGATGCGATTACTTTTGTTCGTACTGCACCATTCCTTTCGCGCGTGGTCGTAGCAGGAACGGCAGCATAGCTTCCCTGGTGGAGCAGGCCCGTCAAGCCGTAGCCGAAGGAGGGAAGGAGATCGTGCTGACCGGCGTGAATATTGGTGATTTCGGACGTTCCACTGGCGAGACATTCTTGGATTTGGTGAAAGCCTTGGACGAGGTGGATGGCGTGGAGCGCTATCGCATATCGTCCATCGAGCCTAATCTGCTGACGGATGAAATCATAGACTATGTGGCCTCTTCCCGCCGTTTCATGCCCCATTTTCATATCCCGTTGCAATCGGGTTGCGACGAGGTGTTGAAGCTGATGCGTCGTCGGTATGATACGGATTTGTTTGCATCCAAGGTGCAGCGTATCAAGTCGGAGATGCCCGATGCCTTTATCGGCGTGGACGTGATCGTGGGTACCCGGGGCGAGACGGATGAATATTTTGAGCGTTCGTATGCCTTCTTGCAGGGGCTTGATGTGACTCAATTGCACGTTTTCAGCTACTCCGAGCGTCCCGGCACGCAGGCGTTGAAGATAGATTACGTGGTTTCGCCACAAGAAAAGCATAAGCGTAGCCAGCGGTTGCTGGAATTGTCGGAGGAGAAATGGCAGGCTTTTTATGCCCGACACAAGGGGCAGACGATGCCAGTGTTATTGGAGCGTCCAAAACCCGGAATGCCGATGCACGGCTTTACACCTAATTATATACGGGTGGAGGTGCCGCACGATGATGCGTTGGACAATCAAGTGGTGAATGTTCGGTTGGGAGATTTTAATGCGGATGGTTCGGCGTTGCAAGGGGAGATTCTGAGATGAATATGGATAAGGTTGCTGTAGTGATATTGAATTGGAATGGATGCGCGATGTTGCGCCGGTTCCTGCCTGGGGTGGTCCGCTATTCCGAGGCGGATGGAGCAGTGGTGTGGGTGGCTGATAATGGTTCGATGGACGATTCGGTCGAGGTGGTTTCCCGTGAGTTCCCTTCAGTTCGTCAGGTCCGGCTGGCAGAGAATTATGGATTTGCCGAGGGATACAACCGGGCTTTGGAGCAGGTGAAGGCTGAATATGTTGTTTTGCTCAACTCGGATGTAGAGGTGACTGAACATTGGCTTGAGCCGTTGTTGGCCTATATGGACGTGCATCCCGAGGTTGCGGCTTGCCAACCCAAATTGCTCAGCTATCATCAGCGTACCCGCTTTGAATATGCCGGAGCTTCCGGCGGATACATAGACCGGTATGGATACCCGTTCTGTCGGGGCCGTTTGATGGGGGAAGTGGAGGAGGACCAGGGGCAATATGACACGGTGGTGCCTGTGTTTTGGGCGTCGGGTGCTGCGCTTTTCATCCGCCGGAGGGATTATGTGGAAGCAGGTGGATTGGACGCCAGGTTCTTTGCCCACATGGAAGAGATTGACTTGTGTTGGCGTCTACGGGCTCGGGGACGAGGGTTGGTGTGTGTGCCTCAGAGCGTGGTGTATCATGTAGGAGCAGCAACCTTGAAGAAGGAGAATCCGCGCAAGACTTTCTTGAATTTCCGCAACAACTTGTTGATGCTCTACAAGAACCTGCCGGACACCGAATTGAAACCAGTAATGCGGATGCGTGCTCTCTTGGACTATGTGGCAGCCCTGCATTATGTGCTTTTGTTGCAGTTCGCAAATGCGTGGGCCGTGGTGCAGGCACGCTGTTCCTATCGGGCTATGAAACCAGCCTTGTCCGCTGACCGGGCAGAGAACAAGCGCATGGCATTGAGCACGGCTATCCCCGAGCGGAAAGGTTTCAGCTTGCTTTGGCAATACTATGTCCACGGGAAGAAGACGTTCGGGGCGTTATAAGGCACATTCACTTACCAAATGATTGGCGCCTCCCCGTGCTCCTCCAGGTATTGGTTGGCGCGGCTGAAATGTTTATTGCCGAAGAAACCGTTGTAGGCCGAGAGGGGAGACGGGTGGGCCGAAGTGAGGACCAGATGTTTGTTGCGGTCGATGAAGGCACCTTTGCGTTGGGCATACGCTCCCCACAAGATGAATACCAAGTGCTCTTTCTCTTCGGCCAGAATACGGATGACGGCATCTGTGAAGGTTTCCCATCCATGTCCTTGGTGGGAGCCAGCTTGGTGGGCACGCACGGTCAGCGTGGCGTTCAGCAGCAGCACGCCTTGCTGTGCCCATCGGGTGAGGTTGCCTGTAGCAGGCATGTCTGTGCCGATGTCATTCTTGATTTCCTTGAAGATATTGACCAGTGATGGAGGGAAAGCCACTCCGTCATTCACGGAGAAGCAAAGGCCGTGTGCCTGTCCCGGTCCATGATAGGGGTCTTGCCCGATGATGACCACTTTTACCTTGTCAAATGGGCAGAGATTGAAAGCATTGAATATCAGCCGACCGGGAGGATATACCGTTCCTTTGCTGTATTCGTCCCGCACGAAGTCGGTCAAGGTGCTGAAATACGCTTTATCAAATTCCGGTTGAAGCCGTTCTTTCCAACTTTCTTCTATCTGTACGTTCATAAGTAGTTTGATGATAGGTTTTTAGAGGGTGTGCCAAAATAGAGATTACCTATCATTCTGTCATCCCGAGCGTAGCCGAGGGATCTCAAGATTGGTTAAGTGAGATGTTTCGACTTCGCTTCGCTCAACATGACAGAATGATAGCTGTTTGTCATTATGATACATCCTCTTCGGGCAACGCCCGTTAAATAAGATGTATCTGATGTGCCAGGCATGTTTTGCGCATTTCTTCCGGCCAGATGCTGGCTTGAATTTCGCCAATGTGCGCTTTGCGCAGGTAGAACATGCACAAGCGTGACTGTCCGATGCCGCCTCCTATGGACAAGGGCAGGGTGTCATTCATCAACCGTTTGTGGAAATAAAGTTCCAGGCGTTTTTCTTCGCCTTCCAGCTTGAGCTGGCGCACCAAGGCTTCTTTGTCTACACGGATGCCCATGGACGAGAGTTCGATGCTGCGCTGGAGCACGTTGTCCCACAAGACCAGATCACCGTTCAGTCCCGGCAAGTCGTTCAGTCCCGGACTGGTGTAGTCATCATAGTCCGGTGCACGCCCGTCGTGCTTCTTGCCGTCACCGAGTTTGCACCCGATACCGATGATGAACACCGCGCCATATTTCTGGGTGATGGCGTGTTCGCGGCATTTGGGTTCCAAGTTCGGATAGAGCTGGCGCAGCTCTTCGGCGTGGATGAAGTGAAGTTTTTCGGGCAGGCAGGGCTTGATTTGGGGATACATCTCGTAGACCATGTATTCGGTACGCACCATGGCGGCATAGATACGGGTCACGATTTCCTTCAAGAATTCCACGTTGCGGTTTTCTGGTGTGATGACCCTTTCCCAGTCCCACTGATCCACATAGAGAGAGTGCAGGTTGCCCAGTTCCTCATCGGCACGGATGGCGTTCATGTCCGTGTAGATGCCATATCCGGGTTCGATGTGGTAGTCCGCCAAGGTCAGGCGTTTCCACTTGGCCAGCGAATGCACTACTTCGGCTTGCGCATCGCCCAAGTCTTTGATGGGGAAGCTGACCGGCCGCTCCACGCCGTTCAAGTCATCGTTGATGCCCATGCCCTTCAGTACGAAAAGCGGGGCGGTGACACGCCGCAAGCGCAGTTCAGACGAGAGGTTTAGTTGAAAAAACTCTTTTATTTGTTTGATTCCCAGCTCGGTTTGCTTCAGGTCAAGCAAGGGCTTATATCCTTCAGGGGTTATCAGGTAGCTCATAAACTTTATGTGTATTGTTATTTTGTCCGGCAAATATAGGAATAATATCAATATGTGATTGCAATTTCTGTGAATAAATAGCAGAATGATTGAAATTTTATCGGATGGAGTGTCTAATTGAGAATACAGGAGCCTTGCCTGGGGCTTCTGTGAGTTTGGGCAGGGGCATAAAAAAACGAGTCAGTTCTCACGAACCCCTCGTCCCACATAAAAAGAAAAGCGAGATGCTTTTCTTTTTTTAATCCAAGTGTTTACCTAAAATCAATCTTTACTTTTACCTTTAAAAACAAACTTCAATTACCTAATCGAAAACTTTCTTTACCTAATTACCTATTAATCTAATTTTAGCCTATGAAAAATACTTTCTAGCAGTTTCCCAACTGCGCTGCAAAGATACGTCCTTTTCTGAAACCTGCAAAGGATTGAGGGTGCTTTCTTATGTTCTATAACATAGTTTCAGAATTGGATATTTCCTATTTGCACTTATAAACAGTGATAATGGTTAGTGATGAGTGTTTAGTGATTAGGGATTAAGCAGGCGCTTTACTCATCGCTAACCACTAATCACTCATCACTAACCACTGCTTTTATTCCAGCAGATAGACCGCCGAAGCGTATCCGCCCAAGCGAATCATTGTCTGTCCGTCTTGCGTGGCTTGCTCCACCGTGCCTTGCGTGGCCACGGCTTTCTGCACAGCGTCGGTCAGGGGCAGTTCGATGGCCGTGTCGCCGAAGTTGTGCAACACCAACATCTGCTGGTCGCCTTGCGTCATGTACCAGGCGGCCAATGAGGGATAGGCATCGTTCGTCTCGTTGTACACCGGATGTTTGGACATCGTGCCCGTGGCCAGGGCGGGGTAGGTGTTGCGCAGGCGGATGAAGTCAAGATAAGTGGCCAGCAGGGAGGCATTGTCGTTTTGCTGCGCGCTGACGGAGGGCACCTCGGCTTCCA
>JAHLFO010000082.1 GCA_018883785.1 Candidatus Bacteroides intestinipullorum
CGACTGCCCCCTGCTGGCCGCCGCCGCCGACGAGTGGCAACGCCACAACGCCGCCTCGCCCGCCTACACGGCCAGCATGAAGCGCTACTTCGAGACGAGCAAGGAACTGCCCCATACGCCCATCCTCTCGCTGAGCCAGGGCATCATCTCGCACTACGACACCCTCTTCAAGAAATATGCCCCGCAGATCGGCTGGGATTGGCGGCTACTGGCCTCCCTGGCCTACAAGGAATCCAACTTCGACACCACGGCCGTGTCGTGGGCGGGAGCCAAGGGATTGATGCAACTCATGCCCTCCACCGCACGGGCCATGGGCGTGCCCTCCGGGCGCGAGCAGAATGCCGAAGAGAGCGTTCGCGCGGCGGTGAAATACTTGGGGCTTACGGCACAGAACTTCACCGCCATCCCCGAACCCGAGCGGACCAATTTCGTCCTCGCCTCCTACAACTCCGGCATCGGCCACGTGCTGGACGCCATGGCGCTGGCCGAGAAGTATGGCAAGGACCCCCACGTCTGGCGCGACAATGTGGAGAAGTACATCCTCCTGAAGAGCAACGAGGAGTACTTTACCGACCCGGTGTGCAAGTTCGGCTATTTCCACGGGACGGAAACGCACGCCTTCGTGCGTGAAGTCATCGACCGCTATGAGCAATATAAGAAGAAAATCAAGCCGTAGGGCGACTGCTGTCTTCCTGTCAGTCCTTTAACACTCGGCAATCGTGCAGAAATGCTAAATTGTCAGTCCCCGCCGTTAACCCCTGTTAAGCCCCAAACGGGCATTGTTAAAGGTGAACAAATTTTCGGGAAAAGGGGAATAAGTGAATGATTTTTGTCGTTATTTTAACGTCGAAATCTTAAAACAAACCCGAATATTAACATTTAAAGGTGATATTGATTATGAAACAGACAGCAAAGAAAATCATGGGCGTGGCCGCCATCGTGCTCCTCAGCTCGGGCGTGGGTGGCTTCACCGCCTACCAGTTGCTCAGCAACCGCCAGGAGGCTTCGGCCACCTTCAATGAATTGTTCCGCCAGAATCCCGATAACTTGCGCTTGGCCGGAGGCCTCGGTGCCGTCAGCGCCCAGCCGGTGGACTTGACCCAGGCCGCCGAAGCATCGGTGCATGCGGTGGTGCACATTCGTTCTACGCAGTTGGGACGCACGCAGACCGTGCGCACCATGCCGGACATCTTCGACTTCTTCTTCGGCGATCCCCGTGGGCAGGAACGTCAGGTGAAGACGCAACCCCGCGTGGGCTTCGGCTCGGGCGTCATCATCTCCACCGACGGCTACATCGTGACCAATAACCACGTGGTGGAGGACGCCGACGAGATTACCGTCAAGCTCAATGACGAGCGCGAGTTCAAGGGACGTATCATCGGCACCGACCCCGACACTGACCTCGCCCTGCTCAAGATTGAAGGCGATGACTTCCCCACGCTGCCCGTGGGAGACTCGGATGCGCTGAAGGTAGGCGAGTGGGTGCTGGCCGTGGGCAATCCCTTCAGTCTCAGCTCTACGGTGACGGCGGGTATCGTCAGTGCCAAGGCGCGTGACATCGGCTCCAGCGCCGCCAACGGACAAGGTGCCACCATCCAGTCCTTTATCCAGACGGATGCCGCCATCAACCAAGGAAACAGTGGTGGCGCGTTGGTCAACGCGCGTGGCGAACTGGTAGGCATCAACGCGATGCTCTATTCGCCCACCGGAAGTTATTCGGGCTACGGATTTGCCATCCCCACGAACATCATGAAGAAGGTAGTGTCCGACCTCAAGCAATACGGCACCGTGCAACGCGCCCTGTTGGGCATCCGGGGCGGTGACTTCTCCACGGAGTTGCAGATGAGCGACGAGCAAGTGGAAGATATCAAGAAGCGAGCCGACGAACTGGGCGTCACCGAGGGCGTCTATGTGGCCGAAGTATTGGATGGCGGGTCTGCCGCAGGCATCCTGCAAGAGAAGGACGTCATCATCAAGCTGGATGGCCAAAAGATACACAAGTTCACCGACCTGCAGCAAATCCTGGCCAAGCATCGTCCGGGCGACAAGGTGAAAGCCATCATCGTCCGCGACAAGAAGGAGAAGGAAGTCACCCTGACGCTCAAGAACTCGCAGGGCAACACCAAGGTGGTCAAGGACCGTGGCATGGAAATCCTGGGCGCAGCGTTCAAGCCCGTCAGCACGGAACTGAAACGCCAGCTCAACCTGGGCTATGGCTTGGAGGTGACCGGCGTGAGCACCGGCAAGATGAAGGACGCCGGCATCCGCAAGGGGTTCATCATCCTCAAAGTCAACGGCAAGAGCATGAAGACGGTGGACGACCTGGAGGCCGAGCTGAAAGCTGCCACGCAATCGCCCGAGCAAGTGTTGTTCATCACCGGCATGTTCCCCTCCGGCAAGCGAGCCAGCTATGCGGTGGATTTGCAGCAGGAGTGATTCTACAAGAGGGGCGAATTATTAAATAATGTTCATGCCTCTTAAATAGTCTACAAATTGCGGGGAGGAGCAGAAAATAATTTGCCCCTCCCTGCTTTGTATTTGGCAGAGAATGCTTATTTTTGCATAGAATTTTTATTCACTAACAATAAATTATAAACAACATGGTTAATTACAAAGAGTTAGGTCTCGTAAACACCAAAGAGATGTTTGCGCGTGCCATCAAAGGCGGTTATGCCATCCCGGCATTCAACTTCAACAACATGGAGCAGTTGCAAGCCATCATCAAAGCTTCTTCCGAAGAGAAGAGCCCGGTGATCCTGCAGGTTTCCAAGGGTGCCCGCAACTATGCCAACCAGACTTTGCTGCGTTACATGGCCGAAGGTGCCGTTCAGTATGCCAAGGAATTGGGCTGCGAACACCCCGAAATCGTGCTTCACTTGGACCACGGCGACAGCTTCGAGCTGTGCAAGTCTTGCGTGGATATGGGCTTCTCTTCTGTCATGATCGACGGTTCACACTTGCCTTATGAGGAAAACGTCGCCTTGACGAAGAAAGTCGTTGAATATGCCCACCAGTATGATGTGACCGTTGAAGGCGAGCTGGGCGTATTGGCTGGTGTCGAAGACGAGGTATCTGCCGAACATCATACGTATACGAACCCCGAGGAAGTGATCGACTTCGCTACTCGCACGGGTTGTGACAGTTTGGCCATCTCTATTGGTACTTCCCACGGCGCATACAAGTTCAAACCCGAACAGTGCCACGTTGACCCTGCTACGGGCCGTTTGGTTCCTCCTCCTTTGGCATTCGACGTGCTGGATGCTGTGATGGAGAAACTGCCGGGCTTCCCCATCGTGCTGCACGGATCTTCTTCTGTTCCTCAGGAATATGTAGACATGATCAACCAATACGGCGGCAAGCTGGAAGCTGCTATCGGTATCCCCGAAGACGAGTTGCGTAAGGCTGCTAAGTCGGCTGTCTGCAAGATTAACATCGACTCTGACTCTCGTTTGGCCATGACGGCTGCTGTCCGCAAGGTATTTGCCGAGAAGCCCGCTGAGTTCGACCCGCGCAAGTATCTGGGTCCGGCTCGCGACGAGATGGAGAAGCTGTACAAGCACAAAATCATCAACGTGCTCGGTTCTAACGGCAAGCTGGCTCAGTAATCGTATATATTGATTGGAAAATGTTTTTTGAGTAATTTTTTTGTAAGGGAAGAGGGTGTGTCGTGAGACACACCTTCTTTTTTGCATATATCCCCATTGCGGACAGGATTTTATTCTTTCACCTGAATCAGGATGTTGGATAGGATGGCCGCCAGTCCCCCCGTGGTGATGCCCGAGGAGAAGATGCCGCGCAAAGTTTCGGGCAACTGGTTGAGAATATCCGGTACTAACTCCACGCTCAATCCCAGCGAGAAGCTGACCGCCATAACCAGCGTAGCCTTCCGATTGATAGGCTGCGCGGCGATGATGCGGATGCCGGCGGCCGCTACCGTGCCGAACATCAGTAGCGTGGCACCTCCCAATACCGGTTCGGGCATCAGTGAAAACACCAATCCTACAGCAGGAAACAATCCCAGAAGGACGAGGAAGCCGGCAATATAGTAGCCCACATAGCGGCTGGCCACACCGGTGAGCTGAATCATGCCGTTGTTTTGCGCGAAGATGGAGTTGGGAAAGGAGTTGAACACTCCTGCCAGCATCGAGTTGAAACCGTCGGCCAAGATACCTCCCGAAGCACGGCGGATGAACTTGTCACCTTCCACCGGTTCACCCGAAATGAGCGAGTTGGCCGTGATGTCTCCATAAGCTTCAATAGCTGTAATCATAAAAATCAGACCTAAAGCGATGAACGACGACACGTTGATGTCCAGCCCGTAACGGAAAGGCAGAGGCAGATTGAAGCCGCCGTAACTTTTGATTGATGAGAAGTCCACCATCCCCATCATCCAAGCCACCGCATAGCCGATGACCAGCCCGATAACGATGGAGCTCATGCGTAGATAGCGGTTGCTGCTGCGGTTGAAGAAGATGATGAGCACCAGCACCAATGCAGCCAATCCCACGTAGCGCAGGCTTCCGAACGTGCCATCGGCTTGTGCAATAGCTCCTCCGCCACAAGCCGTGATGCCCACCTTGATGAGACTCATGCCGATGAGGGTCACCACAATGCCCGAGATGAGCGGGGTGATGATACGTCGCGTGTACCTCAGCAAACGGCTGATGACCATCTCCACGCATGAGGCTGCCATGCACGAGCCGAATATCAGGGGAAGTCCGCCCGCCATGCCCGCCGCGATGATGGGACCGATGAACGAGAAACTGGTGCCCTGGATGCAGAGCAGGCCCGTCCCGATGCACCCGAAGCGCCGGCACTGCACGAAGGTGGAAATGCCCGAAGCAAAGAGTGCCATGGACACCAGGTAGCCCGTGGTTTCTGCATCCAGCTTCAAGGCGCCGGCGATGATGAGGGGTGGGGTGATGATGGCTACGAAGATGGCCAGCAAGTGTTGCAGTGCGGCGAAGAAGGCTTCCTTAAAGGGCGGGCGGTCATTCAGCCCGTAGATGAGCCCATTGCCAGGTGTGGGGGAGGGTTGTAGCTCTTCCATGTTTCACAAGTCAGCGTATCTTTATTTCACAATTATCCAGACTCTCAATGATGGCCAGCGACTCCACGTGGATGCCTTCCGCACGAAGCTCGTCGCCGCCGTGCTGGAAAGCTTTCTCGATGATGAAGCCCATGCCCACCAGTTCGGCGCCCGCCTGATTCACCAGGTCGATGATGCCTTTGGCTGCATTGCCGTTGGCCAGGAAGTCGTCGATGAACAACACCCTGTCGCCCGGGCAAAGGAAGTCACGGCTGACGCAGATGTCGTAGTTGCGCTGCTTGGTGAAGGAATAGACGGATGTCACCAGCATGTTCTCCATCGTACTGGGTTTCTTCTTCTTGGCGAAGACCACGGGCAACTCCAGCAGATAGCCCACCATGATGGCGGGAGCGATGCCGCTGGCCTCGACGGTGATGATTTTGTTGATGTCGGTCGAGGCAAACCGCCGGACAAACTCCACGCCGATGGATTTCATCAGGATGGGATCCATCTGGTGATTGATGAAATTGTCTACTTTCAGGATGCCGCCGGGGAAGCAACGGCCGTCGCGCAGGATTCGTTCTTTCAGTGCTTTCATTGGGGAAAGGGGATTTATTCGGTCAATATTTCATTTCCAGTCTCTGTGATGAGCACCATGCTCTCCCACTGGGCGGAGTCCGAGCCGTCGTCCGTGAATACCGTCCACCCGTCTTCCTCGTCGATGCAGACATCGTAGCGTCCGGCGTTGATCATCGGCTCGATGGTGAAGGTCATGCCCGGCACGATCATCATGCCTGTGCCCCGGCGGCCGAAGTGCTCTACGTCCGGCTCCTCGTGGAACTTGACGCCGCATCCGTGTCCGCAGAGGTCGCGCACCACGGAGTATCCGTTCTTCTCGGCATGTTCCTGAATGGCGGCTCCTATGTCGCCCAGGCGTGTCCAGGGCTGTGCCATCCGTACGCCGATGTCGCGGCATTCGCGCGTCACCTCCACAAGGCGCTTCCGCTCAGGGCTGACTTCGCCAATGAGGAACATACGCGAGGCATCGGAGAAATATCCTTTATATATTGTGGAAACGTCTACGTTGACGATGTCGCCACTCTTCAGGTATTCCCGGGTGCTGGGGATGCCGTGGCACACTACATCGTTGATGCTGACGCACACGCTCTTGGGGAATCCTTCGTAGAGGAAGGGGGCGGGGATGGCGTCGTGGTCGGTGGTGAAGCAATACACCAGGTGATCTACGTCTGCCGTAGTCATGCCTTCGCGGATATTCGCGGCCACGTAATCCAGCAGGGCGGTGTTGATTTTGGCGCTCTCTCGGATGCCGGCCAGTTGTTCGGCGGTGCGGAGCAGGTGGCGTTGAGGCAGGCGGACGCCCTCTTTCTTGTATTGCTGTATCTTGGCTTCCACGTCATCAGAGTAGCCTTTGGGCGTGAAGCGTTGGGCATGGATAAACTTTTTCATCTTGCTTGTCTTTTTTATTAATGCTGCAAAGGTACATACTTGTGCAGAAATAAGCGAGATTTGAAGGAGAAAAAATACAAATGGCTCGGCGAAGGAAAGGGCAAGCCTTTGCGAAGGAAAGCCAGCCTCTTTCCGAGGCGGAACCAAAACCTTTCCGCAAGATTGTCTTGTTTTCTTCCGACTTTTACTATAACTTTGCGGGCAAATAGGAAGCATATTTTACACCAACTATCTATACTTTTATGAACACTTTATCCAATTCCGAATTGACACTCCGGGTGTCGCCCCACGGTGCCGAGCTGACCAGCATTGTCCGCAACGGTCATGAATACCTCTGGCAGGCCGATCCTGCTTATTGGAAACGTCATTCGCCCGTGCTTTTTCCCATCGTCGGCTCCGTCTGGCAAGGGGAATACCGCGTCGACGGACAGGTATACCCGCTCTCCCAGCATGGCTTCGCCCGTGACATGGACTTTGAACTGATACAAGAGTCGGCCGATGAATTGCGCTATCGCCTGACAGATACGGAAGAGACCCGCAAGAAATATCCTTTTCCCTTCGTGCTCGAGATTGGCTATCGCCTGCACGGCCAGTGCATCGACGTGCTTTGGCAGGTCACGAATCCTGCTTCGACGGACCTGTACTTTCAGATAGGCGCACATCCCGCCTTTTATTTCCCCAATTATAGCCCGTCCGACCCGTGCCGGGGTTTCTTCGGTTTCGACCGTACCGAGGGGTTGAGCTATATCCGCATCGCCGAGAAAGGGTGTGTGGATCCCGATACGCATTATCCTCTGGAGCTGACGGATGGTCTTTTGCCTCTCGACACGCATACGTTTGATATAGATACCTTTATATTGGAGGACGGGCAAGTCCGCAAGGTCACGCTTTATGACAATGACCGTCATGCCATCCTGGCTCTCCACTTCGACGCGCCTGTTCTTGGCCTTTGGTCGCCTCCCGGCAAAGATGCGCCTTTCGTCTGCATCGAGCCGTGGTATGGCCGTTGCGATCGTGCGCATTATGCCGGCGAATATAAAGAACGCGATTGGGTGCAGCATTTGGCACCCGGCGGAGTCTTTCGTGGCGGATATACGATAGAGATCATGGGATAAAACCGGGGCGGCCGCATTTTAGCGCATTTGTAACCTTCGTGTCACATTGTTGCAATATGGAATCCTCATCTTTGCAGTGCAAAATTTAATCAAGGAGGACACAGCAATGGAACTGACTAAAAACGACTACACACTGGAAGCGGCCGCCGGCGGAGGATTCTTTGCTTACTACAAGGACAATCTGTTGTGCAGCGCCTATGGCGAAACGCCCGATGAAGCCTACGAGAACCTCGAGCGGGTGATTGACGACTTTATCAGCGACATGTACATGGTGGAAGAGTATGTATGACATACGGCCTCCACAGGAAGTAAGGAACTTCTTACGTAATATTCCATAAATTCTCTTCGGAACCGTGCCCGCGGGATGCAGGTACGGTCTGATTTGTATAATGACGTTACAATTTATATATACAACATAATGGCTAAGACGAGAACAAACAAGAAAGGCGTGCCCGAAGCCTATATCGACCGGGACCTGAGTTGGATGTACTTCAACCGGCGCATCTTGCAGGAAGCTACCAAGCCGAATATCCCCTTGCTGGAGCGGCTCAGCTTCCTGGGCATCTATTCGAA
>JAHLFO010000083.1 GCA_018883785.1 Candidatus Bacteroides intestinipullorum
TGCCACCTTGATCAAATTGAAACCGACTGCAGCTAAGGGTACATATATTAAGAGCATTTATCTTTCTAGTACAATGAGTGCGGGTATCAAGATTGACCCGAAATCAGTGGAAGAAATCTAATAAAACGGACGAATAATGAGAAAGGAAGATAAAAGTAAGGTTATTGAGCAAATAGCTGCTACTGTAAAGGAATACAGTCATTTCTACTTGGTAGACACGACGGCCATGGATGCTGCTGCAACTAGCGCACTGCGTGCCGCCTGCTTCAAGGCTGAAATCAAGCTGATGGTAGTGAAGAATACTTTGCTGCGTAAGGCTTTGGAAAGCTTGGAAGGTGACTATTCTCCTCTTTTTGGCACCCTGAAAGGAACGACGGCTGTAATGTTTTCCAATGTGGCAAACGCACCGGCCAAGTTGATTAAGGATAAGGCCAAAGATGGTATTCCCGGTTTGAAGGCTGCGTATGCCGAAGAAGGTTTCTATATTGGTGCAGACCAGTTGGATGCCCTCGTTGCTATCAAGAGCAAGAACGAAGTTATCGCCGAAATTGTTGCATTGCTGCAATCCCCGGCCAAGAATGTTATCTCTGCTCTTCAATCTGGTGGTAACACCCTTCACGGAGTCCTCAAGACTCTTGGTGAACGTACAGAAGCGTAAGTTTCATCATCGGATTCTCAGAAAGGAATCCAATCTACAAAACCCAATTTATTTAGTATTAAACAATTAAATTCATACAAAAATGGCAGATTTGAAAGCTTTTGCAGAACAATTAGTTAACTTGACAGTAAAAGAAGTTAATGAACTTGCTACAATCTTGAAGGAAGAATATGGTATTGAACCTGCTGCTGCAGCTGTTGCAGTTGCTGCTGGTCCCGCTGCCGGTGGTGCCGCTGCTGCTGAAGAGAAGACTTCTTTCGACGTAGTTTTGAAGAGCGCTGGTGCAGCTAAACTTCAGGTCGTTAAGGCTGTGAAGGAGGCTTGCGGTCTTGGCTTGAAGGAAGCTAAGGATTTGGTAGACGGTGCTCCCAGCACTGTGAAGGAAGGTTTGGCTAAGGACGAAGCAGAATCATTGAAGAAAACACTGGAAGAAGCTGGAGCTGAAGTTGAACTTAAATAACATTTGCCTGTAAATCAGGTCAGTCGGTTAGGAACCCTTCAAATAAAGGGTTCTTAACCTTTTTGTGCTTATAGTTAAAATTCACTTCTACAAATCCATTTCCCAGATGTCTTCAACTATTGTAAATCAAAGAGTTAATTTCGCTTCTACGAAGAATCCGCTTGCTTATCCGGATTTTCTGGAAGTACAATTGAAGTCATTCAAAGACTTTCTACAACTGGATACTCCGCCCGAGAAACGTAAGAACGAGGGATTGTACAAAGTATTTGCAGAGAACTTCCCCATTGCCGATACACGAAATAATTTCGTCCTCGAGTTTTTGGACTATTATATTGATCCGCCGCGTTATAGCATTGATGAATGCATAGAGCGGGGGCTCACCTACAGTGTTCCTTTGAAGGCGAAGTTGAAATTGTATTGTACAGACCCCGACCACGAAGATTTCGATACAGTCATCCAGGACGTTTTCTTGGGTCCTATTCCGTATATGACGGAGAAGGCTACATTTGTGATTAATGGAGCTGAGCGCGTTGTCGTTTCCCAGTTGCACCGTTCTCCGGGTGTATTCTTCGGACAGAGCGTTCATGCTAATGGTACTAAACTTTATTCAGCTCGTATCATTCCTTTCAAGGGATCTTGGATTGAATTTGCCACGGACATCAACAATGTGATGTATGCCTACATTGACCGTAAGAAGAAGTTGCCGGTTACCACGTTGTTGAGAGCCATTGGTTTTGAAAATGACAAGGACATCCTTGAAATTTTCAACTTGGCCGAGGAGGTGAAGGTCAACAAGTCGAACCTGAAGAAAGTCGTAGGCCGCAAATTGGCTGCCCGTGTATTGAAGACATGGATTGAGGATTTTGTGGATGAAGATACCGGTGAAGTGGTTTCCATTGAACGTAACGAGGTCGTTATCGATCGTGAAACCGTTATCGAGCCGGAACATGTAGATGTCATACTTGAGTCGGGTGTTCAGAATATTCTGGTTCACAAGGAAGAGCAGAATCAGTCTGACTATTCGATAATATATAATACCTTGCAGAAAGACCCCAGTAACTCGGAGAAGGAGGCTGTGCTGTATATCTATCGCCAGTTGCGTAATGCCGATCCTGCCGATGATGCGAGTGCTCGCGAGGTAATCAACAATTTGTTCTTCTCTGAAAAGAGATATGATCTGGGGGATGTGGGTCGTTACCGGATCAACAAGAAACTGAATCTGACCACGGACATGAGTGTCCGCGTGCTCACAAAGGAAGACATCATCGAAATTATCAAGTACTTGATCGAGCTGATTAACTCTAAGGCTGTTGTCGATGATATTGACCACTTGAGTAACCGTCGTGTGCGTACGGTGGGTGAGCAGCTGTCTAATCAGTTTGCCATTGGTTTGGCGCGTATGTCCCGCACTATCCGCGAGCGTATGAATGTCCGTGACAATGAGGTGTTCACGCCTATCGATTTGATTAACGCCAAGACTATTTCGTCGGTCATTAACTCGTTCTTTGGCACTAACGCCTTGTCACAGTTCATGGATCAGACCAACCCGTTGGCCGAAATCACGCACAAGCGTCGTATGTCTGCGTTAGGTCCTGGAGGTCTGTCCCGAGACCGCGCAGGTTTCGAGGTGCGTGACGTGCACTATACACACTATGGCCGTCTGTGTCCTATCGAAACGCCTGAAGGTCCTAATATCGGTCTGATTTCTTCGCTTTGCGTTTATGCGAAAATCAACGATTTGGGCTTCATTGAGACACCTTATCGAAAGGTTGAGAACGGCGTGGTAGATTTGTCAGAGAATGGTTTGGTTTACTTAACTGCCGAGGAAGAGGAAGGCAAGATCATAGCTCAGGGTAATGCGCCGTTGAACGATGACGGTTCGTTTATCCGTGATAGAGTCAAAGCCCGTCAGGATGCCGATTATCCTGTGGTTCCTCCTTCAGAAGTGGAATTGATGGACGTTTCGCCCCAGCAGATCGCTTCTATTGCGGCTTCTCTTATTCCGTTCTTGGAGCATGACGATGCCAACCGTGCATTGATGGGCTCGAACATGATGCGCCAGGCTGTTCCTTTGCTGAGGTCCGAAGCTCCTATCGTAGGTACGGGCATCGAGCGTCAGTTGGCTCGCGATTCTCGTACGCAGATTACGGCTGAAGGCGAAGGCGTGATTGACTTTGTGGATGCCACTACTATCCGTATATTGTACGACCGCACGGAGGATGAGGAATTTGTCAGCTTTGAACCTGCGCTGAAGGAGTACAAGATTCCCAAGTGGCGTCGTACGAACCAGAATATGACGATTGACCTTCGGCCGATTTGCAACAAAGGCCAGCGTGTTACTAAAGGTCAGATATTGACAGAAGGCTATTCTACGCAAGATGGCGAGCTGGCTTTGGGTAAGAACTTGCTTGTAGCCTACATGCCGTGGAAAGGATATAACTACGAGGACGCCATTGTGCTGAATGAACGTGTGGTTCGTGAAGACCTGTTGACTTCCGTGCATGTGGAGGAATTCTCGTTAGAAGTTCGCGAAACCAAGCGAGGCATGGAGGAATTGACCTCTGATATTCCTAATGTCAGCGAGGAAGCTACCAAGGATTTGGACGATAACGGTATTGTACGTATTGGCGCGCGCATCGAGCCGGGCGATATCCTTATCGGTAAGATTACGCCTAAAGGCGAGTCTGATCCCTCGCCGGAGGAGAAATTGCTCCGCGCTATCTTCGGTGACAAGGCTGGTGATGTGAAGGATGCTTCGTTGAAAGCTTCTCCTTCATTGAAAGGCGTAGTTATTGGAAAACGCCTGTTCTCGCGTGTTATCAAGACGCGTAGCTCAAAGGCTGCTGATAAGGCTTTGTTGCAGCAGATTGATGATGATTTTGAATCCAAGGCAGCCGACTTGCGCAAGATCTTGGTGAACAAGCTGCTGAAGTTGACCGAGAACTATACTTCAGAAGGCGTGAAGGACTACATGGGCACGGATGTCATTGCTAAAGGTGCCAAATTCTCTGCTTCCGACTTCAGTGATTTGGACTTTACCGCCATTCAGTTGAGTGGCTGGACGAAGGATGAGCATACCAACGGCTTGATTCGTGCTTTGGTGATGAACTACATCAAGAAGTATAAAGAATTGGATGCCGAGTTGAAACGTAAGAAGTTTGCTATTACGATAGGTGACGAACTGCCTGCCGGAATCATCCAGATGGCCAAAGTCTACATTGCCAAGAAACGCAAGATTGGTGTAGGTGATAAGATGGCCGGTCGCCACGGTAACAAGGGTATCGTGTCTCGTATTGTCCGTCAGGAGGATATGCCTTTCTTGGCAGACGGTACGCCGGTGGATATCGTGTTGAACCCGTTGGGTGTGCCTTCGCGTATGAACATTGGTCAGATCTTCGAGGCCGTATTGGGTAGTGCGGGTAAGAAATTGGGTGTGAAGTTCGCTACTCCTATTTTCGACGGTGCTACATTGGATGACCTGAACGAATGGACAGACAAAGCCGGTTTGCCTCGTTATGGCAAGACTACCTTGTATGATGGCGGTACCGGTGAGGCATTTGAACAGCAGGCTACAGTGGGTGTGACTTACATGCTGAAGTTGGGTCACATGGTTGAAGACAAGATGCACGCTCGTTCCATTGGCCCGTACTCTTTGATTACGCAACAACCCTTGGGTGGTAAAGCTCAGTTCGGTGGACAGCGTTTCGGAGAAATGGAGGTTTGGGCATTGGAGGCCTTTGGTGCTGCGCATGTCCTGCAAGAAATCCTGACCATTAAGTCGGACGATGTTGTTGGACGTTCAAAGGCTTATGAGGCAATTGTGAAAGGTGAACCTATGCCTACGCCGGGCATTCCGGAATCCTTGAACGTGTTGTTGCATGAGTTGCAAGGCTTGTGTCTGAGTATTAACTTGGAATGATGAGCCGTTGAGTGATACCCCAGATTCAATCGACAATTTTCAATTTATACCAATATGGCTTTTAGAAAAGATAACAAGATAAAGAGTAATTTCTCGAAGATATCCATCGGTTTGGCTTCTCCTGAAGAAATCCTGGAAAATTCGAGCGGTGAAGTATTAAAGCCTGAAACTATAAACTATCGTACTTACAAACCGGAGCGTGACGGTTTGTTTTGCGAGCGCATATTCGGTCCGGTGAAGGACTACGAATGCCATTGCGGTAAGTACAAGCGCATCCGTTACAAAGGCATCGTCTGCGACCGTTGCGGTGTGGAAGTGACGGAAAAGAAAGTGCGCCGTGAGCGCATGGGACACATCCAGTTGGTTGTGCCTGTGGCTCATATCTGGTACTTCCGTTCGTTGCCCAATAAGATTGGATATCTGCTGGGCTTGCCGACCAAGAAGTTGGATGCTATTATTTATTATGAGCGTTACGTCGTAATCCAGCCCGGTGTGTTGGGTGACGAGGTGGCAAAATATGATTTGCTGGAAGAAGGCGAATACTTGGATTTGTTGGACAAGTTGCCGAAGGATAATCAATTCTTGGAAGACAGTGATCCCAATAAGTTCATTGCCAAGATGGGTGCAGAAGCCATCTACGATTTGCTGTCCACGTTGGATTTGGACGCTTTGTCTTACGAACTGCGCCACCGTGCAGGCAGCGATGCTTCGCAACAGCGCAAGAATGAGGCCTTGAAGCGTTTGCAGGTCGTGGAGTCTTTCCGTGCTTCGCGTGGCCGCAACAAGCCCGAATGGATGATTGTGCGCATCGTGCCTGTCATCCCGCCGGAGTTGCGTCCCTTGGTGCCCCTGGATGGAGGCCGTTTCGCTACTTCCGATTTGAACGACCTTTATCGTCGTGTCATTATCCGCAATAACCGCTTGAAGCGTCTGATTGAGATCAAAGCGCCTGAAGTCATCTTGCGTAATGAGAAGCGCATGTTGCAGGAGGCTGTGGATTCATTGTTCGACAACTCGCGCAAGTCAAGTGCCGTGAAGACCGATGCAAACCGTCCGTTGAAGTCTCTTTCGGATAGCTTGAAGGGTAAGCAAGGACGTTTCCGCCAAAACCTGTTGGGTAAGCGTGTGGACTATTCAGCCCGTTCGGTTATCGTCGTTGGACCTGAATTGCGCATGGGTGAATGTGGTATTCCCAAACTGATGGCTGCCGAGCTTTACAAGCCATTCATTATCCGCAAGCTCATCGAGCGTGGCATCGTGAAGACCGTGAAGAGTGCCAAGAAGATTGTGGACCGCAAGGAGCCTGTTATTTGGGACATCTTGGAGCATGTAATGAAGGGTCATCCGGTGTTGTTGAACCGTGCCCCGACGTTGCACCGTCTGGGTATTCAAGCTTTCCAACCCAAAATGATCGAAGGTAAGGCTATCCAGTTGCACCCGTTGGCTTGTACAGCCTTCAATGCCGACTTCGACGGTGACCAGATGGCCGTGCACTTGCCGTTGAGCAACGAGGCTATTTTGGAGGCACAGATGCTGATGCTGCAATCCCACAATATCTTGAATCCTGCCAATGGTGCGCCTATTACCGTGCCTGCGCAGGACATGGTGCTCGGTTTGTACTATATTACCAAGTTGCGCAAGGGCGCCAAGGGCGAGGGACTGACGTTCTATGGCCCGGAAGAAGCCCTCATTGCTTATAATGAAGGTAAATGTGACATCCATGCGCCGGTGAGCGTGTTGGTGAATGATGTGGATGAACAAGGTAACATCGTCAAGAAGATGATGCACGATAC
Organism: Candidatus Bacteroides intestinipullorum; assembly: GCA_018883785.1. GTDB lineage: Bacteria > Bacteroidota > Bacteroidia > Bacteroidales > Bacteroidaceae > Bacteroides > Bacteroides intestinipullorum. Next base: position 6,831 of record JAHLFO010000083.1, read on the forward strand.
CTCAGTGGGTCGCGTGATTGTGAACGAAATCGTGCCGGATAAGGCCGGTTACATCAACACTATTATTTCTAAGAAGTCGTTGCGCGACATCATCAGCCACGTTATCAAGGTGTGTGGTGTGTCCGAAGCCGCAGACTTCCTGGACGGCATCAAGAACTTGGGTTACTACATGGCCTTCAAGGGCGGTTTGTCCTTCAACTTGGGCGATATTATCATTCCGAAGGAGAAGGAGGCTTTGGTCCAGAAAGGTTATGACGAAGTAGAGCAAGTCATCAGCAACTATAACATGGGTTTCATCACCAATAATGAGCGTTACAATCAGGTGATTGATATTTGGACCCATGTCAACTCCGAGTTGTCCAACATCCTGATGAAGACTATTTCGGAGGACGACCAAGGATTCAATTCCGTATATATGATGCTGGATTCCGGTGCCCGTGGTTCTAAGGAGCAGATCCGTCAGTTGTCTGGTATGCGTGGCTTGATGGCCAAGCCGCAGAAAGCTGGTGCCGAAGGCGGTCAGATTATCGAGAACCCGATTCTGTCTAACTTTAAGGAAGGTTTGTCCGTGTTGGAGTACTTTATCTCCACGCACGGTGCACGTAAGGGTCTTGCTGACACTGCCTTGAAGACGGCCGACGCCGGATACCTGACTCGCCGTCTGGTGGACGTGTCGCATGACGTGATTGTCAACGAGGAAGATTGTGGCACGCTTCGCGGACTGGTGTGCACGGCTTTGAAGAACAATGACGAGGTCATTGCCACGCTATACGAGCGCATCTTGGGCCGTGTATCCGTACACGATATTGTACATCCCACTACCGGTGAGCTGATCGTGGCTGGTGGCGAGGAAATTACCGAAGAAATCGCCCAGAAGATTGAGGATTCACCGATTGAGAGCGTCGAAATCCGTTCCGTGCTGACGTGTGAGTCCAAGAAAGGCGTTTGCGCCAAGTGCTATGGCCGTAACCTGGCCACGAGCCGCATGGTTCAGAAGGGTGAAGCCGTGGGTGTCATTGCCGCACAGTCCATTGGTGAGCCGGGTACACAGCTGACGTTGCGTACCTTCCACGCCGGTGGTACCGCTGCCAACATTGCCGCCAACGCCAGCATAGTTGCCAAGAACAATGCCCGTCTGGAGTTTGAGGAACTCCGCACGGTAGATGTGGTGGACGAAGCCGGTGAGGCAGCCAAGGTAGTTGTAGGCCGTCTGGCTGAGTTGCGTTTTGTGGATGTCAACACGGACATCGTCCTGTCCACACACAACGTGCCCTATGGTTCTACCTTGTATGCTGCCGATGGTGAAGTGGTCGAGAAGGGCAAGCTGATTGCCCGTTGGGACCCCTTTAACGCAGTCATCATTACTGAAGCCACGGGTAAGATCGAGTTTGAAGACGTGGTCGAGAACGTCACTTTCAAGGTTGAGTCCGACGAATCTACCGGTTTGCGCGAAATCATCATCATCGAGTCCAAGGACAAGACGAAAGTGCCTACTGCGCATATCATGACTGAGGATGGCGAGTTGATCCGCACGTACAACCTCCCTGTGGGCGGCCACGTCGTTGTGGAAGACGGACAGAAGGTGAAGGCTGGTGATGTTATCGTCAAGATTCCGCGTGCCGTAGGTAAGGCCGGTGACATCACGGGTGGTCTGCCGCGTGTCACTGAGTTGTTCGAGGCGCGTAATCCGTCCAATCCGGCGGTCGTTTCCGAAATCGACGGCGAAGTCACGATGGGCAAGGTAAAGCGTGGTAATCGTGAAATCATCGTAACCTCCAAGGCCGGTGATGTGAAGAAATACCTCGTGCCGCTGTCCAAGCAGATCTTGGTTCAGGAGAATGACTATGTGCGTGCAGGCACGCCGTTGTCCGACGGTGCCATCACACCGGCCGACATCCTGGCCATCAAGGGTCCTACGGCTGTACAGGAATATATCGTGAATGAGGTGCAGGATGTATATCGACTGCAAGGTGTGAAGATCAACGACAAGCATTTCGAGATCATCGTGCGTCAGATGATGCGCAAGGTCGAGATCAACGAACCCGGCGATACCCGCTTCTTGGAACAGCAAGTGGTGGACAAGCAGGAATTCATGGAAGAGAACGACCGCATCTGGGGCAAGAAGGTTGTCGTGGATGCCGGCGATTCGCAGAACCTGCAACCGGGACAGATTGTCACTGCCCGCAAGTTGCGTGACGAGAACTCCATGTTGAAGCGCCGCGACCTGAAGCCTGTGGAAGTGCGTGATGCCGTGCCTGCTACGTCCACGCAGATTCTTCAGGGTATCACCCGTGCTGCTTTGCAGACCTCCAGCTTCATGTCGGCTGCATCCTTCCAGGAAACGACGAAGGTGCTGAACGAAGCCGCCATCAATGGCAAGGTGGACAAGTTGGAAGGCATGAAGGAGAATGTCATCTGCGGCCACTTGATTCCTGCCGGTACCGGCCAACGCGAGTTCGAGAAGCTCATCGTGGGCTCCAAGGAGGAATACGACCGTATGCTGGCCAACAAGAAGACCGTGTTGGATTATGCTATGGCCGATGAGGAAGAAAAGCAAGGGGAATAACCTCTTTGAGAAATAACCCTTGGGCGAGTGTGAACTCCCTAGGTACGCTTTAGGGTCGGATGAGGAAAAAGGTAGTATGGAGATTCCATACGCTTCCTTGCTTCCTCATCCGATTCTATTTTTTTGTGTATTTGTTCCCCCATGTTCCTGCCCTTGCTTTGGCGGGCTTGCGTCCATGCTTGGGCGAGCCCGCGTCCGTGCTTGGGCATGCCTGCGCCTAAGTGCTGAGAAACAAAGGCTTGAGCCGAACAAAAAAAGGCTGGTTTGTTGTTGGTATTCAGGATGAAATCAGTATCTTTGCCTACACATTATTATATTATAATTATACATTCAGCATTATGAATATGGAAAACAAGAACGGTGGCAACGGAGAGTTGCAGATTGAATTGAAAGAAGAAATAGGTTTGGGTACCTATTCCAATTTGACGGTCATCACCCATTCAAGCTCCGAGTTTGTACTTGACTTTGTGACCGTGTTGCCCGGGATGCCCAAGGCTGCCGTGCAGTCGCGCATCATCCTGGCTCCCGAGCACGCCAAGCGTTTGCTGCGTGCCCTCGAAGAAAATATCAGCAAATATGAGCATGTGTTCGGGAACATCGAAATACCCGAGGAGCGCCCTCTGACATTTCCCAATGTGGCAGGTGAGGCATGACAATGGTTTTTTCCAACACCAATCCGGCACCTTGGGAGCAAGCCTCGTAACTTATTCAAAAAAAACATTGTAGCGCATTGATTATTCAAAACTTATTCGTAACTTTGCAGCCCGAAAAACTGTATCGTTTGGAAATAATATAAATTATAATATATAACTAAAAACAATTAAAATGCCTACAATTCAGCAATTAGTAAGAAAAGGGCGCCAGGTGCTGGTGGACAAGAGTAAGTCTCCGGCATTGGATTCATGCCCTCAAAGACGCGGCGTTTGCGTGAGAGTGTACACAACCACTCCGAAAAAACCTAATTCGGCTATGCGTAAAGTAGCCCGTGTACGTCTGACGAACGGTAAGGAGGTGAACTCTTATATTCCGGGCGAAGGCCATAACTTGCAGGAGCACTCCATCGTGTTGGTTCGTGGTGGTCGTGTGAAAGACCTGCCGGGTGTACGTTATCATATTGTGCGCGGCACGCTGGATACAGCCGGCGTAGCAGGCCGTACGCAGAGACGTTCCAAGTATGGTGCCAAGCGCCCGAAGCCGGGTCAGGCAGCTCCCGCTAAGAAAAAATAATCCATAGTAGTGAATTAATTACGTTTAGTTTGCTTGGAGATGCTAATGGTTGAGTAAATTTCCCGGTGGGGAAGTTGAAGAAACAAGAGGTAGACAACCAAGAACGAAACATTATCTTTAAAAGAAATGAGAAAAGCCAAACCCAAAAAACGCGTTATCCTGCCGGATCCCGTGTTCAATGATGTGAAGGTTTCCAAGTTTGTGAACCACCTGATGTATGATGGCAAGAAGAATACTTCGTACGAAATCTTCTATGCCGCTTTGGAGACAGT
>JAHLFO010000084.1 GCA_018883785.1 Candidatus Bacteroides intestinipullorum
GGCGTCTATGTCTTGGAGCATCGCCAGCGCGTGGCCCGCGGCGGTACGTACGAGGGGGGCATTGCCACGCTGCAATGCGCCTATGCGCCTGAGTATTCCTCTCACTCGGCAGGAAGTACGCTTCGGGTGGATTAACCATCAGGTTTATAGATAGATAATATGGCAGTTAGGCGAGGGCAATCCGTTGCTCTCGCCTAACTGTTATTCCCCTTATGCCGGACAAGCGGATGTCGGGGCAGCGTGAAGAGCGCCTGGAAGTATGGCAAAGGCAGTATATATAAGGCTTATATAACATATACATAAGGCTTATATAACATACATATAAGGCTTATATATATCATATATAAGGCTTTTATATATAGGCATAGAGGCTTTAAGCCGATATCAATGTACGTCTTTGGCCGTCTCTTGCCGCCCTTTTTCCTTGATTTGCACCGTATTTCGCAATTTTATATTACCTTTGCGTCCGTGAAACAGGATAAAGCAAGAACCTTTAAGACGTTATAGTATGAAATTGAAAGGACTGACAGTCTGCCTGCTGATGGTCGTCGGCCTGTTTGCCTCGTGCATTCGGGAAGAGGCGTTGAACACGGAGGCGGACATTGAGAGCGTTACCCTCCAAGGCAACGTGATGAACCGCCCGGCAGTGTTTGGAGATGCCATCACCACGACGGACGGCGGATTTTTATATCCCATCACCCTTTACGTGAGCGAAGACACGGACGTCACGCAGCTGGCGCCCATCCTGACCCTGACCGAAGGGGCCACGGTGACCCCGGCCAGCGGCACAGTGCTGGATTTTACTACTCCGAAAGACTATCTGGTCACGTCGCAGGACGGCCAGTGGCAACGCCACTACCGTATAACGGTGACCACGAGCGGCATCAGTGGCCAGAATACGCACTACAGCTTCGAGAATGTCCGGCTGGGTGGGGGCGGCAAATTCCACATTTTCTACGAGACCGACCAGTATGGCGCCGAATCGTGGGCTTGGGCCAGCGGCAATCCGGGTTTCGCCCTGACCGATGCCAACGAGGATGATCCGCTGAACTTCCCCACCTATCAGGGAGACAATGGCTATCAGGGCAAATGCCTGACGCTTGTCACACGGCGGACGGGCTCCTTGGGCGAGTTGGTCAATATGCCCATAGCCTCCGGCAACCTGTTCATCGGCACGTTCGATGTGCTCAATGCGTTGAATAATCCGTTGACATCCACATTGTTCGGTACTCAGTTCGAGTATGTGCCCATCCGGCTAAGTGGCTATTATAAATACAAGGCTGGCGAGACTTTTTATGAATTGGATCGGACGGCGGATGATAAGTTGCGGCCTGTGCCCGGACTGAAGGACCAATGCAACATCTATGGCATCTTCTATGAAAGCACCGAAGAGCGGCCCATCTTGGACGCGACCGACGCCTTGGCCGAGGATAACGAGCAGGTCATCTCTACCGCAGTGGTCGATCAGGAGGATGTGCAGGAAACGGACGAATGGACTTACTTCGAGATTCCTTTCGTGACCCGCGAGGGCAAGACGGTAGACCCCGACAAGCTGGCCGCCGGACGCTATTGCCTGGCCATCGTCTTTGCCTCCAGCATCCGCGGCGATTACTTCGAGGGTGCTCCGGGCAGCACGCTCTGCATCGACGAGGTGGAACTGAGCTATGAGGAAACTGTGAATGAATAACCCTCCAACTACTGACAATGAAAACCAAACATATCATCCTGGCCCTCCTGCTCCTGGTGACGGGCGCGGCCAACACCCTGCAAGCGCAGGAAGACCGCAACCGCGGTATCATTCAGTCGGCCCTGCGTGGCTTGGAATACGAAGTCCGCGCCGGTTTCAACATCGGCGGCGCCTCGCCCTTGCCTCTGCCTCGGGAAATCCGTGCCCTGACCGGCTATTCGCCCAACATCAACCTCGCCCTTGAAGGCAACATCATCAAGTGGCTGGACAAGGAGGAGAAGTGGGGAGTGATTATCGGCCTGCGCCTGGAGACCAAGGGTATGGAGGCCGAGGCCCGTACCAAGAACTATAGTATGGAAATCATAGGTGACGGCGGTGAGCGTATGGCCGGCAATTGGACGGGCAAGGTGAAGACCAAGTTCCGTGCTTCTTACTTTGCGGTGCCAGTATTGGCCGCGTGGAAAGTGAATGAACGCTTGCGTCTCAGTGCCGGTCCGTATGTGTCTTTCAAGACCAGCGGCGACTTCTCCGGCCACGTGTTCGACGGTTACCTCCGCGAGGGTGACCCGACGGGCAACAAGGTCGTGTTCGAGGGCGAGAGTGTGGCTCCTTACGATTTTTCAGAGGAGTTGCGCAAGTTCCAGTGGGGGGTGCAGGCGGGCATCAGCTGGCGTGCCTTCAAGCACCTGAATGTCCATGCCGACCTGCAATGGGGCTTGAACGACATCTTCCAGAAAGATTTCGATACCATCACCTTTGCCATGTACCCTATCTACTTGAACGTGGGCTTCGGCTATGCGTTCTAAACCGCAGGTAACGTCATGATACAAGAATACAACCTGCGCCTGTTGCCCCGCGAGGCAGCTGATGAACAAGGGATACGTGCCAGCCTGGTTCGTGAGAAAGGGCTTGCTCCGGCTGATATTACGGCTATCCGTATCCTGAAGCGGGGCATCGACGCCCGTCACCGCACGGTCTTCGTCAATCTTTCGGTGCGTGTCTATCTCAATGAACAGCCCATGGAGGAAGTCTTCCGACCGGTGGACTATCCCGATGTGGACGGCCGTCCGCAGGTCATCGTCGTGGGTGCCGGTCCCGGCGGACTGTTTGCAGCCCTGCGCCTGATAGAGCTGGGTCTGCGCCCCATTGTCGTGGAGCGTGGCAAGGACGTGCGCGAGCGGAAAAAAGACTTGGCGCAGATAGGTCGCGTGCAGGCCGTGGACCCCGAATCCAACTACAGTTTCGGCGAGGGTGGGGCGGGAGCCTATTCGGACGGAAAGCTCTACACCCGCAGCAAGAAGCGCGGCAATGTGGACAAGATACTCTCCGTATTCTGCCAGCACGGTGCATCGACCTCCATCCTGGTGGACGTGCATCCCCACATCGGCACGGACAAGTTGCCCCGCGTCATCGAGAATATCCGCCACACCATCCTGCAATGCGGGGGCGAAGTTCACTTCCAGACCCGTATGGATGCCTTGCTGACCGAGGGAGACAAGGTGGTCGGCATCGAGACCAGCACGGGCAAGACTTTCCTGGGACCTGTCATCCTGGCTACCGGCCATTCCGCCCGCGACGTCTATCGCCGTCTGGCTGCCGATGGCGTGGAGATGGAGGCGAAGGGCATCGCCGTGGGTGTCCGCTTGGAGCATCCCTCGCAGTTGATAGACCAGATACAATATCATAGTCGCAACGGACGCGGCAAGTACCTGCCTGCCGCCGAATACAGCTTTGTCACCCAGGTGGCCGACCGGGGCGTGTACAGCTTCTGCATGTGTCCGGGCGGTTTTGTAGTGCCGGCCGCCAGCGGTCCGGGACAGATTGTGGTGAACGGCATGAGCCCGTCCAATCGCGGCTCGCAGTGGAGCAACAGCGGTATGGTGGTGGAACTCCGTCCCGAAGACTTGGCTGACCCTACGCTCCATGTGCAGGCCGAGGCAGATGCGGACGAAGGCGCAGCCTCTCATCCCGCCTTGTCCATGATGTACTTCCAGGAACGCTTGGAGCGTCTTTGCTGGCAGCAGGGCAACCGTCGTCAGACGGCTCCCGCCCAGCGCATGGACGACTTCTGCCGCCGGAAGCTGAGCGCCGACCTGCCTCGCAGCTCGTATGCTCCCGGACTGGTGGCCTCGCCCCTTCACTTCTGGATGCCACCTTTCATTGCCGGACGTTTGGCCGAGGGGTTCCGTCTGTTCGGCCGTAGTGCTCGTGGCTTCCTGACCAACGAAGCGGTGATGATAGGTGTGGAGACCCGGACCTCGGCACCGGTACGCATCCTCCGCGACCGGGAGACGTTGCGTCATGTCCGTTTGCAAGGGCTGTTCCCTTGTGGCGAAGGGGCCGGCTATGCGGGCGGCATCGTCTCAGCGGCCATCGACGGTGAGCGTTGTGCCGAGGCGGCGGCCCTCTATTGTGGTGTGGATGCACCGTTCAAACCTTGACCCCGATGAAGATGCCCATGCCCGCTCCCGAAATAGCCATCATCGACTACAACACCCTGAGCAGTCTGGGGTTGCAGGCCCTCTTGGCGGAAATCATCCCCCAGGCTGTCATCCGTTCGTTCCGCTCCTTTGCCGAATTGACGGACGACACGCCGGATATGTACGTGCACTATTTCGTTTCGGCGCAAATCTTCTTTGAACACACAGCTTTCTTCCTGCAACGCGCCACCAAGACCATAGTCCTGGCCGGCAACGACAATCTCCCCCAGCTGTCGGGTATGAAGACCTTGAACATCAGCCAAGATGAGAAAGCCCTGGTCCGGAGCATCCTGCAATTGCACCACTTTGGCCATCGGCACGGCCATCCGGAGGCGGGGGAGTTGTCCCGTCCGGCTGCCGTCCTTCCCGATGAGCATGACTTGTCTGCCCGTGAGGTCGAAGTGCTGCGCCTCGTAGTCCGCGGATTGATCAACAAGGAGATAGCCGAGCGCCTCCACATCAGCCTGACCACCGTCATCAGCCACCGCAAGAACATCACCGAAAAGCTGGGCATCAAGTCCGTGCCCGGCCTGACCATCTATGCCGTGATGCACGGTTATGTGGAGGCCGACCAGGTGTGAGAATCCTCATAAATGAGGGTTGCATGTCCGGCGGAAACGCTGTTACTTTGCAGTCGTTTTTAGGTAATCCCATTTATGAAGATACAGATACTCCTTACAGCCCTTTTGATGGCGTCCCCCCTGATGGCGGAAGATGCTGACACCCTGCGCACGGTGCACATGGACGAAGTGGTCGTGGTGGCCGCCCCCAAGGAAACCCGTGCCTTGCGCGAACTGCCGATAGCCTCCAGCCGCCTGACCCAGCAGCAGATGCGTGCCAAGCAAGTGACCGGTATCAAGAGCCTCACGTCCTTGGTCCCCAACCTGTTTATTCCCGACTACGGTTCGCGCCTGACCACCGCTGTCTATATCCGCGGCATCGGCTCGCGCATCAATACTCCCGCCGTGGGCCTGTATGTGGACAATATACCTTATATAGATAAGTCCGCCTTCGACTTCAACTATGCGGACATCGAGCAGGTAGAGGTGCTCCGCGGCCCCCAGAGCCTGTTGTATGGCCGCAACACCATGGGCGGGCTCATCAAGGTGCAGACCAAGTCGCCCTTCACCTACCAAGGCACGGACATCCGCCTCGGCGCGGCCACCTATGGCGACTACAACGCTTCGCTGACTCACTACCACCGCATCTCCAGCCGCTTTGCCTTCTCTGCCGGAGGCTTCTACGAGCACGGGGGAGGCTTCTTCAAGAACAGCTACAAGGGCGGCGACGAACGCATGGACCGCAGCGATGCCGGTGGCGGACGCCTGCACGCCATGTTCCTGCCTCAGGACAACCTGAAGCTGGATCTGAACATCAACTACGAATACAGCGACCAGGGTGGTTATCCGTATTATTACATGGGGCCTGTATCTCCCGACGACGGGCAATCCGACCTGTCGGACTACGTGGGCCGCATCGCTTACAACGACCCCGGCGGTTACCGGCGAGGCCTGCTGAACGGCGGGCTGAACATCGAGTGGCAGACCCGGGCTTTCACCGCCAGCTTCATCACCGGATACCAGCATCTGAACGACCGTATGGACATGGACCAAGACTTCACGCCCCGCGACATCTTCACGCTGGGACAGAAGCAGCGCTCCAATACCCTCAGCGAGGAGATCGTGCTCAAGTCCAAGCCGGGCAAGCGGTGGCAGTGGACCACGGGCGCCTTTGGCTTCTACCAGTGGCTCAAGACCTCCGCGCCCGTCCTCTTCAAGCGGCAGGGCATCGAGGAACTGATAGAGGGCAATGCCAACGCCGCCTTCCCCTCCTCGCCCCAAGCCCCGCAGATGGCCCTGAGCATCCATAACGACGAGCTGCTGATCAGCGGGGACTTCTCCACCCCGCAGATGAGTGCGGCCATCTACCACCAGAGCACGTGGAACGATTTCCTCATCCCCGGCCTCTCCGTCAGTGCCGGCCTGCGCCTGGACTACGAACGGATGTGGCTGGATTATCTGTCGGCCGGCGACCCGATGCGCTTCGGCTTCTCCTTTGCCATGGGGCAGATGCAGCTGGAGGACGACAACATGCAGGCCCTGTCCGCCTTGAGGGGCGAGATGCGCCACGACTACCTGAAGTTGCTCCCCCGCTTCTCCGTGGAGTACGAGTGGCAGAAGGGTTGCAACGCCTACGTCACCGTGGCCAAAGGATACCGCTCCGGAGGCTACAACATACAGATGTTCAGCGACTTGGTGCAGTCCAATTTCATCAATGTCATGAAGGAAGCCATGGAGCAGAGCGAGTCCCTGGCGCCCATCGCCTCCATGGTCTCCGCCCTGATGCCCGAGGCCGAGGTGGACGTGGAAGGCACCGCCCTCTACCGTCCCGAATATACGTGGAGCTACGAGGCCGGCACGCACCTCACCCTGTGGCAAGGCCGCCTGACGGCCGACCTCGCCGCCTTCCTGATGAACACGCGCGACCAGCAGCTTTCCCAATTCTCCGAGAACGGCATGGGACGTGTCACTCGCAACGCCGGACGCAGCCGCAGCGTGGGGGCCGAGGCGGCCATCG
>JAHLFO010000085.1 GCA_018883785.1 Candidatus Bacteroides intestinipullorum
TGCCTTCATGCACAGCCCAGACGTGTTCTTTCCGTAGGATAGCCTCGGCGATGCGGGGCAGACGGGCACGGGCATTCTCCACTTTTTGCCGCGCCAATCCCGGTGCATCGAGGTTGAACATCGGCACATACGTGTTGGGCATCTGCACGGACCAGGCTGCATCCAACGGGAAATGTTTGGCCAAACGGCTCATCCCTTTCCCCACATCATCGCCACACGTGCACACGGCATAGCGGTAGGCCGAAACAGGGACAGGCAAACGAGCGAGGAAGTCGAGCACCGGAGCCGGCACATACCAGGAATGGATGGGAAACACGATGCCCACCCGCTCCGTGTCATCCGGCAAGGCGGGCAGGCATCCTTCTTTCAAACTATCGGTGATATTGCACAGCACATCTCCCGTCAAGGCGGCCAATTGTTGCGCCACCCAACGGGAGTTGCCCGTCGCGCTGAAATAGCCTATCATTTGAACAAGTATTGCATGTAGCTGTTACGGAACTCGCGCGTGGAATCCACCATCGAATCTCCCATATAGAGGATAAACAAGATGGCAATGACAAGCATGACGATGCCGATGATAGCGTTATGCAGATGCTGATTGTACTGAATGGATACCATACTTACCTCCTTCTTTAATTGTCATTGCAAAAGTAGCGGCGCGGGATTACATTTCCCTTACACCGCCGTTACAAATATACAAAAAAAGGAGACACGATGGCCTCCTTTACGGGTATTTTTCAGAAAATAGTTACTATTTAACGTGTCAATGCTTCCACCAGCTCCTCCGGCGTCACCAGCCGTTGTTCGCCCGTGGCCATATCCTTCAGCGTTACCTTGCCTTCGTTCATCTCGTTCTCGCCTACCAAGGCGACAAACGGTATGTTCTTGGCATTGGCATACCCCATCTGTTTTTTCATCTTGCTGTTGTCGGGATAAATCTCCGCACGGATACCGGCGGCACGCGCCTTGGCCAGGATGGAGAGACAGAAAGCGGCCTCGCACTGCCCGAAGTTGATGAAGAGCAGTTGCGTGCCCTTCACGGCCTCCTTGGGATAGAGGTCAAGCTGGTTGAGCACGTCGAAGATGCGGTCGGCGCCGAAAGAGATGCCCACGCCGCTCACGCCCGGCATGCCGAACACGCCCGTCAGATTGTCATAGCGTCCGCCTCCGGTAATGCTGCCTATCTGCACATCCAATGCTTTCACCTCGAAGATGGCACCGGTGTAGTAGTTCAATCCCCGCGCCAGGGTCAGGTCGAGTTCCACTTCGTTCTTCAGGCCCAGGCTTTCGAGGGTAGTGAGGATAAAGGCAGTTTCCTCCACACCTTTCAGTCCCGTCTCGCTCGTGGCAAGGGTCTGGCGAAGCGTGTCCAATTTCTCGGCGTTCGTGCCGCTCAGCAGAATAATGGGTTGCAGCTTGGCAATGGCCTCCTCGGAGATGCCCTTGTCGCGCAACTCGGCGTTCACATTGTCCAGGCCTATCTTGTCCAGTTTGTCGATGGCCACGGTGATGTCCACAATCTTGTCGGCCTCGCCGATGATTTCGGCCATGCCGGTCAGTATCTTGCGGTTGTTTATCTTGATGCATACACGGATGCCGAAGCGGGAAAACACGGTGTCGACAATCTGCATCAGCTCTACTTCGTTCAGCAGGGAGTCGCTGCCCACCACGTCGGCATCACACTGGTAGAACTCACGGTAGCGTCCCTTCTGCGGACGGTCGGCACGCCACACGGGTTGTATCTGATAGCGCTTGAAGGGGAAAGTCAGCTCGTCGCGGTGCATCACCACGTAGCGGGCAAAGGGGACGGTGAGGTCGTAGCGCAGGCCCTTCTCGCAGAACTTGCAGGCCAGCTTCGGGGCATTGCGGCTGAGGAGTTCCTCGTCGGTGAGGCCGGAGAAGTAATCGCCTGAGTTCTGAATCTTGAAGAGAAGTTTGTCTCCCTCCTCGCCATACTTGCCCATCAGGGTGGAGAGCATCTCCATGGCGGGCGTCTCGATCTGCTGGAAGCCATAGAGGTGATAGACACTGCGGATGGTATCGAATATATAGTTGCGCTTCGCCATCTCTACGGGCGAAAAGTCGCGCGTTCCTTTCGGAATACAGGGTTTTGCAGCCATAATTTTAGTATATCTTAGGATTGTGCGGGCAAAGGTACGGGATTTTTTGGAAATTACCTTAACTTTGCAACGCATCATTCTCATGAGGAATTCAGATATGGAAACGAATCAAGACATCCGTTGGCTACAACGCCACGACAGCTTTCATCGCGCCAATGGCAGATTGCTGGAAATCACAGAATCCAACCGCACTCCAGATGATTTGTCAGACCTGGAGATGGAAGGGTTGATACAACGATTTGAATATACCTACGAACTGGCATGGAAAACCTTGCAGGACCTCCTGAAATACAAAGGCTATGATTTTGTGCAAGGCCCCAACGGCACCTTACAGATGGCTTTGGAAGACGGACTCATCACAGACCATGATGGCTGGAGACGGATGGCCAAGGCACGCATCACTACTGCCCATACGTACAACGAAGGCGATGCGCTGGCAATCGTGCAAGGCATTTACGAGGAATATTCCCGTCTCTTGAAACAGCTGGATCATAAGCTGAAAGAAGAGGCTAAAAGGATGGCAAACGATACTTTTTGAACGATACGATGTACGGACTCAATAACGAAATCATCCAAGGACTTTGCGAAGTTTTCCAAAGTCAACCCAATATCCGTAAAGTCATCCTTTTCGGCTCCCGTGCCAAAGGGAATTATACGACCGGCTCAGACATTGATCTGGCCGTGCAGGCAGATGGCTTGTCTTTCCGCCAACTGATGGATATCAATGCACGCATCGAAGACTTGGGCTTGCTATATAAGGTAGACGTCATTCTTTATGATAAAGTAGCAGGGACGCCTATCGGTGAGCATATTGACCGGGTAGGACGCGTACTTTTTCAACGAGAATAATGCTTGAAGGATTCGGCCACCACCTTCCTGACCTTCCGCCAACTCGGCATCAGTTTCAGTTCCCTGTGTATCGGGGCATCATACAGCAAGAAAAGCAGCAGCAGGAACAGGCAGGCGTAAGCCGCCCAACCATAGAGTTGCTTGACACTGATTTCCGTCATCTGCGACATAAACGTCTCCATATACTGCGGCACAGAGACAGACATCCGGCTTGAAGCCACACGGTCTATCGCCGCCCCATAGCGCGCCATGTTGTCCGGAAGATAATAGGCCAGCCCACGGGTATAAATGGCCGCGCCAACTACTCCGCCCATGACCATGTGCAGCATGTTGAACACGGACAACGCCTGAAAGAAATGCTGAAAGCTCATGATTTCTTCCAGACAGGTCATAAACGTGGCACTCAGCACGGCGTATGCAAAGCCGCGACAAAATACCAACGGATATAATTGGGCTATATGAATATCAGCAGAAATCAGGAAATAGCTGCCCGACAGATAGCCTGCAATCCCGCACAACCCGATGATAATCAGCCGCAGGTAATGGAAGCGCTTGATGTGCATCCACCAATAGGCGAACAAGCATCCGGACAATACGCCGGCCAGTGCCGGCCAATCCAGTTGTACACTCGTCAGCGTGCCATAATGCATCACTTCCCCCAGATAGGCTTCCTCCAACACGTTTTCGGTGGCGAGAAATATCTCGACCAAAGTAATCAGGATAAGGATGGGCAGCAAATGACGGTATGTCCACATCTTCGGCTCAAAAAACGGGTGACGGATGGCAAACATGCGCCAGATGCAAAAGACAGACGTAACCGGTATGGCAACGCTTAAGAGGCAGATGACCGGACTGCTCCACCAATCGTACCAATCGCCGTAGTTGAACAGATAGGCAATCTCCAGCAAAAGCACCGCCCAAAGCAATGCCCCCAACCAATCCACGCCAAACAAAGGAAACTTCTTGAACATACGGAAATGTCGCGTGCAGACGGTCAGAAGCAGCAAATCCACCATCATCAGGCCGCTAATGAACAAGTGCATGTAGTCCCAATGATAATAATACATCAGATAGGCCGCAAGCAAGTCGGACAACTGCATGCTCCCCAAAATGATGATGTGCAACAGGGGGAAGAACACCGTGAAGTCCCGCGTCGGCGTCATCCAGAGCTGGATGTTGGACATGCATTCGAACGTACCTTGTATCTTGCATACGCCCTCGATGAAACATACCAGCCAAAGCAGGGGCAAGAATGTAATGCAGGGCGCAAGCAGATTGCACAACAGGACACCCGCAGCCGCCGCACACAGTAACGTCTTGTTCGTGAAACGGAACTTCATGCGGAACAACAGCGGGAAATAAATGGCCATTCCTGCCAGATTTGCGTAAAGGCACATCAGGAGGTCTTCCCTCATGAGCGCCGTCTCTCCCATCATCTGATTCACGGTCCCCAGGTAAAGACCGCCGGAAAATTGGAAGGTAACGGCCAGGAACACATACATCCAAGGCCGTATCTGTCCGGGGACAAACTTCCTGAACATCGACATGGAGAAAGGCATGGGCTGTACAGTTTCGCTCATATCAGTATTTTACTTTACATTCTACGTTGAAGCCCGCTCTCAGACGGCTTACCTGGTCCGCGTCGTTGCCTTGCAGACGAATGCGCACAGGGACTCTTTGCTCTACCTTCACGAAATTGCCCGTGGCATTGTCTTGCGGAATCAGGGAGAAAGCCGCTCCCGTGGCATCGGAAATAGATTCCACTACCCCTCTGTAGACCACGCCCGGAACCGCATCGGCCGTGAAGGAGACTTCCGCCCCCTCCCGGATGTTCGGAAGCTGGGTTTCCCGGTAATTGGCGATGACCCAAAGGTCGCTGTCGTCCACGATGTCCACCACCGTCTGTCCGGGCTGTATCAGTTGGCCCTCATGGATATCCTTACGTCCCGTCACCCCGTCGCAGGTGGCAATGATGACCGTATAGGACAGGTTCAGCCGGGCCAGGTCTACGGCGGCTTGTGCCAGACGGATGGTTGCCTCGTTCTGTCCCAGCCTGCGCATCTGCTCGTCTTTGGACAGTGAGGTCGAGTGTTTCATCCGCAACATCTGCTCGTAGCGGGCATTGGCGGCTTCATAGACCGTTTGAACCTGGTCATATTGTTGCCGGGTGACGGCATCTTCCTCCAACAGCTTCTTATATCGTTGCCATTCACGCTCGGCATGGGCCCGCTGCACACGCGCTTCTTCTATGCCGGCGTCATTGACCATCAAGTTGTTCTGCATGGTGGCTATCCCGGCATGGGTGACCAGTTGTCCGGCCTGTGCATTGGCCAAATCCGCTTCGGCCTGCGCCAAACGCAATTTAAACTCCGCGTCTTCTATCACAAGCAGCGTATCGCCTTTATGCACCGGCTTGTACTCCTCAAAACAAATCTTCTTGATGAATCCCTGTACCCGTGTATTGACGGGAGTAATGTGTTGCTTCACCTGGGCATTGTCCGTGTATTCCACGTTTCCCAAGTGGAGGAAACGCGAACAAACATATATGAGGCCGATTGCCAGCAGGGCAATGACCACGGCATTGTTAATCAGCTTCTGGGTCTTTCTTGTAACCATAATGTTTCTGAGTTTATAAAGTATGTGTAAGGTATTTCATTTTGTAATAATTGTACAGGATGTTGACGCGGGCATTCACCAGCCCCAGGTCGGCACTGAGTTTCGTGTTGCTGGCATCCAACATGTCGGTCAGCAACGCCATCTCGTTCTTATAGCGGTTTTCAGTGACGACGTAGTTCTCGTCCGCCAGTTTCACGCTGTTCTCCTGGGTGCGCAGGTCGGTGAAGGCGGTCAGGAAGTTCACATACCCTTCCTGTACGGCATTTTCCACCTGCTCCTGCGCCCATTGGTGACGCTCTTCCGCCTGCCGGACATTCAGACGCGCCTGCTTCAGCTTCCGGTTGTTCTTGAAGAGCGAGGAGAGGTTGTATTTCACCCCTACCCCCACATACCAATAATTGAAGTTGTTGTCCAGTACGGGCACCTCGATGGTGATGGGGCCGTCCAGATGGTCTGCCGCGATGATGGAAATATGCGGGAGGCGTTCGGCACGCTCCTGCCGGACCTTTTGCTCATTCATCTGCACAGTGGCTTCCGTCTGCTTCAGCAGGATATGGTTGGCCTTGGCCATCTCTTGCCAGTCCTCTTCCGCGAGGGTCAGAATCCGCTGTTCCAGCAAGGAGGCATCGGGACTTATCTCCACCTCCTCCGGCAGATGCAGGGTTGTCACCAGCTGATGATTGGCAATCTTGCGCGCATCACTGACTCTCGACAACTGCAAACGCAATTGCTCCTTTTGCAGTTCATAGCGCGTGATGTCGTTTTTCAGGACAGTGCCTTGCTCCCGGCGGGCGTGCATGTGGGCTATGATTTCCTCGGTCAGCTCCAGGTTCTTTCGCAGCACCCGGATTTGATTGTCCAGCTTATACAGGTTCAAGTAATGCCCTGCCAGCAGGAAACGTATCTCCTGCACATTCTTCCGCAGGTCCAGCTCGGCCAGCAACTTCCCCAGTTCCGCCTGCCGGATGCCGCTGCTTATGGCGCCGCCCGCATAGATGACTTGCTGCGCCTCCAGGGCGAAGTTGTTGCCGAAATGCGGCATGTCTATCACCCTTGCATGGCCGAAATCCCTGTCCCACAGCTTGCCGTTGCCCCAATAGCTGGCGGAAAGTGACACGTTCACGTCCGGAAGCCTTTGTGCCTTGGCCGCTTTGAGGGCCTCGTCGGCAGCTTCGGTTCCTGTCCGGTAGGTCTGGATACGCTTACTCTGTTCATCGGCCAGGCGGAACAGTTCTTCCAGTCCCATCGGCCGGGATTGGGCACACAAGCCCTGGCTGCATAGGACTGCGACACACCACAGCCCTATGAGCCTTCTCTTTTTGCTCATAAATCAACTGATTATTTTATAATTATCGAATGAATATAGCGAGGGGGAGGAGGTGCAAAGGCTAAATCAGAGCCGCCGCACCCCAAGCGTGGAAATCATGAATCTTGTTCTTATAAAGTACTATTGTCTGTACTCCCATATATCGCATTTCTATCTGTTTTCGGGTGCAAAAGTAGGGAAAAAAGAGATTGAACGTAACCTTAGGCGGCTGATGTTTTTTACTATTTTAACCTACGGCATAAAATTCGCCTGCCCCCTGTGGCGTGTGTTTGCCACAGGAAGCAGGCGGAATGTGCGGGGATAACGGGGGCAAGCGTCAGTCCATCGTTACCAGTCCATCGTTACATTGCCGCTGCCCCCT
>JAHLFO010000086.1 GCA_018883785.1 Candidatus Bacteroides intestinipullorum
TAAAATGGCACGCAGATGACGCAGATGCGACAGATGACCACTGATTATACTTCGTTGATTTACAGTTAGACAAATCTGCGAAAATCTGTTTAATCAGTGTCATCTGCGTGCCATTTTATATTTTGACACACTCTCCTGACATTTTTCTTATTTCTTCAGCAGCCGGTAGCCGACAATCCCGCCCAGGATGGATGCGGCAAAGATGCCCAGCTTGGCCTGCAGCAGCAAGGTATCGTCCGTAAAGGCCAGCGTGGAAATGAACATGGACATGGTGAAGCCGATGGAAGCCAGAAAGCCCAGCCCCACGACACGGCGCATCGTCAGCCCCTCGGCCGGACGGGCCACGCCCAGACGCGACAGCAACCACGTGGAAAACACAATGCCCAAGGGCTTGCCTAGAAACAGGCCCAGCGCCACACCCAACGCCACGTTCGTAGAAAAGACCACCGAACCGTCAATCCCGGCAAAGGACACGCCCGCATTGGCCAAGGCAAAGATGGGCATCACCACAAACGACACAAAGGGGTGCATGGCATGCTCCAGCCGTTGCGAGGGAGGCATGGCATCGCGCGTGTCGTTCCGCATTTGTGCCACCACCTCCAGTTGCTTGTGGTCCAGCGTAGAGACGCCGTTGGGTTCCATGCGCGAGAAGGCCCGCAGATGCCGCGCGGCCCGCTTCAGGTATATCGCTTCGGGCAGACGCGCATCGGCCGGAATGACAAAGGCAGCCAGCACGGCGGCTATCGTGGCATGAATGCCCGACATCAGGAAGGCCACCCACACACCGCCGATGCCCAGCAGGCCATAGAACAGGACGTTCTTCACCCCCAGCTTGTTGGCTCCCCACATCACCAGCAGGAAGGCAACGCCAATGGCGATGTTGAGCAGGGAAATCTCCGAGGTATAGAACAGGGCTATCACCACCACGGCGCCCAGGTCGTCCACAATGGCCAGCGTGGTGAGGAATACCTTGGCAGCCAGCGGCACGCGGTCGCCCAGCAGGTAAATGATGGCCAGCGAGAAAGCGATGTCCGTAGCCATCGGGATGCCCCAGCCGCCAGCCGCACCGGTGCCGGCATTCAGCAGGGTGTAAATCAGGGCAGGCACCAACATGCCCGCCACGGCGGCCCCGATGGGCAGGATGGTGTTGCGCGGGTCGGACAGTTCGCCGCCGATGAACTCGCGCTTCAGTTCCAGGCCCACCACGAAGAAGAACATCGACATCAGTCCGTCGTTAATCCAGTGGTGCAGGGAGTAATAGAGGTAAGGCTCGCCGTTGAAGAAGAAGCCCACTTTGTTTTCAAACAAATGAAAATAATCTTCACTCCAAGGCGAATTGGCCAACACCATGGCCACCACGATGCTGATGCCCAGCACCACGCCGGCCGACTTCTCGCGGTTGATGAATTGCTGCACGGGCATGACGATGCCGCGCTTGATTTTACGGTTGTACTTTCCTGTCATAGTTGTTATCTGATTGTATTACGGGCACAAAGATACGCCTTTGGCGGCATATCCGCAAAAAAGCATTACCTTTGCCGCCGCTACCGCCATATAGACCGGAAACTTATGCAGCAAGAAACCGCCCCTTTCTTTTCGCCCCTTCCCCGCCGGATGGAAATCCCCGACGAGGACTATGCCCAGGCCCAAGTCTGCGTGGCAATGGCCAACGCCTTGTCGCGCACCACCAACCACAGCATCTACCTCATTGACTACAACCGCCGCAACTTCCTCTACGTGTCGTCCAATTCGCTATTCCTTTGCGGACGGACACCGGAGGAGGTGCAAAGATTGGGCTACTCCTTTTACCTTGAGGTAGTGCCGCCGGAAGAGATACAGACGCTACAGGCCATCAACGAAGCGGGCTTCCGCTTCTACTATGCCCAGCCTCTGGAGAAGCGGATGGACTTCATCATCGAATACGATTTTCACATCCGCGCGTCCGACCGTCACACGCACCTCGTCCACCACAAGTTAACGCCCGTACTGCTCAGTCCCCAAGGCGACATCTGGCTGGCCCTGTGCGTCGTCTCCCTGGCGCCCACACAGACGGCAGGCGACATCCTCATCACAAACAGGGCCGACGGCGACCGCTACGTCTATTCCTTTGCCGGACGCCGTTGGCACAAACTGCCCGCGCTGACCCTCAGCGACCGCGAGCGCGACATCCTGCAACTCTCGGTCAAAGGTCTCTCCAACGCCGAGGTGGGCGAAGCGCTCTGCATAGATGTCAACACCGTGAAATATCACAAGAAGAACATCTTCGAGAAGCTACACGCAGCAAACATCACTGAGGCCGTGGGCATCGCAGCCAATCTGGGGCTGATTTAGAACCTTGCCTTCGCGTCCTGTCCGGCACCCGTGCCCCGGTATTTGCTCCTTGCCGCGTTGAACCGGTAGCGCACGGTGAGGCTGAACGAGCGGGTGTCGCCCCACGACAGGTCGTTCATCTGCGCGCTCTGCATATAAAGCCTGAACTCTTGCTTGCCGCCCAGCAGCAAGTCGTTGCCCCTTGCTTCAATGCTGAGGGCATCATTGAGAAAGGACTTGCGCAAGCCGACGTTCAGAAAATAGAGCGGACGCTCGCAGATGCCGTTCTGTGCATCTCCCCGGCTCTGATAGGTGAAGTCGGCAGTGAACTGGAACCCGGCAGGCAGCGTGAAGACATTGTTCAGCGTGCCGATGAAAATAGGATTGTCATACGTGCGGCGCTGTCCGGCGGCATCGAGCGAGAACCATTGTTTCCGCAGCACCACGCTGGCATTGGGATGCCACAGTCCTATCGTTGGCGAGGCGGAGAGCACGGCAGTGAGGATGGGCATGCGGTCGCAGTTGATGTGGTTGATGAGGGTGACGGCGGACTGCCCCTCCACCGGCACGCCCCAGTAGAGGATGTAGTCGCGCGTCACCTGGTAGCTCAGCATCGCCTGGAAGAAACGCCAGATGCCCGCGGCAGTGAGATCGTGCGTGATGCTGGGCTTCAGCAGCGGGTTGCCCGTCTGCCAGGTGAAGCGGTTGGCGTAAGTGACGTTGTTGCGCAGTTGGCTGTACGAGGGCCGTTGCGTCTTGGCGGCATAGCTCAGTTGGAACTGTACCTTGCCCAGCTGCCCGGCCAGGGAGGCGTTGGGGAAGAAGTTGTCATACGTCCGGCTCTGTCCGGGGACATACTCACCGCTTTCGTAATAATCGAAGTCGTCGTGCTCGAAGCGGACGCCCGCGCTCAGTTGTCCCCCGCCCAGGCTGCCGAAGCGCACGGGGTGGCTGTATTGCACGAAGCCCGCCAGGTTCTGCTCGCGGATGCGGCTGAAGGAGGTGCGCACGTAGCCTTCGGGGTTGATGTAGTCATCGTGGCGGTCGGTGTAGGTATATTCGCCGCCGATGCTGAAGTCGCCGCCCCACAGCGGATGGGTGAAAGAGGCCTTGGTGGCGGCCAACTGGTTGTCCACGTCGTTGAGGGAGGTCACCTCGCGGTCGGCATGGTCCTGGCTGTCTTCCGTGTTGAGCGTGCGGTGGGTATAGACAGAACTGTAATAATCGGCATCCCATTCCACTTGTCCCTTGCCAACCTGCCCGGCATAGTAGGCGTTGAGCGAGTGTTCGGGACGGAAGTCAGCTTCCCCATAGATGTCGGAATGCAGGACGTCGTAGGGCAAGCCGTCGGCCAAGACTTCGCTGTCGAAGATGCTGCTCTCGGTGTTGCGCAGCGTCTTGCCGATGTCGTAACGCAGGCCGATGGAGTGGCGGTCGTTGAAGTCGTAGTTGAAGCCGATGCGCCCGCTCAGTTTGCGGGTTTCCTCATCGGCCCGCTGGTAGTTGCGCTGTGTCCACAGGGTGTCGGCCCAGGTGGTCTGGTCCAGGATATCCTCCTGGCGGTCGGCCGTCTTGCTGAATCGAATCATGCCGAAGACGTCCAGGCTGTTGTGCCGGTAGTTCACGTCGGCCTGCTCCACGAAATCGGCGTTCTGCGACTGGTCGTACGAACTGCGCAGGCTGATGCCGAAGCCGTCGCCCTGCCTCTTCACCGTCCGGATGCGCACCACCGCGCCCACCGTGGCATCGTACTTCGCGCCGGGGTTCAGTACCAGTTCCACATTGCGGATGTCCTCGGACGAGAGTTGGTCCAGCTCGGTCCGGTCGCGCATCTTCCGCCCGTTGATATAAATGAGGGGCGCGCCCTTGCCGAACACCTCGAAGCCGTCCTGCTTCCGTTGCAAGCCGGGGATGCGTGCCAGGACGTCTTCCGCCGTACCTGCCTTGCTGAGGACGGTGCCCTGCACGGTGGTGGACAGCGCGTCGTCCTTCATGCGGGTAACGGGCAATGTACCCTTCACCACCACCTCGCCCAGCAGCGCGGCATCCGGCTCCAGACGAAACGTACCCACTTCGCCCGATGTACACCTATTATATATACTCACATAACCCACGCTGGAAATACGCAGCAGGCGTTCCTCGCCCGTGGGGTTCTTCAGTTGGAACGAACCGTCCTCGCGGCTCACCACGCCCGTCACGTAGGCTGAGTCCGGCAAGGACAGGAGCACGACGTTGGCGTAGGGCATCGGCTGGTTCTGTTCGTCCACCAGCCGCCCGCTGATGGTTTGTGCCGACAGTCCCGCGCCCATCGCCAGGGCTGTCAGCAAAGAAGCAAGTCTGAATATTTTCATCGTCAATCTTGTTTTTTATTTCGGCGACAAAGGTAGACAGGCGAAGCGGGGCGTACACTACCCGATGGGGTAGTTGTCTCAGAAATTGGACACATCGTATGCCGCCTTCTTGCCCAGCGTGACATACACCCCGACATAAAAGAAATGGTCGGCCGATGCCAGCACGGGACGCCCGTCCACCCGCCCGAACTCGTTGCGGCGGCAAAGGATGTTCGTGGCTGAAGCGGTAATAATGACTTTTGGACTCAGCAGGAAGGTCAGTCCCAAGTCAAGGCTGTTGTAGGGCTTCACCTCGTCGTTCATCAGGCCGGGACGGTCGGGATTGTGCCAGGGACGGCCGCTGGTATAGGTGTCCGTCAGACCAAGAATGAGACGCAGGCGCGGGATGGACCACTTGAAGACGAAGGAAGCATTGTGGCGCGTGGCATACTGCGGCGTGGTCTGCTCCGTGTACTCCAGGTAGCGGCGACGCGAGAGGTTGTAGGTGTAGGAGAGGCGGTACTCCACATTCTTCAGCGAGGCTCGGTCGAGAAAGAAGAGGTCTAATCCCGCGCTATGCCCGTAGCCATTGGCAGTGAGTGACGTGCCTTCCCACAGGGGCAGGCGGTCGTAGTCCTTGTAATACACCTCCGCCTTGCCGAAGCGCCCGCCCCGTTCATATTGCCCGCCCAGGTTGTATTGCCAACAGGTAGAAGAATTCAAGTCGGGCCGGAGTGCCAGATAACGGAATTCCGCCTGCTGGGTATAACGCCCCACGGTAGCCGAAAGCACGGCATCCCCCACATAACCATCCACCTCTACGCGGGGTGAAAAGCTGATCCGCTTGTCCAATCCCGTATGCTCCGCCCGTACGGAAGCCTCTGCCTTCAGTCGTTCCCACGGAAACCACGTGGCGGAGAGAAAAGCGGCGGATACTACGGGGCGGACCTTGCCTTCACTTTCTCCCTCTTGCCACTCATAGCGATTCTCATACCGACGGAGGAAACTCTCCATCCCGCCCCCGATGCGCAGGCCGGAGGCCCAAAGGCGCGAAGCCGTGGCTTTCACGTGCAGTTCTTGTTGGCGTTCCTCCCAACGGTCGTTGGCTTGGGCCGCTCCCGCGATGCTTTGCTGATTATAGGAGAAAGCTGCGCCCACGTACCCCTCCCAACCTTCCTTCAGAGGTCGGCGCAGGGTGGCGTTCAGGTAAACATTGTCCTCACCCAAGGCGAAAAGGCGGCGCGTATCCTCGTCCTCATAGGAGGAGAAGTCGGTGCGGTCGAATTGCCCGTAAATCTTCAGCAAGGCATCCTTGCCTAACGAATGCCGGAACTGCATGGCGGCGGAAAACATCTTATACGGCTCCTCGAACTTGCGCCGGCCGCTATACATTTTATTATACAGCCCCAAATGCTGATAGATTAAGTCTACAGAGAGCGAACCCCGATGGAAAGCCCGCGTACCTCCACCACCCACCCCCACGATGGAAGCGTTCATGCCCAACTTCGTGACAGGACTTTCATCTTTCGTCTCCAAGGGAAGGACGGCAGAGAGAGCCTGCCCATACTCCAACGGTGCACCGCCCGAAGCCAGATTGATACCGTTGAACATAAACGTGGAGTATCGGGTTCGTGCGGGCGAGTTTATACCCGTCGATGTATAAGGCACCAACACATGCAAGCCGTCTATGTAGGTCTGTGTTTCCTCGCTGCTACCCCCGCGCACCAGCAGGCGACCCGTCTCGCCCTGAAGTTGGGTGCCGGGCAGGGTTTGTAGCGCTTTATAGAAATCACCGTTTGCCCCGCCCACAGTGACCAGCTCGACAGGATTCATATCGCTCCAGCGGCCCGCAGCGGCAGGCGTGCGCCGCTCGGTCACCACCACTTCGTCCAATGCTATGGTATCGGTAGAGAGAGTCAGACGCACGGTGTCCACAGGCGTCTGGGCACCCAGCGGAGAGAGTGCGAGAGCCACTCCTCCAAAAATAATCCAGAATATCTTCATCGAAAATATGTTTAATGACTGTCCCATATCCTTCTTCTTACTACTCCCACCCCGTCTTTATAGAATGAAGTCATGCTATTTGAAGTATCTAATGCTTACGAATAAGGCTTTTTCATCATATAAGAAGCTGTTTTGATTTTATTCCGGCACTTCTTTCTGATGGTTGTAATAGTTATATCTGTTCATGAATTACTGTACTTCGCATAGTGAACTACTGTACTTCGCATAGTGAACTACTGTACTTCGTATAGTGAACTACTGTGCTTCATAAAATCAGGTTACACAGGAAACCCGAGTAAAGTAGGTTAGGAATAAAATCAAAACAGTTTCTAAATAGCCTATAAAGAGGAGTTCGTGGCTATATCTTATCACCTCAGATGGACTACCAAGGTGGTGTCGCTCCGCAACGTGAAGCTACATTCCTCGAACGAAGGCGGCCCCATCACGCCCTGCGCATCGTTGCTGAAAGCCGTAGGTTCCTGAGGAATGCCGAAGGTGCCCGTGTCCAGCGTCCCGTTTTCGTTCAGGTCTTGGAAGAGGGCAAGGGCGTAGGTACCTTCAGGCAAACC
>JAHLFO010000009.1 GCA_018883785.1 Candidatus Bacteroides intestinipullorum
TGGGCCATGAAATCGAAATCAGCATAAGGATGCGTGTCCTGACGGATGCCGTTGATACCGGCAAATTCTATCCACCAGATACTCGTCTGGATGAGGTAGCGGGCTACATGGCGGTTGCGCTGATTCAGGTCAGGCATTACTTCGGTGAACCATCCATCTGTGGCTATCTTGCGCTCATACTCGGCGGCGTGGATGTCCTGCACACTAGCGGTTTTGTAGGAGGTGGGAACGAAATGGGACTTGAAGTTAAACCAGTCGTCCGACGGGCGGTCCCGGAAAAGGTAATTTTCGCTGCCACAATGATTGAATATCATATCCATCACTACTTTCAGTCCCTTTTCGTGCGCGTGGTCCACCAAGCTTTTGAACTCATCGTTTGTGCCGAAGCGTCGGTCTATCTGATAGTAATCCGTGATGGCATAGCCGTGATACGAGCCGTCGGGCATGTCGTTCTCCTGGGTGGGATTGAGCCAGATGGCCGTCACGCCCAGGTCGGCGATGTAGTCCAAGTGGTCGGCTATGCCTTTCAGGTCGCCGCCGTGTCGGGCATACTGTTCGTTGCGATCTACCTTGTTTTCCAACATACCGGGCACTACATCGTTAGTCGGGTCGCCGTTGGCAAAGCGGTCGGGCATGATGAGGTAGAGCACATCCTCGGCGGTGAAGCCTTGGATATCTTCACCACGGCGCATGCGTTGCTTCAGGGTGTAGGGCACGGTAGTAATCTTTTTGCCTTGTTTCAGGACGATGTCAAATGTCTGGGGGGCAGCTTCGGAGAGATCTACATACAATAATAAGTAGTTAGGATTGGCTTGCTTCACCACGTCGCGCAGCTCCACGCCCTGTGCCTGGAGGCTGACATCGGCCGAGGCGATGCCCTCGCCATACAACAGAATTTGCAACTCGGGATTCTGCATCCCTGCCCACCAGAACGTGGGGGCTACTTTCTCCACTTTTGCAGCACGGGCAGCTGTGCACCACCCGAAGAGACTGAATGCAGTCATAAGCAAGATAAGATTTAGTTTCATGATACGTGTGTAAAAATTGGGTTTGAAGTTTGTCTGATGCAAAGATAGTGGCTTCCCCAACACATCCGCCCCGCTAGAATGATTTTATAAATGCTTTTTGATTTTAATCAATTTATAATCATTGTATTAATCTATTTTATAGGGCGGAAAATAGAAATGGTTTATAGGGAATATGATCCCTTGATGAGCAAGCCTGCAAGGCTGAAAACCTCTTTGGCTATTCCTTTGCACCTTCCTTGTCACCTTGTCGGCCCAATGTATTTCCTTTGTTATGATTAGGACTATACTTAGGAGTAATAAGAGACATAAACGAGAGGAATAGCAAAGGTGTAGCGAAGGTGTAGCAAAGGTGTAGCGAAGGGATAGCGAGGGGATAGCGAAATCTTTTGCATAAAACCGGTGCTGTTTTTTTGGTGTTCTTATCCTAAATTCTTACCTTTGCTTCCACAAGGCGATATGTACCCGCTCTGCCAAACCAAATGCTGGCCAGAAAAAAGCGGAACGTCTGCCTTTACAGAACATTGTTGAACCGAAACCTATAAAACCGATGATAACGACCTTTGTACTGACCTTCTTACTCTGCCTTTTCGTCGTGATGCCGCCCGTTGCGGCCTCCGCGCAGACTGCTCCGGTGCCCGCCGACTCCGTCCGCGCGCTCTTGGAGGAAGTAGACGCCGCCATTGCCCGGAAGGATGACTACCATGCCCGCAAGGAAGCCCGCATCGCTGACCTGCGCCGCCGCCTCGCCCTCGTGGCAGATACGTTGGAGCAATATGCCCTATGCAAGCAACTGAGCGACGAATACTTGCACTACCAAGCCGACTCTGCCGTCCACTACCTTAACCGCCGCGCCACCCTGCTGCCCATAGCCGGTCATCCCGAACTGGCCGACGAGGTGGACATCGACCGCGCCGCCGTGCTGGGTGTCATGGGCCTGTATGCTGACGCGCTCCACCTGCTGCAACGTGTCGATGCTAACCGTCTGGACACCGCCTTGCGCACAGATTACTACCATGCTTGCCGCACGTGCTACGGTTGGATGGCGGATTACACCATCGAGCAACGTGTCAAGCGCAAGTATCTCCGGCAGACCGAGCTCTACCGCGACTCCATCCTACTGACGGCTCCTCCGTATCTCCATGCTGCCAAAGGCCGTCCCGCCGAAGCTGTTATCGCCCGTGCCGAGAAGGCGGCGTTGAGTGGGCGTCCTGCCGAAGCCATCACTCTGCTGGACAGCCTCCGCGCTGCAACGGACGATCCCGAGATACAGTCTTACCTGAACTATACCCTCTACGAGGCGCACGTGGCGCAGGGCGACACCGCCCGTCAAATTTGCAGTCTGGCCCGCACGGCCCTGTGGGACCTGCATCGCGCCGTGCGCGAGTATGCCTCCCTTCACAAGCTGGCCCGCCTGCTCTACGGGTGGGGTGACATCGACCGTGCTTATGCCTACCTGAACTGCTCCATGGAGGACGCCGTGGCCTGCCACGCCCGCTTGCGCTCGCTGGAGGTGACGGAAATCTATCCCATCATCGACCGTGCCTACCGCGAGAAGACAGCCCACGAGCGTGCCGTGGTCACGGGCCTGTTGCTGGGCATCAGCATATTGGCACTGCTCCTTGTCGGTGCCGTGGTCTACCTCTACCGTTGGATGAAGAAGCTAGCTGCCATGCGGCTCGACCTCTACCAGACTAACCGGCGCCTGCATGCTGCCAACTTGGACTTGGAGCAGACGGGGCGCATCAAAGAGGTCTACATCGCCCGCTACCTGGATCGCTGCGTAGGCTACTTGGACACGCTGGAGCAATACCGCCGTTCATTGGAGAAGTTGGCCATGGCATCCAAGACAGATGCCCTCTTCAAGGTAATCCGTTCCGACCAATTCCTGCGTGACGAACGCAAAGCCTTTTACCGTGACTTCGACAAGTCCTTCCTCGAGCTGTTTCCACGGTTCATCGAACGCTTCAACAATCTCCTTCAGGAAGACGGGCGCATTACGCCCAAGCCGGGAGAACTGCTCAACACGGAGCTACGTATCTTCGCCCTCATTCGCTTGGGCGTGACGGATACGAACAGCATCGCCCACTTCCTCGGTTACTCCCTAGCCACGGTGTACAATTACCGTAGCAAGATGCGCAACAAGTCAGTGGGCGATAAAGAGAAGTTCGAGCAGGAAGTGATGGGGATCAATTGATGGGGAATCAACCCGATGAATCATCATTTTTCCTTGATAATCCCCACGCAACATGCACCCACTATCAGCAGACATCCCGCCAGCACCAGCATGTTCACCTCGGGAGGCACTTCGCCGGGCTGCGTGAAGAGGTGTAGCACCTGTCCGCCCAATGCGGCAGCCACGATCTGTGGGATGCAGATGGTGCCGTTGAAGAGGCCCAGGTATGTGCCCATGTGGCCCCCGCTCAACGCGTTGGTCAGGATAGTAAACGGCAAGGCCAACATCGCTGCCCAAGCGCAGCCTATCAGCAGAAACGACACGAACAGCAAGTACTGGTCGTGGATGAATAGAGTGGAGATAAAGCCTATGCCGCCCAGCACCAGGCTGAGCGAGTAGGATAGTTTACGGTTCTTGAATACCGGGAGCACCATTGCCCAAATGACTGAGCCGATGGCCTGTACCGCGAAGAGGATGCCCACCCAGTTACCCGCATTCTGGTACTCTTGCGATTGTGTGTCAAGCACGAGGCTCGTTACCCCGTCTTTCACCAATTCTACGGAAGGCGTGTCAAAGGCGTTGGCAGCTACGGTACCGTTCGTGTAGGTCCACATAAACATGAAGGCTGACCAACAGAAGAATTGTACCAGGCCTACCGTCCAGAAAGCCTTGGGTGCACGTGCCAGCAGACGGAAGACGTTGACCTTCTCTTCCTTTTCTTCGCTGGTGATGCCGTGGTATTCGGCATAGAGTTTTGGGGGATACTCTTTTACCTTTAACGTGGTGTAGATAACACAGAGGATGAGGATGGCTGCACCGATGTAGAAGGAGTAGATGACAGAGTCTGGTATTACTCCCTTGGGCGCGATGTTGCTGATACCGATGGCGGCGAAGATGAAGGGGAAAAGGTAGCCAGCCAAGCTGCCGGCGTTGCACAAGAAGCTCTGTATGGCGTAGGCTAGTCCCTTCTGCTTCTCATTGACCATGTCGCCTACCATCATCTTGAAAGGTTGCATTGCCACGTTGATGCTCGTGTCCAGCAACATCAGCGATATCAGTCCAAACACCATGGCGGCGCCTACCGACATCCCGAAACTGCCCGCATTGGGCAACATACACATTACGAGTACCGCCACTGTGGCCCCCACGAAGAGGTAGGGTATGCGTCGTCCGAAGCGGCACCACGTCCGGTCGCTGAACATGCCGATAAGCGGTTGCACGATGATGCCCATCAGCGGAGGCAATATCCAGAAGTAGCTCAGACTGTGCGGGTCTGCGCCCAGTGTAGAGAATATGCGGCTGATGTTGGCACTTTGCAAGGCGTAGGCTATCTGTACGCCGAAGAAGCCGAAGCTGATGTTCCACAGCTTCCAGAAACTTTGATTGGGTATTTCTTTCATGATTTTAGTTTGTTGGATGGGAATTTATTTTAGCGATTAGTGATTAGTTACTGTCTGTGAGCGCTTTGCTAATCATTAATCGCTAAACACTAATCGCTACTAAATTATCATTTACCGTCCGCTCTCGTCAATCATTCTGCGGATTTTTTCGTTGAACGCATCTTGCTTCATCAGTTCCTCGATGCTGACGTGCATGCGCCACCGCCAGTAATGGTGTGGGTTGGCGGGTA
Source organism: Candidatus Bacteroides intestinipullorum (assembly GCA_018883785.1). Taxonomy (GTDB): domain Bacteria; phylum Bacteroidota; class Bacteroidia; order Bacteroidales; family Bacteroidaceae; genus Bacteroides; species Bacteroides intestinipullorum. Next base: position 4,832 of record JAHLFO010000009.1, read on the forward strand.
CGTTGATGCGTTCGATGGCGATATCCGGATTGCGCAGCGTCTCGTCCATCGACGTCCAGTCCTGCCACGTCAGGATGCAGAGCATGGAGGGACTGTACAGGTGGCGGCGCACCACGTCTTCGCAGAGCCAGCCTGGTGCGTGCACAGGCAGGTCGCCCCAGTGCTTCAGCTCATTGTAGAAGAAACGGGCCGACTGGTTGCGGTCTTCCTCCCACCAGCCGCGGAAGCTGCTCATGTCATGCGTGCCGATGGTGCACACCGAACGGAACGGATACAACTCCACATGTCCGAATTCGTCCTCCGGGCGTTTGGGCATGCGTTGGATCTCGAGCGAGAGTATTTGTAGTTGTTCCATCACCCAAGGCACGCAATCGGGCACCATGCCGAGGTCTTCGCCACACACCAGCATCCGGGTGGATTGTGTCAGAACGGGGAGCTTCTTCATGGCTTCGTGGTACCAGAAGTCGTTGTGCCGCCGGTAGTAATAGTCGTTGTAGAGGCGGTTGAAAGCATCTTTTTCCCATTGGCTCAGCTGGAGGTAGACGTAATCCGTCTGCACGGCAATGCGTGGGTGATACATCTCTGGGTTGTCTCGGTCGGGGATGAAGAGCACGTCGCTCACCAAGGCGTACAGCCCCTCCTTCAGGTTGAGCGTGGGGGTATCGTCTTTCCCGGCGAAGTAAGTTTCGATCTTGCGCTGAGTGTCAAACTCCGGGCGCATAGCATAAATATCGTCGTGCAGGCGTTGCACGAAGGTGTCGCGCACCTCCTGCGCCCGCTGGCCGAACATCTGATTCAGCATAAAGTCGTTGATGAACGGACGCGTCATGAAGTCTTTCCGGAAGTGCAGGCCGTAGCTTTCAATTTCATTTACGCTCATGGGCAGGGAGGGAACGAACTGTCCCAGCAGTCCATGCACAGAGTGTGTGGGGATCTCCCAGATGCGGAAAAAGCCGAGAATATGGTCAATGCGGTAGGCTGAGAAGTAATCGGCCATCTTGCGGAAGCGACGTTGCCACCATTGGTAACCATCTTCCTCCATCACTTTCCAATTATAGGTCGGCAAGCCCCAGTTCTGTCCCTTGGTGGAGAAAGCGTCGGGAGGAGCTCCGGCTTGTCCGTTCATGTTGAAGTAGTATGGTTCAACCCACGCCTCCACGCTTGTGCGGCTGATTCCGATGGGGATGTCTCCTTTGACGATGACACCTCGTTCGCGCCCGTAGTTGCAGGCATCCAGCAACTGGATGTGGAGCAGGTATTGCACGAAGCAGTGATAAGCAGTCTCGGTGTAGGCTTCGCTTTCCGGGGCGCAGAGTTGAACGGCCACCTCTGGGCGGTAGGTGGCATATTCGCCCCATTGTTGGAAGTCGGGCGTGTGAAAGCGGTCGCGTAGGTAGCAGAAGGCGGCATAGGGGCGTAGCCATTCGGCGTTCTCACGGTAGAAAGTCTGGTAGCTTTCGGAGGCGAGCACGGCCGCTTGTTCTTGTTGGAAGATGGCCTTCAGGTAGGCGCGTTTCCAGTGGTTCACCTCTTCATAATCCACTTGGGGGAGGTTATTCAGTGCTTTCCGCTTTTGCTCGAAGGCGATGGTGGCATCGGGATCGTGCAGTGGTGGGAGTTGACGCAAGTCCACGTACATCGGGTGGAAGGCATAGATGGAGATGGAACTGTAGGGGTACGAGTCCGTCCACGTATGGGTCATCGTGGTGTCGTTGATGGGGAGCACCTGTACGGCGCGCTGGTGTGTGTCGGCCGCCCAGCGAATGAATGCTTTCAGGTCGCCGAAGTCGCCTACGCCATAGCTCCCCTCAGAGCGGAGGGAGAAGACGGGGATGGCACTTCCGGCCACCTTGTATTGCTCGCTGGCGAAGAAGGCTTCTTCCTCTACGCCTACGTATGTCTCGCCCGGTTGGAGCGCAGGTGGAGCGAGGAAACGGTTATCACTCGATTCCCATTCGCTGATACCCTGCCCATCCTCAGCGAGCGTCACATATTTATATTGGAAAGAGGGAGGCAGGACGGAGGCGTCTACGGCCAGCTGCCAGATGTTGGGGCATACTTCGTACATTCGGAGCGGGGCGTGTTTTCCCCACTCTCCCAACGCTCTGCAATTGCCTGATAGTGCTAATATGCGGCGTTTTGCACCTCCTGATGGGCATAAGACGCGGAAGACGATGCACGTGTCGCCTGCGGGCTGGGAGAGCATTTCTCCTGCTACTCCATCGTCTGTGGTGGGGCAAAAGGCAGAACTAAATCTGTAGGAAGCTGCGGGTAGATCCCGCCAAGCGTCTTGCAGGAGATAATGTCGCTCTTCGTCTGCTGTCGGGCAGAGCGTGTGGGGCATCGTTCCGAACTCTATGCGCACGGGATGTCCGTCCCGGTAGACGGCGTAGCGATAGGAAACGGGTGTACTGGGATTGGCCGACATGAAATGCGTCTGGCCTTGCCATTGATTACCATCGGTGGTGGACAATTCGACTTCGGGTCCTTCTTGGATGAGGACACGCAGACTTTCGCCCCACGTGGTGTGATACTGAATTCTGAAGGTAATTGTCATAAGTTGTTTCGGTATTAGTAATTTCACATATATCGTGACGCAAATGTAGCGAGAGAAAAGGGAAACACTTGCCCAAAGAATGAAAATATAAATCAATATAGCCTAAAATCTGCCCTGTAGATACTTCTGGAACGTGTTGTGCAGATTGAGAATGTAAATGGATTGTAGGGGAGCCGTTGACTTTAGTACGGAGGTGCGGATATGGAAAAAGAACGGTACAAAGATTGTATGAATTTCTATAATCGAGGCGGATGAATCTACTTTTTGTATTGATTTTCAATGAAATATATGATTTATCTTCTCTATTTTCTTTCTATTTCCGAGGAAATGCCGCTTAAACGGTATATCTTTGTAGCAAAACTCATTATTTTTATCTATAACATCTAAATGTTTGTTCCATGAAGTTGAAACACTTGTTGATTCTACCGGCATTGTCGGTGATGGGATGCCAAAACGTGCAGGAATCCCGAGACATGTATGACAAGTATCCCATGCCTGAAGGCGATTGGGAAGAAATGACGTATGCTCCTGCGGGCACCAAGTTCGCGTTGTGGGCGCCTACGGCTGAAGAGGTTAGCTTGAAGCTCTATGCTGAAGGTCTGGGAGGCGAACCCACCCAAGTACTTTCCATGACGGAAAGTGATGGCGGAATGTGGCGCACTGAAGTCGGGGGAGATTTGAACGGACAGTTCTATACCTTCGACGTGAAGGTGGATGGAGCTTGGCTGGGCGATACTCCCGGCGTGTGGGCCAAAGCCGTCGGGGTCAATGGTGACCGGGCGGCTATCCTCGATCTGGATACCACCGATCCCGAAGGATGGGCATCGGATGCCCGTCCTGCATTGGAGAGCTTTGCGGACATTGTCCTTTACGAGATGCACCACCGGGATTTCTCCATTGATTCTCTTTCTGGCATCGCACACCGGGGCAAGTTTTTGGCATTGACCGAGGAAGGAACAAAATCGGCCAGCGGGCAAAAAACGGGTATCGACCACCTGAAAGAGTTGGGCGTGACGCATGTCCACATTCTTCCCTCGTTCGATTATTCCTCTGTGGATGAAACCAAGCTCGACCAGCCTCAATACAACTGGGGATATGATCCGAAGAACTATAACGCACCCGAAGGCTCTTATTCGACCAATCCTTACGATCCGGCCACGCGCATCTGCGAGTTCAAGCAGATGGTGATGGCGCTGCACCAGGCGGGCATCCGCGTGGTGATGGACGTGGTGTATAATCATACGGCCGTGACCGAAGGGAGCAACTTCGAACGTACCGTGCCGGGATACTTCTACCGTCAGAAGCCTGATGGAAGTTTTGCTGATGCTTCGGGATGCGGCAATGAGACTGCTTCCGAGCGTGCTATGATGCGTCGTTATATGGTGGAGAGCGTGAAATACTGGGTGAACGAGTATCATGTGGATGGCTTCCGCTTTGACCTGATGGGGATCCATGACTTGGAGACGATGCGTGCCATCCGCCAGGCGTTGGACGAGATAGACCCAACTATTTATATCTATGGCGAAGGTTGGGCTGCTGGTGCTCCTCAGCTTCCCGCTGACTCCTTGGCGATGAAGAACAATATCGATTGCCTCGTGCGCATAGCTGCCTTTAGCGATGAGTACCGCGATAGTCTCCGTGGACCCTTCGGGAATGACGCGCAAGGCGCTTTCCTTGCCGGATTGAAGGGACACGAGGCAGGAATACGTTTTGGTATTGCAGGAGGCGTGGAGCATTCCCAAGTCAATGCGGGCGAGGTACATCGTGTGCCCAAATTCTGGGCATTGCAGCCTACTCAATTCATTAGCTATGTGAGTTGCCATGACGACATGTGCTTGGCCGACAGGTTGAAGGCTACGCTGCCTGATGCGTCCGCAGGCGTGCGCAAGGCTTTGCACAAGCTGGCCGAGACAGCAGTCCTCACCTCGCAAGGCGTGCCTTTTATCTTTGCAGGAGACGAGGTGATGCGCGATAAGCAGGGCGTACACAACTCCTTCAATAGCCCCGACAGCATCAACACCATCCGTTGGGCGTTGAAGAAGGAGAACCGGGACGTGTTCGACTATGTGAGTGGCCTCATTGCCATGCGCCGCGCCCATCCCGCTTTCCGCTTGGGTGATGCAGATCAGGTCAGAGAGCATCTGGAGTTCCTGTCCGGTACAGAAGATAACGTGGTGGCCTTCCGTCTGAAGGGACAGCCTGCGGGTGACACGTGGAAGGACATCACGGTCATCCTTAACGCACGCGACCAGGCTACGCACATTGACTTGCCCGAAGGTACCTGGCAAGTGGTGTGTCGGGACGGTAAAATCAATCCTGAGAAAGGTCTGGGCACTATGCAGGGTGGACAGGTGAGCGTTGCTCAGCGTTCTGCCTTGATTGTACATCAATAAGATATGATGGGGATTCTCCTCGCAGAGAGGCGGGAAAATCCTCGCAAAGAGACGGGCATCTCCTCGGGAAGGCAAGTCAACCTTCTACGGGGAGGTGTTTTTTTGCTCTGATCATTCTTTTGAAATTCAAAATCGGGTTAAAAGTCATGTCTTTCTACAGATTATCCGTATATTTGCCCCCGATGTTTGGATCGGAAAGCGGAAGAAATTGAGACATTCATTATACATAATTTTGTGGGTGTGCCTCCTGTTGCCTGTCACCCTGTGTGCCAAGAAGCGTCAAGCCGTCTTGCCTACAGATGTGCAGGAACTGAAGGCTGATTCATTGATGTCGCGTGTCATCTTCTTTGCGCCGATGTACGAAGAGGCTGTTTCTTCCTATAAAGCGAACCTCTACATCAAAGGCCGTATTGACATCCTTAAGCAGAACTTTTTGTTGCGTTTCTGGCCAGACATATTCCGTCTAAGGAAAGGCGTGCGGGAGTATATGATGGAAACGTATGGAGAGTTGAACTACACCGCTCCGGACACGTATGACCAGCGCATCATGGCTACAATAGGCACTTCTTCTGACTTTTGGGAGATGGATCACCGTTTGCCAGAATATTTCCACGTCAATGTTTATTCCAACACGCTCCTTAATGACAAGCTGATTTCCCCCTTGGCACTCAATGCGCCCAACTACTACCGCTATCGGCTGGACTCCATAGGCGGACCTCCGCACGACCGTACATTCAAGATTCACTTCATTCCTCGTACCAAGAGTTTCCAGCTGGTGGAAGGGCATGTCATCGTGAGCGATAATGTGTGGAGTATACGCGAGATGCACTTTTCCGGTCGCTCCGAGTGGTTCACTTTCCGCGTTCGGCTCCAGATGGGCGAGGTAGGCCGGGAAGATGAGTTTCTGCCTCTTGCTTGTGATTTGGAAGGGCGCTTTGGCTTGTTGGGCAACAAGTTGGAAGGCAAATATACGGCTTTGCTGGATTATAAGGAGATTACTCCCCGTTCGTCCGAAGTCGCCTCGCCTCGGAAGAAGCGGAACCGGTATGACCTGACGGAGTCCTATGTCTTGCGGTGTGACACGAATGCCTTGGTGCGGGATACCGCCACATTCAATGCACTTCGTCCATTGCCGCTGTCCGAGAACGAGCGGGCATTGTACAGGAATTACTACCAAAGCTTGGACAGCGTACCCCGTCGCAAGCGCAAGCGGAGCAAGTCGCTGGAGTTCATGGGCCAGGTGGGGGATATGCTCATCAGTGACTATACCCTCAGGTTGAACAAGGTGGGGAGCGTCCGTTGCTCTCCGTTGGTCAATCCATTCTTGCTCAGCTATAGCGGTTCAAATGGTTTCTCTTATCGCCAGGAGTTCAAGTACAATCGTCTTTTTCCGGGAGACCGATTGCTGCGCATTGTGCCTAAAGTCGGTTACAACTTCACGCGTAAGGAGTTCTATTGGTCCTTGGATACAGATTTCGGCTATTTGCCCGAAAAACGTGCCTCCTTCCACATCAACATCGGCAATGGTAATCGAATCTACAATAGTCGTATTCTGGAGGATTTGAAAGCCATCCCTGATAGTGTCTTCGACTTCGATCAGATTCATTTAGATTACTTCAAGGACTTCTACTTCCGCCTGCGTCATACCTGGGAAATTGTCAACGGTCTGACATTGGATATAGGTCTCTCTATACATCGGCGCACCGAGGTTGAACGGAGCAAGTTCCAGTTCATCTATCCGGAAACTCCGCCGGTCAAATCGGTAGGCGAGGCACAAGATCCGGCAGAATTTCCCGTCATTCCCGCATTTGATCCAGAATTGCTCAACCGCTTCCGCCATTCCTATAACAGCTTTGCCCCACGTATCGCCTTGGAATGGACACCGGGACAATATTACTACATGGATGGCAAACGCAAGGTAAATTTATATTCCCATTACCCGACCATTTCTGTGGACTGGGAGCGGGGTATCGGAGGTGTCTTGCCAAACTCCGGGTCATACGAACGCATCGAGGTGGATTACCAGCACAAAATAGCCTTGCGTCCGATGCACACCTTATATTATAGGATGGGTTGGGGTAAGTTCACTAAGCAAGGCGATATTTACTTTGTGGACTTCGCCAACTTGTCTCGCCACAATCTGCCTGTGGGTTGGAACGATGAAATAGGCGGTGTGTTTCAGTTGCTTGACGGGCGGTGGTATAATGCTTCGCGCGAATATGTGCGTGGCCACATCATGTATGAGGCGCCTTTCCTCATACTTCCACATCTGATGAAATATACGCAGTATGTCTTGAATGAGCGCATCTATCTTAACGCTTTGGCCATGCCCCACCTGAAGCCTTATCTTGAGGCTGGCTATGGCATCGGCACGCATGTGTTCGACTTCGGGGTGTTTGTCAGCTTTGCCAATTGGAAATATCAGGAGATCGGGTGTAAATTCACCTTTGAGCTGTTCAACCGCTGAACGGGTTGTTCTTTCCTTATTGGTAGAGCCAGCTGAGCAACCTGTTGAGCCACTGCCACTTCAGGCGGAACCAGCGACGCGTACTGATTTGTCTGCCTCCAAAGCGTAAGACAAATTCCCGGTAGCCGTGATGGTGGAAAGGAAGCCCTACATCCATAAATTCCAAGTGGCGGTATCCACGTCGCTTGGCATCTACCAGTGCATACCACACGGCCAGTATCCCCGGATACTGTAGGGCATACGTCTTGCGCATTCCGCCAGAAAACCACAGGTAGGCGTTGGTACCGGAGTAGATGCAGGCGCTGCCCCCTATGATACGTCCGCGATAGGTGACAATGAAGATCCGGCTATGTTCGCCATCGGTGAGCCAGCGTTCCATCTCGCGGAAAAAGCGCATGCTGGGGAAGTGGCGTCGCACCTTGAAGGAGTAAACTCGGTGCAGCATCCGGGCAAAGGATTGTATTTCGGTAGGGTCGTGCGTCTCGCGCACTTCGGCTCCGTTCTTCAGCCCTTTGCGGATTTGGCGCAGGCGAGACGGACTAAACCGCTTCTCAGGCAACTGAGGCGCATGGAGGGAATTGCGCACCCTCAGCCAGTTAATAGGGAAATAGCCTTGCTGGCGGAAGAAGCGGTAACCGAATTTTGCATCGTCCAAATTGCGGAATTCGATGAGGAAAGACCGGCGCGCTGCCTCCTTCGTGAGCCGGGACAGGAGAGCTTCAAAGACAGATTCCCGTTCATCAGAAGTGCAAAAGTATTCGCCTGTGCCATAGACTTCGCAGCGTTGGATGAGGGCAGGGGGAGTGAGCCGGACACTTCGGCGGATGACGCCTAATAGCTTCCCTCTGATGCATCCGTCTTCGTGGGCCACGATCAACAGGGGATTGTATCCGGGCGTGGCCTCGTACAGGCGGAACAGCTCAGTGGAATGGAAGAGATCGGTCCCGGGCAAGTCGGGGATCTGGCTCTTGGCTTGATATAAGGTGACAAGTAAAGGCATCGGGCACAAATATAGGAATAATCCATGACTTTCATTATCTTTGCATCCAATTTTATCTCCAAGAAAGAAATGGAAAGTTTCAGTCAACTTATCAAACTACGCCGTAGCATGCGGCAATACACCGGCGAGGAGCTGACCCAAGAGCAGGTGGTCGCTTTAATGCGGGCTGCACTGATGGCTCCTTCGTCGAAGCGGAGTAACCCGTGGCAGTTTATTGTGGTGGATGATAAAGAGCTTTTGCGCAAACTCTCCCTCTGCAAGGCGCAGGCTTCGCAGTTCATAGCAGATGCCGCCCTGGCCATAGTGGTGGCAGCCGATCCACTGGCCAGCGATGTATGGATAGAGGATGGCGCCATCGCTGCAGCTTACTTGCAATTGCAAGCCGAAGATTTGGACTTGGGTAGCTGTTGGGTGCAGGTACGCGAGCGTTTCACCGCCTCGGGACAGTCCTCCAATGACTATGTGCACGAAGTGCTCAGCCTGCCGCTTCCTCTCCAAGTGCTCTGTATCATCGCCATCGGTCACAAGGGGATGCAGCGCAGGCCCTTCAATGAGGACAACCTCCAATGGGAGAAGGTGCACCTGAACGCTTGGACAGAAGGAGGTGAGCCGTGAAACGCAGTATAGAAGACACTTCCATCGTGATAGTAGGCGCAGGCAATGTCGGGACACATCTGGCCCGCGCCTTCTACCGTAAGGGATTCCGCATTCTGCAAGTCTACAGCCGCACGCCTGAGGCGGCTCGTGCATTAGCTCAAGAGGTAGAGGCCGACCCGGTTACCGACTTGGAAGCTTTGACTCCCCAAGCCCGCCTCTTCATGGTGGCCTTGACCGATGATGCCCTCATCCGGCTCATACCGCAGATGATCGCAGGGCGCGAGAATGCATTGTGGGTACATACCGCTGGCAGTGTGCCCATGGAGGTCTGGGCCGGACATGCAGGCCGGTACGGTGTGTTTTACCCCATGCAGACTTTTAGCAAACGGCGGGAGGTGGATTTCCGTCAAGTTCCCATCTTTATCGAGGGATGCGACCGCGAATGCGCCGACTTGCTCCATGCCGTAGCAGCTGCCCTCAGTACGAAGGTCTACGAAGCTACGTCGGAGCAACGGCGTTACCTGCACTTGGGTGCGGTATTGGCCTGTAATTTTGCTAACCACCTTTACACACTGGCGTCCGACTTGCTGGTGCGTCACGACTTGCCCTTCGACGCGCTCTTGCCTTTGATAGACGAGACCGCACGCAAGGTACACGAGTTGCCCCCGCGCGAAGCGCAGACGGGGCCTGCCGCGCGTGGCGACCATAGTGTCATGGACGAGCACCTGCGGCTTCTGGCCAATGAACCTTATCTCTCTCAGGTATATACGTTGTTGTCCCGGGGGATTGAAGGAGGGCGGCCATGAGCACCATCAATTATGACCTCTGCCGTGTCCGCGCCCTCTTGTTTGACGTGGACGGGGTTCTCTCCGCCTCCGTTGTCCCCATGGCTCCCGACGGCGGGCCTCTCCGCACGGTCAATGTCAAGGATGGCTATGCCCTGCAACTGGCCCTGCTCAGGCAGCTGCATGTGGGCATCCTGAGCGGGGGGCGGGGAGAAGCTCTCCGGCAGCGTTTCCATACCCTCGGTTTCGACTCGAGGGATGTTTACTTGGGTTCGTCCGTGAAGCTCGGGGACTACCGTGACTTCCTTCAGCGTCATGAGCTGAGCGAGGACGAGGTAGCCTATATGGGCGATGACTTGCCGGACATCCCCGTGCTCCGGCGCTGCGGTCTGCCCTGTTGTCCCCGTGACGCGGTGCCCGACGTGAAGCGCGTATGTAGATATATTTCGCACGCGGATGGCGGTCACGGATGTGCCCGCGACCTCATCGAGCAGGTGCTCCGTGCACAGGGCCATTGGCCTTCGGACGAGGAGGAACTGCGTTGGTAGCCAATCCAAGAATCATGCCGTCAGGGTTGACGCATCATAATGATATTGGCAATCCAAGCATGTGTCGGCTGGGACTTGCCCCGTGTGTTCCGGGAATGGTACGGAATGATTCCGGGAATGGTACGGAACTATTCCGGGAATGGTACGGAATGATTCCCGGGCTGGTGCCGTATGGTATATGGATGAGGCTGGGCTGATGCGTCAGAAAGGATATTGATTATTAGTTTAGATACCTATGCTTGACAATTTGAAAAACTATCGAATCGTCCTTGCGAGCCAGTCGCCCCGCCGCAAGGAACTCTTGGCGGGACTGGGGTTGGAGTATGAAACGCGCGTCTTGCCTGATGTGGACGAGTCGTTTCCTCCGGAGCTGACCGGTGGCGACATCCCGATGTACATCGCTCGTGAGAAAGCGGAAGCCTATCGCCCGTCCCTTAGCGCGGATGAATTGCTGATCACGGCGGACACCATAGTCTGGTTGGGAGGTACCGTGCTGGGCAAGCCTGTGGACCGGGACGATGCCCTCAGGATGCTGGGACTTCTGTCCGGGCGAACACACGAGGTCTATACTGGTGTATGTCTAACCACTATCCGTTGGCAACACACCTTCACGGCCCGTACCGAAGTGAGGTTCTGTTCGCTGGATGAGGAGGAAATCACATGGTATGTGGACCGTTACCGCCCCTTTGACAAAGCCGGGGCCTACGGCGTGCAGGAGTGGATTGGCTACGTGGGGGTGGAACACATCGCGGGCAGCTACTTCAATATCATGGGTCTGCCCGTGCAACGGTTGTACAGGGAATTGAAGAAGATGCCCGCCTTGTAGCAAGAGCGGGCATCGGCGCAGGGTCAGAGCGCCTCGTCGGCGATGAGCAGCAGGTCGTTGTAGGTCACGCCGTAGCTTTCCAGTTCTGTAAGGTCGTCCAGCAGTGCTTCGCGGAATTCAGTTCGGTCGCCGAATTTGTCTGCGGCATGCCGGTAGAGCAATATGGCATTTGCCGGAATGTCCGACACGAGGGCTACGTGACCCGCATTCAGCCAGTCCCTGGCGGTCTTCTCTTTGTCGGGGATGCGGTCGTAGTATTTGGCTGCCGTGTCCCATCGTTCCAGTTTGAAGGCGCACCAGGCGATGCCCCGCCAGGCGCGGATGCTGTGCTCCTCTGCCAGGTCCAGGCGGAAGTAGCGGTCCATCGCCTCTTTGTATTCCTCCAGGTCTGCCAGGCAGTTGGCTATCTGGTAGAGCACGCCCCGGTTGCCGGGTTGTATCGCGTCCGCCTGCTCGTAGTAGGCCAGTGCTTCTTTGTATCTTTCCGTCATGCGGCAGCAGGTGCCTAAGTGGCGCAGGATCCAAGCATTGCCATGGGCCAGAAGGTCGGCTTTCTCGTAGTACCTGAGAGCCTGTCCATAGTACTTCTGCTTTTGCAGGCAGAATCCCGCTTTTTCGTAGTCTTCGTTCGATGGGGGCAGCGTGTTGGTCAGGTCTTTGTAGATGTCGCCTGCTTCCTTCCATCGCTGTTCGCTGAGGAAGAGGTCGGCAATCTCCCGCTTCAGCTCAGGACGGTTCAGGACAATTCTCAGCACAGGGTTGGCATAGAGGTCGATGCTTTCGCGGAAGGGGTCGGCGAACTGTCCCTTGTAGCGGCTGATTTTGAAGAAACGGTAGAGATCTTGCAGGTAGCGGTTGCTGATGGTTTGAGGCTGGCAGGCGAAGCGGCGCAGTTTGTCCAGATGTTCGTTGTCTTCCAGCCCGTCCAAAGCTTCCTGGCTCAGCTGAGCAAACATTAGGTCCCGTTGTGCCTGAGGCAAGTGTTGCAGCATGAAGGTCAACGAATACTTGTCACTGTCGCAGAGAGCGCCTACCTCGAAGAATAAGCTGAGCTTCTTTTGGAACGTCCCGCTTTGGCGTAATTCGGCGGGGATGGCTGAGTGCTCCAAGTCGAAGGGGCGGAACCAGTTGGGTAAGTCGTTGAAAAACGGATGGGACTTCAGAGGGGCAAAGGTACTCATGTAGATGTCTTTCCCTTGCATTTGCAGGTCGTTCATCTCACGGATCTTATCGTTCAGTCCCAAGCGGTCCAAGGCTTCAGCCCAGTCAGGGACATCGCCTTCATACTCATCCTCCAGGCTTTGCTTGAGTTTGCGGAAGAGGTCTTTATTCTGTAGCATGGTGGGCAAGATTTCCTCCTGCATCTTGCGGTTGATGCTGTCCGTTTCGCGGCAACGTAGCAGTTGGAGGTAAACGGTATTCAGCCGCTTTCCTAACCCGTATTCGGCGGCGTGTTTGCGGATGGTTTCCGTCAGGTCTGGGTATAGGTATACCCGGTCGCCATGTTGCAGCAAGGCCAAGGCTACGCCAACGAGGGCACGCTCGCAATATTCAACCTCGAATGATACGCTGGCTCGCAGCAACCATTGCATCTTTTTAGGGTCAAACCACTGGAGCAGGCTCATGCTTACTGCGCTCACCAGTAGGCTGATGTCGTGGGTGGCCACGATGTTCGATTCTAGCCACAAGTCGGCTTGATCCACCTGTTCGTCGGTCCACGGGTCGCTTGTCCAGACGTTGATGAATAGACGGCGCGATGCAGCTTCATGTCGTCTGCGCAGGTCATCGGGGATGACGTTGTTGTGTGGGGGCAGTTGGCAGAGGTCGATGTCGTCGACTATGCTTTCCAGTTCGGCCAGCTGCTCTTTCAGGTTGGGCTCGGGCGGCAAGAGTGCTTGTGTCCGTCTTGTCTCGTGGTAGTAGTGAGACGAGACTTTGTCCAGTAGCAGAATGCGTGCCCGATCGGCGATTTCCCACAAGTCTGTGCGCAGACGCAGGTAGAGGTTCTCTCGCTGTGGATCGCTAATGCCTTGGCGCATATAGTCCAGCATGTAGTTGTAGGAGGTCCGGTTCTGTTCCAGTTGATTAGTCAGAGTCCAGTAACTGCATAAGTTCACTAGGGCTTCGGCTTGCGTCTGAGCTTCTTTTAGCCGACTCTGTTGCAGCAGGTTGACGATACTGCCGTGCATCTGGTTGATGTTATTTACGTTCATAGGGGAGGAAATCAGGATGGATGTCAGAATCTTACTTGTATTTGGGTTTGCAACAGATTGGAGGATTCGCGCAGGTGCGGGTCGCGGTAGGTATATTGCAGTTGCAGACGGCATTTGGGGTAGAACCACCATTGCACGCCGGCCACGTAGTTGGTCTGACGGTCCTTCATCATCTGGTTGCGGTCGAAGTAGTCCACGGCGGCTATAACGTCAAACTTGGGCAGAACGTGTACAGAGGCTACGGCGTAGTAACCGTTGCTACGTACATTTCCGTCCTTACCGTGCAGGAATTCTGTGCGTATATCCACCGGACGAAATTTTAGCATAGCTCCTGCCGACCATCTGTTGCGGGTGTAATTGTCACCTACCTTGATGTCCGGGTTGACAGCCGATGTCCCTACAGCATGGCCTTTGCCTTTGACAAAAGTTCCGCCAATGGCCAACCAGGGAGTGGGATTGGCGATGAGTGTGCCGACGATGTCCTTTTGGTTATTGCCATCCTTTTTGTTGATTCCTTGGCCGTTCATTACCGCCAGCTTGTAGTTGAACAGTTTCCCGAACAGGTCTCCGTAGATCATCAGTCCAATGTCACGGCCTGCATTGCCTCCATATAGAGGGTCGCTGCTGTCATAGCCTGCCAGGTAGTTGGTTGCCTGCGAATAGACGTTGATCAGTTCTACGTTGCAAGGCGACATGGGGTTCTCAAAAGTAAACATAGTCTTGAATTCACCCAATCGTATACTCAGTTCTGGCAGGAACTTATACTCCGTGTAGACTTCCAGTATGCGGCTGGTATTGGCAAAGTTGTAGGAAAAGTAGCACGACCAACGATCCGTGATTTTGCCTCGAAGCATTAGTATGGCTCGCTTCACTTCAAACGTGTTTGCTCGGGCTCCTTCCGTATCATCATAGGTGTAAGCTATTTGGGCATAACCCTCCACTGTCAATCGTTCCTTCAGGGTATTGACTACATTGTTCAGGTTGTTTTTCTTCTCTTGTGCGTAGAAAGGAACTGCTATGAGCAGGCATAGCAGGAGGGGGATAAGTTTTCTTTTCATATTATAGGGCATAAAAACAAAGGCAACCCGCACTTCGCGTCGGATTGCCTTTGGGTTAAATGATAGCAATGCTTATTCGTTGATAGCTGCGATACCCGGGAGCACTTTGCCTTCGATAGCCTCCAGCAATGCGCCGCCACCTGTGGATACATAAGATACTTCTTTAGCCAAGCCGAATTTGTTGACACAAGCTACGGAGTCACCGCCGCCTACCAAGGAGAAGGCACCGTTCTTTGTAGCTTCCACAATGGCTTCGGCTACAGCGCGAGAGCCATGAGTGAAGTTGTCAAATTCAAATACTCCCGTCGGGCCATTCCACAAGATAGTCTTGGATCCTTTGATGACATTAGCGAAGAGTTCTTCTGTCTTCGGACCTATGTCGAGACCTTCCCATCCATCAGGTATATCGTTGACGTCACAGAACTTCGTGTTGGCATCATTTGAGAAAGAGTCGGCAATTTTGGCGTCTACGGCCAATACCAGATTAACACCTTTGTCTTTGGCTTTCTTCATCAGGTCGAGAGCCAGATCCAGTTTGTCATCCTCGCAGATGGAGAGGCCGATCTTGCCACCCATGGCTTTGGTGAACGTGTAGGTCATGCCGCCTGCGATGATCAGGTTGTCCACCTTGTTCAACAGGTTTTCGATGATTTCGATCTTGGAAGAAACCTTCGAACCACCCATAATGGCAGTGAAAGGACGGTGAATGTCATTCAGCACCTTGTCTACAGCTTTCACTTCCTTCTCCATCAGATAACCGAACATCTTGTTATCCTTGTCAAAGTACTTAGCGATAAGAGCTGTAGAAGCGTGTGCGCGGTGGGCTGTACCGAAGGCATCGTTTACATAGCAATCTGCATACGAGGCCAACTTTTTGGTGAATTCTTTCTGGCTTTCCTTCACAGCTTTCTTTGCTGCGGCTTTTTCCTCATCGGTAGCGTCGTCAGCCAAACCACGGGGTTTGCCTTCTTCTTCGGCATAGAAACGGAGGTTTTCCAGCAGCAACACTTCGCCCGGCTTCAGAGCGGCAGCTTTGACAGCAGCCTCTTCGCCCATGCAATCGTTGGCGAATTGCACTTCCACACCCAGCAGTTCGTTCAGGTGCTTCAGGATGTGCTTCAGAGAGAATTTTTCAGTCACGCCTTTCGGACGGCCCAAGTGAGAACCGATGATGATGCTGCCACCATCAGCCAGAATTTTCTTCAGCGTGGGGAGAGCGGCACGCATACGAGTATCATCTGTAATGTTGAAGTTCTCGTCCAGAGGCACATTGAAGTCTACACGGACGAATGCCTTTTTACCGGCAAAGTTGAATTGATCAATTGTCATAACCTTATATTTTTAGATTAAAAGTGTAACTTTCGTTCCAGCTATCTTTCGTTGCCGCAAAGTTAGCATTTATTTCCTTTTGACAATATAAAAAAATCTTATTTTATTTACTTTCTTTGTCTGTTGCTACCCGAACTTTGTATTTCTGCTCGTAATATTTGCACCACAAGCGGAGCCCGCAGGCGTCACATTGGGGTGAACGGGCTTGACAGGTGTAGCGCCCGTGCAGGATGAGCCAATGATGAGCGATGGGAATATCGCTTTCGGGAATATGCTTCACCAATTCCTTCTCTACGCTGAGCGGAGTGGTGCATTGTTCGGATACTAGTCCCAACCGGTGGCTGACGCGAAATACATGGGTATCGACTGCCATCGCTGCCTTGTTGAAGGCTACGGATTGGATGACATTAGCCGTCTTGCGTCCTACGCCGGGTAGTTTCAGCAGTTCATCCATTGTGGCGGGCACTTGCCCGTCGAAGTCGGACAATAGCATACGCGCCATGCCGACCAGGTGTTTGGCTTTGTTGTTGGGATAGGATACGCTGCGGATGTATTCAAAGACGGCTTCGGGGGTGGCACTTGCCAAATCTTCAGGTGTGGGGAAGGCTTTGAAGAGTGCGGGAGTCACCAGATTTACTCGCTTGTCCGTGCATTGTGCCGAAAGGATGACGGCTATCAGCAATTGGAAAGGATTGTCGTAATGCAATTCTGTCTCAGCTACAGGCACATTCTCGCGAAACCAAGCCAGGATGTTTTCGTATCTTTCTTTTCTTCTCATCTCAGTTTGTTCTTATGATAATGGGGAGATACCTTCAGGTGGAAGTAGAGGGTAGAAACAATAGTGAGGCACGCTCCGAACAGGTAAGCCCGGTCGAAGCTGCTGATTTCTGCAATGTAGCCGCCTGCCAACATTCCGATACCGATGCCAACATCCCACGAAGTCAGGTAGGTGGATGTAGCTGTCCCGCGCTGCTTGTTGGGCGCCAGGTTGACGAAGAGGGTGTTGTAGGCCGGAAACATGATGCCGAAGCCCACTCCCAGCACCAATGCAATGGCGAAAAACAGCGTGTTGCAGAAAACTGCATCCCACTGAATGATATAGACGCATCCCGCCAGTAGGAAAAAACTGGCAATGACCAGATAGAGACCAGCGCTGATGACCTGCGTTATTTTTCCATGATCCACCAATCTGCCTGAGAATAATCGGGATACTGCCATCCCCACGGCCATGAACGTGAAGAAGAATCCGGTGGATACGTCCATCCCAATTTGTTTGGCATACATGGCTACATAGTTGGTAGTCATGCCGTAAGGAATAGAGAGCAGGAGCAGGCTTAGTCCTGCCGGCATCCCTTTGAGCAGGATGAAGCGATCCAGCGAAATGGGGTCGCGTCTGACTGGTGGCTTGTAGGGAGTCTTCACGATGGAGGCGCACAGCATCCCCAGCAGGCATGAACCCAATGAGGTGCAGAAAATGACGGGATACCCCGTGCCGGCATCGTGCATGAACAAGCCCACCATCGGTCCGATGGACATGGCCGTGTTGTTGGCTAAACCGTAATAGCCTAATCCTTCGCCTCGGCGTGAGGAAGGCATGATGTCGATGACAATGGTATTGCCTCCTACGGTCACTGTGCCAAATGCCAGACCATGGATGATGCGGAGCACGATGAACAGTGTCAGTGTGCCCGCCACAAGGTAGCCTCCGAAGATGGCCGTGAACACGAAGTAAGCAAACAGATATAGCGGCTTACGAGCAAAAGTATCCAGCAGGTAGCCCGAGAAAGGACGGATGCACAAGGCTGCTATGGTGTAGCATGACAGCACAATGCCAATAGTTGCCTTGTCTGCCTGGAATACTTCGGCCAAGTAGAAAGGCAACACTGGCATCATCAGCCAAAATCCAAAATATAGCAGGAAGTTGGCTGCCAGGATGAAGCAATAACTGGGAGTGATGAGCTGGTCCTTCATCCTATAGGTTAGTACGCTGCCTCGAATTCGCGAAGGAAGCGTGTGTCATTCTCCGAGAACATGCGCAGGTCTTTCACCTGATATTTCAGGTTAGTGATGCGTTCGATGCCCATGCCCAAGGCGTAGCCGCTATAGATTTTGCTGTCTATGCCGCAGGCGTCCAGCACGTTGGGATCTACCATGCCGCATCCCAGGATTTCCACCCAGCCCGTGTGCTTGCAGAACGGACATCCCTTGCCGCCGCAGATGTTGCAGCTGATGTCCATCTCTGCGCTTGGCTCGGTGAAGGGGAAGTAGGATGGGCGCAGACGGATTTTAGTGTTACTGCCGAACATCTCTTGTGCGAAGAGCAACAACACTTGCTTCAGGTCGGTGAACGATACACCTTTATCTATATAGAGTCCCTCTACCTGGTGGAAGAAGCAGTGGGCGCGGTAGCTGATGGCTTCGTTGCGATAGACGCGTCCCGGGCAGATGATGCGGATGGGCGGCTGGGCATGTTCCATGGCACGTACTTGAACACTGCTGGTGTGCGAGCGCAAGATGATGTTCTTGGTCACATCGCCGGGATTGACCTCCACGAAGAAAGTGTCTTGCATGTCACGGGCAGGATGGTCGGCGGCAAAGTTCAGCTTGGTGTATACGTGCAGGTCGTCTTCCACTTCCGGGCCGTCAGCGATGTTGAAGCCCATGCGCGCAAAGATGTCAATGATCTCGTTCTTCACGATCGTCAGCGGGTGGCGTGTGCCCAGGCCGATGGGGTAGGCCGTGCGAGTCAGGTCGAGTTCGTCCATACCTGTGTCTTGGCTGGCAAATTGTTCCTTGAGAGCGGCGATCTTCTCCTGTGCCTTGGTCTTCAGCTCGTTGAGGCGCATACCCACGGCTTTCTTCTGGTCGGCGGGAACATTGCGGAAGTCGGTCATCAACTCGTTGATTGCCCCCTTTTTGCTGAGGTATTTGATGCGCAATGCCTCCAATTCATCGGCATTGGAAGCTTGCAGGTTTTCCACTTCTTGCAGAAGTTGTTCGATTTTCTCTATCATATTTTATTTAGAATTTATATTTCGTTGTATGAACGGTGCAAAGATACGACTTTCTTCTTTATTTCATGCAGCAGGTTGAAATTAAACACATAGATTCCTCCCATTTGTCAAAAGGCACTTGAGCGCGATAAACAGGGATTTGAGCGTGCCAAAGTGCCTCTTTGCCGGGGGAAAAGTGCCTCATTGTGGGCGGAAAAGTGCCTCATTGCCTGTCCACCTTCAGCAAGCCGCCGGTCGTGGTGTCGAACAATACGGTTGTGGTGGAGTTCTTGTTGAACAATACGGGAGCCAGGTATTCGATGGTGCCGAATTGGGTGAGCGGGGTCTCCGTTTCCAGTAGCGGGCGACTATCCCGCGTCAGCGTGATCTTTGCTCGTCCGGGCATATTGTAGGCTACACCTTCCAGCTCATCCTTTTTCTTTCCGTTAGTTTCTTCGGCAACCGGCGAGGATGGGGTGTTGAGGTTGGTGATGGTCAGGTAATACGGTTCGCCAGCCAAATCGTCTTTGTCCAGCAAGCCTAACTTTTTGGAGAAGCGGAAGGCTACTTCGTCCTTCATTTCTGCCGGGGTGATTCGGATGCTGACTTCTTTTGTCTGCTTGGTGATATGTCCAGTAAACATTTCTGTTAATGCCTGTTCTTGTTCCTCCAGATTATCCAGCATCAATTTGAGCTGTACGCCGTCTTGTGGGGTGTTTTCGGCCTCCCCACGTAGCAGGTCGTTGCGGCTTTCCCGCATGAGGTAGATTTCTTTGGCTACCAGTTCTGCTTTTTTTGCCGTCGAGCTGGCCAGCAAGATTTCTTCCGTCAGGAATTTGTTCGGGTCGGGTAGTGTTTTCTCTTGCGTATAGGCGGTATTTCCGGAGGGCTTGGCCGACGTGCCGCTGAACGGTAGGTTGATGGAGCGCACAATGCCGTCTTCGGTCAATTCCATCAGCGGTGCCACGGATTTGTCTTTCAGTTTGACAAAGTAGACTTTGTCTCTGTCCGGGATGCCGACGGTTTGCAGCCGGATATTGTCCAGCGTCCAATGTTCCTCCGGCTTTGTCGAAACTTGGTTCTGCTGCAAGTAGCGCCCGGCATATTGGCAGAATGCTCCGGGGGTATACGTATGGCGGGTGATCTGCATGACGATTTCCAGTTCAGTTTTGGGCAGCATGTAAGTGACGCCATATTCTTTTCCCCGCATGACACCAACGGTGACTTCTGTTTGTGCAGTTGCAGTGAGTGTGGCGAGCAGAGCTGCTGCAAGTATCAGGTTCCTTTTCATATTACTATAGTAGTTTATAAATTGCATCATTAGCAGGAACAAAGTTAATCAACTTCCGTTAAGTGGAGGAATTGTTTTAGTCTTTATTAACGGAAGTGGGAGAATGTGTAATTCTCTGAAGTTTTTTTGTGCGTCAAATGCAAAAAAGACAGCGAATGATTGGTTGATGTGGAAAATAATGCTTATTTTTGCGCCAAAATAGAAAGATATCATTTCGTTGTGAATGATCGTCATGGGGTTGACTGGATTTGACAGCGGGAAGAAATGGTAGGTAAGCATGCAGTGCTTCGTTGATTGGCACTTAAATCTCAGTCCTCGAAAATTTATCTGGCGAAAACAACTACGCTCTCGCTGCGTGATTGAAGCATAGTAGATCGACGCTTAATCCCGGCACAAGGTGCTGGGACGGGACATCACTCGGAAGCTGTTGCTCCGAAGCATTCCGGTCAAGTGGTGCAGCTACATCGGAGATAGTTTACGTCGGCCTCGCGGCGTAGATGAAGTTTTTAGAGGATAAGGTTGCGGTTGATGGCTTTGGTTCTGCTGCAGCACGAAAACTTAGGCAAAGATAAGCATGTAGAAAACTTATGATTTCCTCGTTTGGACGAGGGTTCGATTCCCTCCAGCTCCACAAACCTTGCTGATTACCAGCAAGGTTTTTTTCTGAGCAGGCGTTCCTTCCTTGTCGGATAGAGCGGGCGGATTGTAATTATACAATTCTCTTGCATCCATTGACTTGGAAGAATTCGTTCATCATCAATTGGTAATTACCGTGGAGGATGATGTGGTGGTTGCCCAGTGGATTCTTCAGGAAATAATCGGCGGGAGTATCCATGTGGATGCGGATCTGGGTGCGACACATATTTATATAGTTGGTGTTTTCGGTCAAGGTGCCTGTGGTGAGGTAGTACTCGTCCAAGCATTCGCCGCCACATTTCACAAGCGTGACGTCTCCTGTTGGAGCAAGACCTTGTATGCCGATGCCTTTCTGTGTCTCGAAATGGCTGCGGAGGATGAACCGTTCTGTTTGGCGCAGGCCGATGGTACAGTGTGAGAACACCACCTCGTTGGTGCGTGCATTAATCATGGACGGATTGGCCATGAAAGAGGATTTTCCGATCAGTACTCGGGTGGCAAGCATGGTGAAGACGGATTGGAGGTCGCCTTCGCACCCTGCGATGATTCCTTCGTCGTTCAGTAGCGCCAAGGCCAGGCAACCAGTGGTCCCGATTTGGTCTACCAGCCGGAAGCAACTCAGCGTGAGGGCATCCAGATGTTCCTCTTCGACAATCTGACGGATGGCGCGGTAGAGGCGCATTGCTTTCAGCATATCCTCTGGCGTGGCTTCCCGGCAAGCCAACGCTTTTTCGGCCAACCCGGCGCAGGCATCGCCCACTTCATCATCCGTCACATGGTGGAATTTGTCATAAATCCTATCCAAGGGGATGTCGATGTACTCGATGCCCCAGCGGCGTTTGCTGAGCAAGTAATCTACATCGCTGGCAATGAGCCATGCGGACGGTGTGCCCATCACGCCGATGCGCGATCCCCAGAGTTTGCGTTGCGCCTTGAAGTTGCTGTGCAGCACGAAGATGCGCTTAATTACCTCGGGCAGTTCGCCGTGTAGGATTTCGGTTTTGATGCCGCGGCCATGCAACCAAGCGGATATTTCCAAGGCAGAGGCAAGGGAGTTTTGCATGCCATCGGCCAGCAAGATAGCAGGGCGGGGCAGATGGTCGAAGTGCTGGATGACTAGTCGCTCCACACCGCCTGTGGCGATGAATAGCAAACTGAAGTCATCGGCCGTCAGTCGGTCCATTTCGTGGTAGTCGATGAAGTTGACGGTGAAGTATTTCTCCAGTTCAGCCAACAGAATCTCGTGACAACTGCGCACAGTGGCTTGGTTGTGCAACATGGAGGCGAAGGTAATGAGGTTAACTATCATAGTGTTTTGATTGTTTAGATGAGTTTGGTGCTGTAAAGTTAGCCTATTGTGTGGATATGGCATGGCGTTTTTGATTGATTTTAGTTTTTTTGTAATGCGAAAGGATTTTGGGAGTGACTGAATCAAATAAATGTGTACCTTTGTCGCTCAAAAAACCAGAATACATAAATACATATAGAAAGGAATGCCTACAATATCCATTCGCGGGACTGAGATGCCCGCTTCGCCTATCCGCAAACTGGCTCCCTTGGCCGATGCAGCTAAACAAAGGGGGGTGCACGTGTTTCATCTGAACATCGGACAGCCTGACTTGCCTACACCTCAGGTGGCGCTGGATGCCATCCGCAATGTGGATCGCAAGGTGTTGGAGTATAGTCCAAGTGACGGGTTTCGCAGCTACCGGGAGAAATTGGTGGGGTATTACGAGAAATATAATATCCACTTGACGGCTGATGACATCATTATCACGGCGGGCGGATCAGAGGCAGTGCTGTTTTCGTTTTTAGCGTGTTTGAATCCCGGCGATGAAATTATCGTGCCGGAGCCTGCGTATGCCAACTACATGGCGTTCGCCATTTCGGCGGGAGCGCGTATCCGTACAGTTACGACGACCATTGACGAAGGTTTCTCCCTGCCTAAGGTGGAGAAGTTCGAGGAACTGATCAATGATCGTACTCGCGCCATCCTGATTTGCAATCCCAACAATCCGACGGGTTACCTCTATACCCGCCGCGAGATGAACCAGATTCGCGATTTGGTGAAGAAGTACGACCTGTTCCTTTTTTCGGACGAGGTTTACCGGGAGTTCATCTATACCGGCTCCCCGTACATATCCGCTTGCCACTTGGAGGGCATCGAGCAGAACGTGGTGCTCATCGACTCAGTATCTAAGCGTTATTCGGAGTGCGGCATCCGCATTGGTGCGTTGATTACGAAGAATAAGGAAATCCGACAAGCGGTGATGAAGTTTTGCCAAGCCCGTCTCAGTCCTCCGTTGATTGGCCAGATCGTAGCCGAAGCTTCCTTGAATGTGGATGGGGAATATATGCGTGACGTGTATGACGAATATGTGGAGCGTCGCAAATGCCTGATTGACGGATTGAACCGTATCCCCGGTGTTTACTCGCCCATACCGATGGGAGCGTTCTACACGGTGGCCAAGTTGCCAGTGGACGATTCGGACAAATTCTGTGCGTGGTGCTTGTCCGACTTCCAATATGAGGGACAGACAGTGTTTATGGCACCGGCATCGGGATTCTACACCACTCCCGGATCGGGACGCAACGAAGTCCGCATCTCCTATACGCTGAAGAAAGAAGACCTTACGCGGGCACTTTTCGTCCTGCAAAAGGCTTTGGAAGCGTATCCCGGACGTGTGGAGTGAACTGATTTGAAATGTCTCTGTCTCTTTTCATTGCCCGTCGTCTCTATCGCAGGGAACAAGGTGAGCGGCGTGTGTCGCGCCCTGCGGTGCTGATCGCTAAGCTTGGCATTGCCGTGGGTTTGGCGGTGATGCTCATTGCCATTTCCGTGGTGGTAGGATTCAAGAGCGAGGTACGCGACAAAATCGTGGGGATGGGGGGGCATATCCAGGTGGTCAACCGCCAACAGATGCAGCCTTACGAGGCGTTGCCTGTCGGGGTGAATGATGCGCTGGTAGACCAGTTGGTGGGATTGCCTCGTGTAAAGCACGTGCAGCGATTCGCCTACAAACCCGGATTGGTGAAGACGGCGGATGCTTTCCAAGGCATGGTGTTGAAGGGGGTAGGAGCGGATTATGACACTTGTTTTCTCCATCACAGCTTGATTGCCGGACAGCTTCCCGCCTTTAGCAGCGATTCGTCTTCTCAGAGCGTAGTCGTCTCGCAGGCGTTGGCCGAGAAACTGAAGCTGGAGCTGGGCGATAAGCTGGATACCTATTATATTGAAGATGAGGTGCGTGCCCGCCGCCTGAAGGTAGTAGGCATTTATCGCACCAACTTTTCGGAGTATGACGACCTATTCCTCTTCACCGACCTGTACACGGTAAACCGTTTGAACCGATGGGATGTGGATCAGGTAGGTGGTTTGGAGGTGATTCTTGATGATTACGTTGCTTTGGATGATGCCACGTGGGAGATTAGCTCTCTGCTGGAAGGTCGTACCGATGCGTATGGTGCGGGATATTCCGTTCGTAATGTTGAGTTGCTCTATCCCGCTATTTTCTCTTGGTTAGACATACTCGATGTCAATATTTGGGTCATTCTCGTGCTGATGATGGGTGTGGCGGGCTTCACGATAATTTCGGGATTGATCATCCTTATTATCGAACGTACGCCGATGATTGGCACGCTGAAAGCACTCGGTGCAGACAATTCCACCATCCAGCGGGTTTTCCTTTGGTTTTCCGCCTTCCTCATTGGGCGGGGGATGTTGTGGGGCAATGTTGTCGGCATCGGGATTTGTCTCGTTCAGCAGGCGACGGGCATTTTTACCTTGGATGCAGAAACCTACTATATGGACACGGTACCCATGGTGATTCATCCTGTCTACTGGCTTTTGTTGAACGTCGGCACCTTGATCCTTTCTGTGCTGATCCTGGTAGGTCCGTCCTGTTTGATTGCCTATGTCCGTCCGGCGGATTCCATTCGTTACGAGTGAGCATAGTATTTTTATCTGCGGAGAAACTCGCTCTTCTTGCGGAGGAGGCACGTGAGCTTCCAGCGCAAGGATTGGAGTGGCTGTAGGATGTCGAACATCGGCAAGGTGAGGTAGTATCTCCGCGATTCACCTAGTGTCTTCGCATTTCGGTTAACCACCCACATTTGCAGCAAGAGTCTCAGCAGGAAGGCCATCATCGCACAGCCCATGCCCAACCAATGACCGTGCAAGGCGCATACGGCAGCCGTCGTCAGCCAGGCTGCGTGGAAGAGCAGGCGAGTTAGCGTCTCCAGTCCTGCTCCGTAGCGTTGCATGCCGCGGTAGAGTCGTGCGGTGGACGTATATCCTATCTTTTCTTCCCGCCAATCCTTGGCACGTGTGCATGCGCAGCGCAGCACAACGGCTTCGGCTTGTGTCTCCACCTGCGTGTTTTCTCCGTTAGCCACTCGGTTGACGAAGAGGTCATCATCGCCTCGGAGCAGGCTGAGGTGCTGTGAGAATCCTTTGTGTGCATAATACAAGTCTTTCCGATAGGCCAGGTTGCGTCCGATGCCCATGTAGGGATGCCCGCTCAAGGCGAATCCCAAGTAGCGCATGGCGGCGAAGAGATTGTCGTAGGCAATGCGTTTGTGTAACCATCCTTTCTTTCGTTCGTAGCTGCTGTAGCCTAATACAATTTGTGTGCCAGGCGTGTTGAAATGGCGTGCCATGAAGCGTAGCCATTGGTTGCCCTGCGGGCGACAGTCGGCATCAGTCATGACCAGCCAGTCGTGTCGTGCAGCGCGTATGCCCAACGTCAATCCTAGCTTCTTGTGGCTGATGTAGCGTGAGGAGTCGGGCACGAAGCTGTGGCGCAGGTGGGCGTGCTGCTTGCGGAGCAGGGTAAGGTAATCCAAGGTACCATCG
This sequence comes from Candidatus Bacteroides intestinipullorum, assembly GCA_018883785.1. Classification (GTDB taxonomy): domain Bacteria; phylum Bacteroidota; class Bacteroidia; order Bacteroidales; family Bacteroidaceae; genus Bacteroides; species Bacteroides intestinipullorum. Next base: position 30,380 of record JAHLFO010000009.1, read on the forward strand.
TCGGCCCCGTCGGTGATAACGATGACCTCGAACTCAGGGTAGTCCTGCATCAGAATGTGCGGCAAGTTGCGTTTCAGGTCTTCGCAGGCTTCATGAGCGTAAATGATGACGGACAGCGGCAGGCAGTCGTTGTCCGTCGGGAGAGGCTGACTGGCGGAGGCTCTGTTGTGACGGGGAATGCGGAGGTAGAGCAACAACTGGTAGAGGACTTGCACGAGGAACAGCCCGCCGGTGACGGCCAGCAGCAGTGCTTCGCGGGATTCTATGACAAATGCTTCCATGCTTTTTTCAGAAGAACTTATAGATGAATGTGGCGCAAAGGTAGATATTTTTAGCGATAGACGTTCATGCGGGAGGGAGATTTAATTTTTTGTATTATCTTTGCGCCCACTTATGAGACGAATTCTACTGACATATATACTCTTATCCGTCCTAGGGGTGCTCGCCGCAAGCGCGCAGGTATCCACGAACACGGTAAACCAGGACGGGACCATGCGTGACCAATATGGCAATCAGATTGACCCCGCCCTACAGCCGGACAATCTGGAAGATAGTACTGTCAATATCCAGAGCCTTCCCCCGAAGCTCTACATGTGGAAGGTGAGCGAGACGCTCGGCGAGCGCACCATCATACCGGCCGATACCGCCAGCCTGAACTTTCAGAATACTAATCTCGTGGGAGGAATGGAGGGGCATTACAACCATTTGGGCAACCTTGGTGCGCCGCGCCTGTCGCGCATCTTCTTCGAACGGCGTAACGATGCGCCCACCATCTTCATGGAGCCGCTCTCCTTCTTTTACGTGAAGCCCTGTGACCTGCTCTTCACCAACAGCAATGTCCCCTTCACTAATCTGACCTACTACAAGGCGGGCAGCAAGATTAATGGCGAAGACCGCTTCAAATCCTATTTCTCCGTCAATGTCAACAAGCGACTGGCCGTCGGATTCAATATCGACTATCTCTACGGACGCGGATACTACGCCAATCAGGCGACCTCGCATTTCAATGCAGGTGTCTTTGCCAGCTACATCGGCGAGAAGTACCAGATGCATGCCGCCTACAACAATAACTTCTTCAAAATGAATGAGAACGGTGGCATCACCGATGATCGATACATTACCCGACCCGAGGAGATGGAAGACGTCGGAGGCACGCAGAACATCCCCACGCGCCTCGAAGGTACCGGCAGCCGCAACCATAACTTCTACCTTTACCTCACTCACCGCTACCGACTTGGATTTTACCGCGAAGTGACTAAGTTGGAGGACAGCCAAGAGCCAGCCGCGCAACGCCTCGCACAGCAGGATAGTACCGCCGTCACGCCCAAGGACACCATCATTGAGGAGGAATTCGTCCCCGTTACCAGCTTCATACACACCTTCAAGGTGGAGCGAGCTCGGCGCACTTTTCGCTCGTCCACCGAGCCGACGGGTGAAGACGCTTTCTACGAGAACACCTACCTGCAGGAGGGAGCCACTAATGACTCCACTCTCGCCCTGAGCGTCAAAAACCTGCTCGGCGTATCCCTGCTCGAAGGATTCAACAAATACGCCAAGGCAGGACTGACTGCCTACATCTCGCACGCCTTCAATCGCTATACGCTGATGAACATGGACACCTCTCTATCCCGACCGTTACCGCAGGAATACACTGAGCACGAGGTCTATGTCGGTGCGGAGCTGACCAAGAAGCAAGGCTCCCTGTTGCACTACAACGCCACGGGTGAGATAGGACTGGCAGGCAAAGCTGTAGGACAGTTTAAAGTGAACGGAGCCATTGATCTTAACTTCCGCCTTGGACGCGACACGGTCAACTTTTACGCCTGCGGACACGTCAGTAACTTGTTGCCATCCTTTTATATGCGTCATTACCATTCCAATCACTTCGCTTGGGACAATGACAATATGAGCAAGGAGTTCCGCACCGGCGTTGAAGGAGAACTAAACATCAAGCGGTGGCGCACTAACCTCAAGGTGGGCATGGAGAATATCAAGAACTACACTTATTTCGACCAGCATGCGCTGCCAGCGCAACACGGCGGAAGTATTCAGGTGCTCGCCGCCATGTTGCGGCAGGATTTCAAGTTGGGTATATTCCACTTGGACAACGAGGTGACTTGGCAAAAGTCTAGCGACGAGACCATACTTCCGCTGCCCGACTTGTCGCTCTATCACAACTTCTACCTGCAGACCAAACTCTTCAAGGTGCTGACGCTACAGCTCGGAGCCGACCTGCGCTACTTTACCACTTACAAGGCACCCGACTACATGCCCGCTACGCAGCAGTTTCACCTGCAACGCGAGGATGACCAGGTGGACATTGGTGGGTACCCCATTATCAACGCTTACATCAACCTCCACCTCAAGCGCACGCGCATTTATGTGATGATGTACCACGTTAATGCCGGTATGGGCAACGCCAACTCCTTCCTCGTGCCGCACTATCCCATCAATTCACGCCTGCTGAAGATCGGCATCTCGTGGAATTTCTATGATTGATCTTTGAACGACAGTATAAAAACTTACTTGTCATGCACAACGAATACTTCCAGATGCATCGTTCTTGGCTGCTCGTGGGCACCACCGTCCTCCTGCTCGTCCTGCTGCTGGCCGTCACCTTCACCTGCGGGCACGACGGCGAAGCACCATCTCCCGCCGCTACGCCGCGTGACTATCCCGACATCATTCGCGAAGGCGTCATTCGTGCCACCACCGAGTACAACTCGGTCAGCTTCTACGTGGACAGCGATACTGTCTCTGGTTTCAATCATGACTTGCTCCACGCTTTTGCACGCGACCACGGTTTGCGTGTGGACATCATACCCGAGATGGACTTCGACCGTTGCTTGCGCGCACTGGCCGGCGGTACTAGCGACCTAATTGCCAACGGCATCCTTGCTACCAGCGAGCTGCGTGATTCCCTGCTGCTTACCACACCTATCATGCTCAGTCGACAAGTACTAGTGCAGCGACGCTGTGCTGACGATGCCGACACTACTTTCATACGCAGCCTTATTGACCTCGGTGGGAAGACTGTTCACGTCGTCAAGCAGTCGCCCTATATCCTGCGCCTGCGCAACTTAGGTGATGAGATAGGCGATACCATTTACATCTGCGAGGTAGAACGCTACGGCTCCGAGCAACTTATCGCACTCGTGGCGCATGGCGACATTGACTATGCTGTCTGCGAGGAGAGCATCGCGCAGGCTGCCGCAGACAGCCTACCGCAGATAGACATTAGCACCGCTATTGGCTTCTCCCAATTTTATTCTTGGGCTGTCAGCAAGCAGTCTCCCGAGCTGCTCGACACACTCAATGCCTGGATAGACCGCTTCAAGCAGGGCAGAGAGTATGAGAGGCTGTATAGGAAGTATTATTAGTGGGTAAATAAAATGAAATTTTCTCTCTGCCATTTCTTTGTCAATCCGGGGAAAATCCGTACCTTTGCCGCGCCATTACGAGCTGATGGCTATTCAAATCATTAACTAAAAATTTTTATTACACACAATGGCAACAAGAATTAGATTGCAGAGACATGGACGTAAGAGTTACGCTTTCTACTCCATCGTCATTGCAGATGCAAGAGCACCACGAGATGGTCGTTTCGTTGAGAAGATTGGCACGTACAACCCCAACACCAATCCTGCCACAGTAGATTTGAACTTTGATCGTGCGCTGTACTGGGTAATGACCGGCGCACAACCTACCGACACCGTGCGTAACATCCTTTCGCGCGAGGGCGTCTACATGAAGAAGCACTTGTTGGGCGGTGTGGCCAAGGGGGCATTCGGCGAAGCTGAAGCTGATGCCAAGTTCGAGGCTTGGAAGAACAACAAGCAGAGCGGACTGGCTGCTCTGAGAGCCAAAGAAGAGGAGAATAAGAAGGATGCTGCAAAGGTGCGCCTCGAAGCCGAGAAGAAGGTGAATGAGGAGAAGGCAAAGGCCTTGGCCGAGAAGAAAGCTGCCGAAGCTGCTGCCAAGGCTGCCGAAGCAGCTGCCGCGACGGAAGAGGCTTCTGCTGCTGAAGCTCCCGCTGCAGAATAAAATAACGAACCGTTTTGGTTTTTATTTTGTTGATAATTTTAAGGGTGCGGTTTAAACCGCACCCAATATTTTCTTCTTATTGAATGTGAAAATGAAGCTACGCGGATTAGCACGGACATATTGTCCACGCTGATCCGCGCTTGTCTTTTCCCGATATTCGATTCCGCTGTTAGCTACAGCTTGGGCAGTATATAAATAGAGCTGTTTTTCAACACTTTGGAGCTTAGAAGATGTATGAACGCTTCTCAAGGAATGAGGTAATGGCTTGGCAACGGTTTCAAATCCTGTGGTGTGCGTATCAATGTGTTTGATGATTTCATATATTCCTTAATCCTCGTTCTAGCTCTGATAAAAAGGTGTTCTTTTGTTTTTTATTTGTTCTCAAATCCTTTTATAATGGAACAAGCATCAATATAGTCCAATGTGTTTATGATTGAATTCTGTTTTTCTTGGTTTAATTGATTAAAAAAGAGCGTATCATTCTCCCATCCGTTGGCTTTGAACAAAGCATCCAAAGAATCTTTCTTTTCTTTTAACAGACTTTGGTATAAAGAGGTTATATCATAATTGCTAGGTGTCGCAATTTGAAATGTTCCACTTTCCAACCTCATTTCTACTTGTGGCGCGGTAATCACAGAATCATTGAATATGAATCCTATTCGCTTGCCTATAAGTTGCTCCGTTGAATCTGCCCATGCCTGCAATTTGTGTTTGCTCACACTTCCAGTTATCACAGCCTTTCCAAAGTAATCTTTATCCATCCGTAAGGCTGCAAACTCCTTTACAGTAACTATAGGCCGAGAAGCGATGCTGTCCTTTTGTCCGTCTATGATGCGATACCAGCCGTTTTCCCGCTGCTTAACTGATTGGGAATGACTGGAACAATTGGTGAAGCTCAAGCAAGCGGCATTTGATAATATGGTGAATAAGATTATCGTTTTCATTGTAGATGCTCTCCTTTCTTGTTTATATATTGTCATTTCGATAAAACCTGACGTGCGCTGCGCAGTTAAGGCGGAAAAAAGATATCCGGGCACGGAAAGTGGATATACTCCTCCTCTCCGCGTCCGGATTCATTCTTGGCTCTCCTGTAATGTGCATTTCGCTCAACACTCCCGTATCAGTTCCATGCCTCTGCGGATGGCCTCCTCGTTCATGGGGATGAGGTGGTGGTGGCGTTCAGGTAGTGTCTTCTTCAGTCCGCGAACGACGCTGTCCAAGCTAACCATCGGCTTGAGCTTGAGCAGTCCGCCCAGCACAATCATGTTGAATGCCTTGCTGTTGTTCATCTCGTTGGCGGCGTCCATGGCATCAATGCGGTAGACGTTGATGTCCTGGCGCGTGGGCGGGTGTATGATGCCATAGCCGTCGTAAATGAGGATGCCGCCGGGCTTCACCTTAGCCTCGAACTTCTCCATGGAGGGCTGGTTGAGAATGATGGCGACATCGTACTTGCTGAGGATGGGTGACGAGATTTTGTCATCGCTGATGATAACGGTGACGTTAGCTGTCCCGCCACGCTGTTCGGGCCCGTAGGCGGGCATCCAAGTCACTTCCTTGCCTTCCATCAGGCCGGAGTAGGCTAGTATCTTGCCCATGGACAGGACGCCTTGCCCACCGAAGCCTGCTATGATGATTTCTTCTTTCATTGTTCTGTGTGAATTTGGATTGATGATTTTTCTTTACTTGTCCTTCAGATCGCCCAACGGGTAGTAGGGGAACATGTTTTCCTCCATCCAGCGGTTGGCCTTTTCGGGCGGCATCTTCCAGCCGGAGTTGCAGGTGGAGACAATCTCGACGAGGTTGCTACCGCGTCCCGCCATTGAGTTATCGAATGCCTTGCGGATGGCCTTCTTGGCACGCCGTATGGCTGCCACGGACTGTACGCTCTGGCGGGTGACGTAGGCTGTGCCTTCCAGTTGGGCGGCGATGTCGGCAATCTTCAGCGGATAGCCGTGGAGGTGGACATCGCGTCCGTAGGGGCAGGTGGATGTTTTCTGTCCGACGAGCGTGGTGGGCGCCATTTGTCCACCGGTCATGCCGTAGATGGCATTGTTGATAAAGATGATGGTGATGTTCTCGCCTCGGTTCAAGGCGTGGATGGTCTCTGCGGTACCTATGCAGGCCAGGTCACCGTCGCCTTGGTAGGTGAATACCAGCCGGCTGGGCCATAAGCGTTTGATGGCTGTGGCAAGTGCTGGCGCGCGTCCGTGTGCGGCCTCTTGCCAGTCAATGTCCAGGTAGTTGTAGATGAACACGGCGCAACCTACGGGCGATATTCCGATGGCCTTGTCTTCCATACCCATCTCTTCGATGACTTCGGCGATGAGTTTGTGCACCACTCCGTGGCTGCATCCCGGGCAGTAGTGCATGGGATTATCGTTCATCAGTGTCGGTTTCTGATAGACCAGGTTTTCGGGTCTGATGATATCTTCTCTTGTCATAATTGCTTAACTTGTTGTCAGGTTTGGTGATTTTCATGAAACGGATGAAGCTCTCGGCCATCTTCACGACGATGGCGGTGCCGCAGGTGTAGAGGAACCACCGCTGGTCGTCCATCGCGAAGTAGAAGACCACGGCGAGCAGTGCCAGCAGCATGAAGAATAAGTTCAGCAGGTTTCGTATCTTGTCGATTTCCATTAGTCTTGAAAATTTTTCCTTCTTCCGTTTTCCTTTTCTTTATTTCGCGATCATGGCCTTGAGTGCTTCGACGATTTCGTCCGGGTCGGGCACTATGCCTCCGAGCCGTCCGAAATGTTCCACGCACACCTTGCCTTCAGCAGCGAGGCGGACGTCCTCCACCATCTGCCCGGCGTTGAGCTCGGTGACGAGCATTCCCTTGACGCGTTTGGCCATGTCAGCGATGGCCTTCGTGGGGAACGGCCAGAGGGTGATGGGCCGCAGGATACCAACACGTATGCCTTCCTCGCGTGCCAGCTCCATGGCTTTCTGTCCGATACGCGCCATGGATCCGAAGGCTACGATGAGGTAGTCCGCGTCGTCACACTGGATAGTCTCGTAGCGCACTTCGTTCTCTTCGATTAGCTTGTACTTGGCTTGGAAGCGCAGGTTGTTCACCTCCATCGCCTCGGGTTTCAATTCGAGCGAGGTAATGATATTGGGTTTTCGATCCTTTGTCTTGCCGGTGGTAGCCCAGGGGCATTGTGCGATGACTTCCTCGTCCGTACGGCGGGGTTTCTGCGGGGGAAGTACGACCTTCTCCATCATCTGCCCGATGACGCCGTCTGCCAGGATAACTGCAGGGTTTCGGTACTTGAAGGCCAGGTCGAAGGCCAAGCCTACAAAGTCTGCCATCTCCTGCACTGAAGCCGGTGCCAGGGTTATCAGGCGGTAGTCTCCGTGTCCGCCTCCTTTGGTAGTCTGGAAGTAATCGGCTTGGCTGGGTTGTATGGTACCCAGTCCGGGACCTCCGCGCATGACGTTGACGATGAGGCAGGGCAGTTCGGCTCCTGCCAGGTAGGACACGCCTTCCTGCATCAGGCTGACGCCCGGACTGCTGGACGATGTCATCACCATCTTGCCTGCACCGGCTCCGCCATATACCATGTTGATGGAAGCTACCTCGCTCTCTGCCTGGAGCACGACCATACCTGTCGTTTCCCACGGTTTCAACTCGGCGAGGGTTTCCAATACCTCCGACTGGGGAGTGATGGGATAGCCGAAGTATCCGTCGGCTCCGCAGCGTATGGCGGCGCGGGCGATGGCTTCGTTCCCTTTCATCAATACTACTTCTTCTGCCATATATCTGTTTCCTTGTTTTTTATTGTTCTACTTTCACTTTGTACACCGTGATGCAGCCGTCCGGGCACACCGTGGCGCACGACGCACAGCCGTTGCACGTGTCTTCCAATACTTGCCGGGCATAGTTGTATCCCTTCATGTTCACCTCCTTGGCGAGGGCTATCACATGCAGCGGACAGGCCACGGCGCAGAGGTTGCATCCTTTGCAACGCTCGGTGTCCACCACGATTGCTCCTTTTATCTTAGCCATAATATACGTTGTTTATAGATTGTTAGTTAATGGTTGTACATGTCTTTGTTGTAGAAGTCGAGGATGTCCGTCAGCATCAGGCGAGCCTGCACCGCCGGGCTGTCCGGGTTGAGCTCGGCAGCCAGTTGGTAGTTGTTCATCGCCTGCTGCCAGTCGCCCGTTTTGCGGTAGGCGTTGCCCCGCAGGTAGTAGGCTTCGTCCTTGCCGGGGAAGTCTCCCTCCAGCAACTTGTCCAGCTGCGCGATGGCTTGGTCTACTTCGCCTTGGTAGATCAGTTCCTTGATGGTATGCAGTTGTTCCATAAATTCTCTGTTTACAGCTTATCGTGCCACAAAGATAGCTTTTCTTCGAGATATTCTCTCTTTTTCGGTGTGAAAAATGCGAAAAGGCGGGTCACCATAGCGCATACGCCAGCATTCCGGCGATGGTCAGCCCGCCCACAGCCATGGGCACCCAGAGATGACGGAAGTGGCGGGGCCGCTTGTAGCGCGACGCCCAGCGGAACAGTCCGTAGGCGATGGCCGCTCCCGCCAGCCCCAAGGCCGCTCCGGTCATGAGGTCGCCGGGATAGTGTACGCCGAGATAGGCCCGCGAATAGCACGTCAGCAACGCCCAGCCCATGAGGAAGCAGGTCAGCCCTCTCTGCCGGACGACGAACATCAGGTAGAAGGCCAGCCCAAACGTGTTGGCGGCATGGCAGGACGGGAAGCCGTAGCGTCCGCCACGGTAACCGTTGACCAGATGCACCATGTCTGCCACGGGGCTGGCGGGGTTGGACGGGCGGGGACGTTCCACCCAGGGGCGGATGAGGGAAGCTCCCACTTGGTCGGCAAAGGTGATGGCAAGCGCCACGCCGATGAGGCAGAACAAGGCCGTGCGCCAGTGGAGATTGCGGAAGAGCAGGTAGACCAGCGAGGCGTACATCGGCACCCAAACCAGCTTGCCGCTATAGGCATACATGAAGGCGTCCGCCTGCGGGCTGTGCCACCCGTTGATGGCCAGCAGCAGCGCGGCGTCCCATTGTTGCAGCAGGTGAAGGCCCTGCCCGTTCCACACCCAGGGGGCGAAAGCCGCCAGCGCCAGCAGGAGCATCACGGCGAACGCCGTCCAAGGCCGACGCGGAGGAGTGAACCTCCACATGCCCCGCAGGACGAGGCCATAAAACAGGGCGTAGGCCAACGCGGCGCATACGAGCACCATCAAAATGCCCAGCACGGCCACCCCGCTCGAGGCTTTGGCAAGGGCCTCGTCCGTCAGCGACAGGAGCGTCAGCATGTCCGGCTGCAGGTCCGTGAGGTCGTAAAGCCACAGCCCGAGGATGAAACCGAAACCGAACAGAAGCGACACCAGCCCGAGCCAGACGTGCATGGTCCATGCCAGCCATGTCCCCCGCCGGAGGGCCGACAGGGCCAGCAACAGGCCCGGCAGGAGGCTGAGGAAGCCGCCTATGGCCAAGTCGTGCGGGAACCCCTTGCGCCATGCCTCGGCCCACCCCGCAGGCAGATGCTCGGCGTAGAGGGCTGCATAGAACAGCATGAACAAGGGCTTCTGCACCATGGAAAGCGCCACGGCCAACAGGTATATCTTTACAAATGCCAGCAATCTCTGTATCATAATCCTTTCTGTTTGGTTGTAGATTTTGCCGCAAAAGTAACTGTTTTTCGCCGAAACGGCAAGATGGCGCGGCGCAGAGATGCCGGTTCTTCTTAAAAAAGAATAAATAATGCGCCTGCGGGGCTTCCTGGGGTGGTGGCGGGCGCATGGGGCTTGGAAGTATGGGGAATACGTGCTATCTTTGGGAGTCATGTAGGAATCAATGGCATTGATTCCCCCTAATCAATGGCATTGATTCCCCCCAATCAATGGCATTGATTCCTCCCAATCAATGGCATTGATTCTATAGGACCAATGGCATTGGTTCTGGGATGAGCCGGGGGGCTGGCCGGGACAAGGCAGGCTTCTTGCTGCATTCGTCCAGGCTTCTTGCTGTAATTATAATAAAGAAAGGAGGAAACGAAATGGCTTTTTACAAGAAAGTGAAGTTGAACGGAAAGTGGTACGTGCGGGCCGTCACCGTGGGCGACCCGTTCACGATAGAGGACGTGGCCAACCGCCTGTCGGAGGCATCCACCGTGAGCCGGGCGGATACCTACGCCGTGCTGGTGCAATTGGGCGAGGTGCTTGGCGAGCTGATGTCCTTCGGCAGGTCGGTGAAGTTGAAGGGCGTGGGCACCTTCTACCTCAGTTGCCGGATGAGGGGAGTGGGTGCGGACACGCCCGAAGAGATTACGAAGAGTTCGATAAACGATGTAAAGGTGTGCTTCATCCCCGAATACAGCCGCCGCCAAAACGGGGGCATCGCCAAGCGCCCCATGATAGACAAGCATCTGGAGTGGGTGGACCTGGATGAGCTGACGGGTGAGTGACCTTAGTGCTGCCGCACCAGTCGCAGGTGGTGGTCGATGCACGGGGGCAGCTCTTCCTCGTAGTGCGTCACCATCACCAGCGTCTTGTCCGGACGGCTGCAGAAGGCATTGATGGCGCGGCGCACCCGTCGGCGGTTGGCCGTGTCCAGTCCGTGCAGCGGTTCGTCCAGGATGAGCAGCTCGGGATCCTTGACGAAGGCGCGGGCCAGGAGGCACAGGCGTTGCTCGCCGCTGCTGAGCGTGAGGAACGGGCGTCCGGCCAGTCCGCCGATGCCGAATGTATCCATCCACCAGCGGCACTTGTCCAGTTCCTCTGGGTGCGGCCGACGGTAGAGTCCGATGCTGTCGTGCAGGCCGCTGGCTACGATGTCCAGTGCGGGCAGGTTCTTCAGGTAGGCGCGGTGCATCTCCGGGCTGACGTAGCCGATGCGCCGCTTGATGTCCCAGATGCTCTCGCCCGACCCGCGTCGTCGCCCGAAGAGGCGGATGTCGCAGGCGTAGGATTGCGGATTGTCTGCGCACAGCAGGCTGAGCAGGGTGGATTTTCCCGCGCCGTTCTCGCCGCTCAATGCCCACTTCTCGCCTTGCCGGACTACCCAGTCCAAGTCTTTCAGAATGGTGCGGTCGCCGTAGCGGATGCTGACGCGGCTGAGGCGCACTACCTCGTCGGATATATTATAAATAGGTGTGGAGGGCAATCCCAGGATGCGTTCCTCCAGCCCGGGACAGGTGTCGGCAGGCGGTGTGGCGTGGGTGCCGAGATAGGCTTCGCGGGTCATCTTGGGGAGTACTGCTTTGTTTTCTACCGGGACGACGTGCGTGATGAATGCGGGGATGTCTTCCGGGCGCGACACCACGAGGAAGATTTGTAGCGTGCGCAGCCGGGATAGTTCCTCCAGCAGGCGGAAGAGCAACGCGCGCGTGTCGGCATCCAGTCCGATGAAGGGATTGTCCATGATGAGGATGCGCGGATTCGTCAGCAGTGCCTTGGCAATCTGTAGCTTCCTCAGTTCGCCGCTGGACAGCAGGATGATGCGCTTGTCCAGCAATGGGCGCAGGTGGAAGAGGTCGAAGAGCGTCTCCTTCTGCTGCGTGCAGCCCGCTGCGTCCAGCATGTCGCGCACCAGCGGTGCGTCGTCCTGGTCGTGCGCATTCCAGCGTTGTTGGTAGTAATAGTTGGCATCTGCGCTCCCGTAGGTGTCGCGAAAGGCGATATACTTCACATTATTATATAGGGTCGTGTCCGTCGACGGGCGGAAGTCATACGCGATGCTCCCCGCCGAGAGGGGTAGCTTCCCCGTCAGCAGGTCCACCAGAAGGGATTTTCCGGCCCCGTTGGCTCCGGCGATGGCCACCTGCTCTGCCGGGTTCAGCTCCAGGTCCACCGGTGCGGCGAGTCGCATCTGCGGATGGCGCGCCACGGCCTGGCAGAGGCAGAAAGTGTAGGTCTGTTCAGTCATATCATTGCTTTTTGGTCGGGCAAAGATACGGACTTCCCCGCTAAAAGAAACAAAAAAGAGATTTTTGTTCGCCGATTGCCCCGGATTGCCTATCTTTGCCGTCCGCAAATGAAAATGAGTATTAACCCTATAAAACAAGGAAAGAATTATGGCAATGCATACGTGGTTCGAATGCAAGATTCGATATGAAAAGACAATGGAGAACGGTATGAACAAGAAGGTGACCGAGCCTTATCTGGTGGACGCATTGAGCTTCACCGAAGCCGAGGCACGCATCATCGAGGAGATGACCCCGTTCATCACCGGCGAGTTCCTCGTCTCCGACATCAAGCGTGCCAACTTCAGCGAGCTCTTCCCGTGCGAAGAAGAAGCTGCCGACCGCTGGTTCAAGTGCAAACTTGTCTTCATCACCCTTGACGAGAAGAGCGGGGCGGAGAAGAAGACCTCCACACAAGTGTTGGTACAAGCCGCCGACCTGCGCGATGCCGTCAAGAAGCTGGACGAAGGCATGAAGGGCACGATGGCCGATTATCAGATTGCTTCTGTGGCCGAGACCGCCATCATGGACGTTTACCCTTACCACGCCGAGCCCGACGATAAGCCGGAGGTGCAAGGATGATGTCGGTCGCTGACAATCTCCGTCAAGTGCTGGCCGGCCTCCCTCAAGGCGTGCGTCTGGTGGCCGTCAGCAAGTTCCATCCCGAGGAAGCCATCCTGGAAGCTTACGGGGCGGGGCAACGTATCTTCGGCGAGAGCAAGGTGCAGGAAATGTCTCGCAAACACGATGCCTTGCCGAAGGATATCGAATGGCATTTCATCGGCCACCTGCAGACCAACAAAGTGAAGTATATCGCGCCCTACGTTTCCCTCATCCACGGCATAGACTCCTACCGTCTCCTGTCCGAGGTGGATAAGCAAGGTGCCAAGGCGGGCCGCACGCTCGATGTCCTCCTGCAAATCCATATCGCTCAGGAGGAAACCAAATTCGGCTTCACCCCCGACGAATGCCGCCAGTTGCTGGCCGACGGCGCATGGAAGGCATTGGCACACGTGCGCATCTGTGGATTGATGGGGATGGCCTCCAACACCGACGATGACGCCCAGGTCAGTCGTGAGTTCGAAGAACTGCACGCTCTGTTCACCGAGGTCAAGACGACGTGGTTTGCCGATGCGCCCGCATTCAAGGAGTTGTCCATGGGCATGTCCCACGACTATTCGTTGGCCATCCGTGCGGGCAGCACGCTGGTGCGCGTAGGTACCAAGATATTCGGTGAGCGGGATTACAGTCACCTCGCCTGATGGGCAGAGCGAGGAGTTTTTGTCTCCTTTTTGCCAACTTCTTTCGACAAAAGTTGGCGATGTCGGAAAATATCTGTACTTTTGGGCAAAATTAAACCCAATAAACTTATTGTACATCATGATGACACAAGAAGACAAAGACTTGTTGGCCAAGAAAGGCATCTCTGAAGCGAAGATTGCCGAACAATTGGCCTGCTTTGAGAACGGATTCCCCTATCTGAAACTTTATGCCGCCGCTTCGGTGGACAATGGCATTCTGGCTCCCGATGCCGACGAGCAGAAGAAGTATCTGGACGCATGGGAAGCCTACACGCAAACCGACCGTGTGGTGGTGAAGTTTGTGCCCGCTTCGGGAGCGGCCAGCCGTATGTTCAAGAATATGTTCGAGTTTCTCGGTGCGGACTATGACGTGCCCACCACAGATTTTGAGAAGAAGTTCTTCGACCGCATCACGGATTTCGCTTTCTACGATGATCTCAACGCCGCCTGCCAGCAGACAGAAGGCAAAGACATCCCCGCGCTGGTGGCAGCCGGCAATTACAAAGCTGTGGTGGCCGCCCTGCTCCAATCTGCCGGGTTGAACTACGGCTCCCTGCCCAAAGGCTTGCTCAAGTTCCACAAGTATGAAGACGGCAACCGTACTCCGGTGGAAGAGCATCTGGTGGAAGGCGCACTCTATGCCGCCAACAAGAACGGCAAGGTGAACGTGCACTTCACGGTATCGCCCGAACATCGTGCCCTCTTCAAGGCGTTGGTGGACGAGAAGGCTGCGCTCTACGCCAAGCGTTACGGTGTGGACTACAATATCACCTTCTCCGAGCAGAAGCCTAGTACTGATACCATTGCCGCCGACATGGATAACAAACCCTTCCGCGACAACGGCAAGCTGCTGTTCCGTCCGGGCGGACATGGCGCGTTGATTGAGAATCTGAACGATCTGGATGCCGACGTTATCTTCATCAAGAACATAGACAACGTGGTGCCTGATAAGCTGAAAGGCGACACTGTGCTCTACAAAAAGGTGATTGCCGGTGTGTTGGTCGGCCTGCAGCAACAAGCCTTTGCCTACCTCCAGCTGCTCGACAGCGGCAAGTACACGCACGAGCAAGTGTTGGAAATCCTCCAGTTCCTCCAGAAGAAGCTTTATTGTAAGAATACTGAAGTGAAGAATCTGGAAGACGCCGAGCTGGTCATCTACCTGAAGAAGAAGCTGAATCGCCCGATGCGTGTCTGCGGTATGGTGAAGAACGTCGGCGAGCCGGGCGGAGGACCGTTCCTTGCTTATAATCCCGATGGTACCATCTCGCTCCAAATCCTGGAAAGCTCGCAGATCGACATGAACGATCCTGCGAAAAAGGAAATGTTCGAGAAAGGGACGCACTTCAATCCCGTGGATTTGGTTTGCGCCGTGCGTGACTATAAAGGTCACAAATTCGACCTGACGAAGTATGTGGACAAGGCTACGGGCTTCATCTCGCACAAGTCGAAGAACGGCAAGGAGCTGAAAGCACTCGAATTGCCCGGCCTGTGGAACGGCGCGATGAGCGATTGGAATACTGTCTTCGTGGAAGTGCCTCTAAGCACCTTCAATCCGGTGAAGACCGTGAACGACCTGTTGCGTGAGCAGCATCAATAATTGTATTTAAGTGTAGAGTGACCGGAGGGGAGATTGCATCCCCTTCGGTTACTTTTGTTTAATACCCCAAGTTTAAGAATGAAGAAGATTTTGTTATTAGGCTCCGGCGAGTTAGGCAAGGAGTTCGTGATTGCCGCCCAGCGTCTGGGGCAATACGTCATCGCTTGCGACTCGTATGCAGGAGCACCCGCCATGCAGGTGGCCGACGAATGTGAAGTGTTCAGTATGTTGGATGGAGACGCTTTGGAGCGTGCCGTGCGCAAGCATTGCCCCGATCTCATCGTGCCGGAAATTGAAGCAATTCGCACCGAGCGGCTTTACGAATTTGAGCAAGAGGGCATCCAGGTGGTGCCTAGCGCACGTGCGGTCAACTTCACCATGAACCGTAAGGCTATCCGCGATCTGGCTGCCAAGGAATTGGGATTGAAGACGGCACGCTACTACTATGCCAAGTCGCTGGACGAACTGAAGGATGCCGCCTCCAAGATTGGTTTTCCCTGCGTGGTGAAGCCGTTGATGTCCTCCTCCGGCAAAGGCCAATCCATCGTGAAGGCTCCTGACGAGTTGGAGCACGCCTGGGAGTACGGATGCAGCGGCAGTCGTGGCGATATCAAGGAACTGATAGTCGAGGAATTCATCCGCTTCGATAGCGAGATAACCTTGCTTACAGTGACTCAGAAGGACGGCCCTACTTTGTTTTGTCCGCCCATCGGCCATGTACAGAAGAACGGGGATTATCGCGAGAGCTTCCAGCCCGCCTATATTGATCCTGCCCATCTGAAGGAGGCGCAGGACATGGCCGAGAAGGTCACCCGCGCGTTGACCGGTGCGGGCATCTGGGGGGTAGAGTTCTTCCTCAGCCATGAGAATGGCGTGTATTTTTCCGAACTTTCACCGCGCCCGCACGACACCGGCATGGTGACGCTGGCCGGCACGCAGAACCTGAACGAATTCGAGTTGCATCTGCACGCCGTGCTCGGCTTGCCTATCCCGCACGTTAAGTTGGAACGCAACGGTGCCAGTGCGGTCATTCTTTCCGGCATCGCCAGCCAAGAGCAACCCGGTTACCGCGGCATGGAGGAGGTGATGAAGGCGGAGGATACTTACCTGCGCATCTTTGGTAAGCCCAGTACGCGCGTCAATCGTCGCATGGGTGTTGTCCTGTGTTATGCTCCTTTAGGGAGTGACCTTGATGCGCTGCGCGACAAGGCCAAGGCATTGGCGGCCAAAGTGGAGGTGTATTGAAATCAGCCTGTTTTTACGTACTCTAAAGAGGGCGTGCCGAGATTAAGATCTGACATCATTCTGTCATTTTGGGCACTCTTGCGAAGGTGGGACGCTTTCACCTCAATAGGTGGGACGCTTTCACCTCAGTAGGTGGAACGCTTTCACCTTAGTAGGTGGGACACTTTCACCTCAGTAGGTGGAACGCTTTCACCTTAGTAGGTGGGACGCTTTCACCTTAGTATCTGGAAAGATTTCAGATTACTATCTGCTGGCATACCCTCTTAGTTTTTCCAAATTCCTCTTTCTGGAAAAACTATGCCTTTATCCTTTTTGATATTCAAAAATCAATCCGTATCTTTGCAAAAATCATAAACATCGGCATGGGGCAGCCTGTCGCTTCAGGTTTCTTCCCACCTTTGTTAATCTTATTCTGTTGATATTGAAATGAATCAATTTATAAATATCTGTCTTATGAAACAATTGTCCCCTGCGTTCCTTTACCCTTTGACAGGAATGGCCGCCATCGCATCGTTGGCTTCGTGTGCTGGCGAGAAAGAATCCCCCAAGCAATACAACATCGTGTACATCATGACCGACGACCATACGGCTCAGATGATGAGTTGCTATGGGAGCCGTTTCATTGAGACGCCCAACTTGGATCGCATAGCCAACGACGGCGTCATCTTCACCAACAGCTTCGTGGCCAATTCGTTGAGCGGACCCAGCCGTGCCTGCATGTTGACCGGCAAGCATAGCCATGCCAACGGATTCACGGACAATACCACCTGCATTTTCGACGGCTCCCAGCAGACCATGCCTAAGCTCTTGCGCCAAGCCGGTTATCAGACGGCGCTCATCGGCAAGTGGCACTTGGTGAGCCTGCCCACCGGTTTCGATCATTGGGAAATCGTGCCCGAGCAAGGCGACTATTATAATCCCGACTTCATCAACATGGAGAATGATACTATCCGCAAGGAGGGATACATCACTAATCTTATCACAGACATGAGCATCGACTGGATGGAGAACCAGCGCGACAAGGACAAGCCCTTCTGTCTCTTCATTCACCATAAGGCCATACATCGCAACTGGTTACCCGAACTGAAGTACCTCGACTTGTATGAGGACAAGACCTTCCCCTTGCCCGAAAACTTCTATGACGACTATGAGGGACGCCCCGCCGCAGCCGCTCAGGAGATGAGCATCCTGAAGGACATGGACATCATTTATGACAATAAAATGGACCGTGCCGACAAGGAAACCCCGCTGAAGGCTCGTTACGAGAGCTACGTGGGCCGTCTGAATCCCGAAGACCGCAAACTGTACGATGCCTTCTACGCTCCTATCATCGAGGATTTCTACAAGAAGGATCTCAAAGGCAAGGAATTGGCCGAATGGAAATACCAGCGTTACATGCGTGATTACTCTAAGGTGGTGAAATCTTTGGACGACAATGTGGGTCGTGTATTGGATTATCTGGAGGAGAAAGGATTGATGGATAATACACTGGTGGTATATACCTCCGACCAAGGCTTTTGGATGGGAGAGCATGGTTGGTTCGACAAGCGGTTCATGTACGAGGAGTCTTTCCACACGCCGCTCATCATGCATTTGCCCAAGGATTTCACCATGAGAGGCGAGATCCCGCAGATGGTGCAGAACATTGACTATGCGCCTACCTTCCTCGATCTGGCTGGTGCGCCGATACCCGAAGACATCCAAGGCGTATCTTTGCTGCCCTTGCTGAAGGGGGAGAAACCTGCCGACTGGCGTACATCGCTCTACTACCACTTCTATGAATTCCCTGCTGAACACATGGTGAAGCGTCATTATGGGGTGCGCACCGAGCGTTATAAACTGATCCATTTCTACAACGATATTGATGAATGGGAGTTGTATGACTTGCAAGAAGATCCGCACGAGATGAACAACCTCTACGGCAAGCCCGGTTATGAGAAGATCACAGAAGACCTGATGAACGAACTTCACAAACTCCAGGCGCAATATCAAGACCCCATTGAGGAGAAACTGAAAGCCGAAAAAACGCAGAAATAAAATGAAAGTATCAGACATGAAACCAACGAAAACCATACTTCTAGGTATATTTGCCGTGGCTTTGGCCGGATGTGGCACGGCTACGGTGGAGAAAGACTACACCCAGTATGTCAATCCTTTCATCGGTACAGGCGGCCACGGTCATACCTATCCGGGTGCCATTGTGCCCAATGGAATGATTCATCCTAGCCCGGACACACGTTTCCAGGAGTGGGATGCTTGTGCGGGCTATTACTACCCGGATAGTACCATTAACGGTTTCTCGCACACTCACCTTAGCGGCACGGGATGTAGCGATTATGGCGACGTCCTGCTGATGCCTACGGTGGGTAAGCAGCAGTTGGAAGGAGAGACGGGCAACAAGCAGATCTTGCCCTATGCCTCGTCTTTCTCGCACGATAAGGAGAGTGCTTCGCCCGGCTATTATTCCGTATTTTTGGATAGATATGGCGTGAAGGCGGAGTTGACTGCCACCAAGCGTGCAGCCCTGCACCGCTACACCTTCCCCGAAAGCCAGGATGCTGGCTTTATCCTCGACTTGGACTACAGCATCCAGTTCCTGAACCAGCGCAACCGTGCCTTGACGCTTGAGCAGGTAAACGATTCCACCTTGCGTGGTTACAAGTATACTAGCGGATGGGCATGGCAGCAGGATGAATACTTCTACGCCGTCTTCTCCAAGCCGTTCACGTGTACGATTATCGCTGATTCGGTGAAGCAGAAGAATGGGAAGATGGCACCCGGACGTTGCAAGGCGTTGCTGAAGTTCAAGACTCGGCAGGACGAGCAAGTGCTAGTCAAGGTGGCTCTTTCTGCGGTCGATGCCGAGGGCGCGCGCCAGAATCTGGACGAAATCTCTGGGTGGGACTTTGACGGCGTCAGGGAGCAGGCGCGTCGTGCATGGAATACTTGGCTTTCCAAGATAGACGTGGAGACGCAGAATGAGGAGCAGAAGCGTATCTTCTACACTGCCCTCTATCATACGGCCATTTCGCCTGCTCTCTTCACGGATGCTGATGGACGTTACCGCAGCATGGACCGCAAAATCCGCACTGCATCAGCGGACAAGCCGATGTATACTGTGTTCTCCCTGTGGGACACTTTCCGTGCCTTGCATCCATTGCTGACCATCATCGATCCTCAGCAAAACTCGCTGTATATCCAGACGTTGTTGCGCCAATACCAGGAGGGAGGAATTCTCCCGATGTGGGAACTTGCGGGCAACTATACAGGTACGATGATTGGCTACAACGCCGTGCCTGTCATTGTGGATGCCTACCTAAAGGGCGACCGCAGCTTTGATGCCGACTTGGCCTTGAAAGCGTGCCTGCGTAGCGCGGAGTATGATACGATAGCCCCCGTTGCCACGACCGGATACCTCCTGCACAATGCGTTGATGCCCATCTCAAAGTACTACAAGAACAAGATTGGCTATATTCCTTGTGACAAAGAGCTTGAATCCGTAGCCAAAGGTCTGGAGTATGCATATGCCGACTGGTGCATCAGTCAACTGGCGGGTGCCTTGGGCGATGCAGATACGCAACGCTTGTATGAGGAGCGTGGACGCAACTATCGCAACTATTACGATTCCTCCACCGGGTTCATGCGCGGCAAGGACCTCCAAGGAAAGTGGCGCACGCCTTTCAATCCTAATGCCAGCACCCACCGCGCGGACGACTATTGCGAGGGTAACGCCTGGCAGTGGACGTGGTTCGTGCCCCATGACATTGAGGGATTGGCAGACCTGATGGGTGGTCGCGAGGCGATGCTAGCCCGTCTGGATACATTGTTCACTACGGATGCCAAGCTGGAGGGCGAACAAATCTCGGCGGACATCACCGGCCTAATCGGGCAATATGCGCACGGTAATGAACCTAGTCACCACATTATTTATATGTACAATACCTTGGGACAACCTTGGAAAGCGCAGGAACTGGTAGACAAGGTGCTACGCGAGCAATACTTTGACGATCCCAATGGTCTGTCGGGCAACGAAGATTGCGGACAGATGTCGGCTTGGTATGTCCTTAATGCCATGGGCTTCTATCAGCCTTGTCCGGGCAAGCCGATGTATAGCATCGGGCGTCCGCTGTTTGATGCGGTGACTCTTCATTTGCCTGAAGGCAAGACTTTCCGCATCACCACCGTGAACAATGCCCCGGCGAACAAGTATATCCAGTCGGTCACGCTGAACGGCACCCCGCTGGACACTCCTTTCTTTGATCACGCCACGCTGATGCAAGGCGGCACGCTGGAGTTTAATATGACGGATCGGCCGACGGAGTGGGGGACAGTCAAGTAAATGGGAACCTGACAAATTATCATTTTTTGCTTATGATACATACAATCAGAAAAAATTGCCTCGGCAGCCTGGTGGCACTGATGGCACTCTTGCCTGCGACGGCATGGGCAGACGCCGGACAAGAGCCGGTGGACTATGTAAACCCCTTCGTGGGGACTACCAACTATGGCACGACCAACCCCGGCGCCTTGTGTCCGCAGGGCATGATGTCCGTGGTGCCCTTCAACGTGATGGGCGCCGTGGATGGCAACCGCGACAAAGACAGCCGTTGGTGGTCAACGCCCTATGAGTACAAGAACACATACTTCACGGGCTACGCGCACGTCAACCTCAGTGGAGTGGGGTGCCCTGAGCTTGGCTCGCTCCTGCTGATGCCCACAGCCGGCCCGCTGGAGGTGGACTGTCTGAAGTATGGTAGCTCCTACACGGACGAGAAGGCCACGCCAGGCTATTACGCCAATCGCCTCACGAAGTATGACATCCTGACCGAGGTGACTGCCACGCCCCGCACCGGGCGCGCACGCTTCACCTTCAAGGCCGGGCAAAGCAACATCCTGCTGAACCTGGGTGAAGGATTGACCAACGAAACCGGAGCTACCGTGCGCTTTGTCAACGAGTGTGAGATAGAGGGCACCAAGCTCTTGGGTACCTTTTGCTACAATCCGCAAGCCGTCTTCCCCATCTATTTCGTGATGCGCGTCAACAAAGCACCCCGGTCGTCAGGCTACTGGAAGCAGATGCGCCCCATGACTGCTGAAGCGCAATGGGACTCCACGGCGGGCACCAAGAAGCTCTACACTCGCTACCGTAAGGAGATCAGCGGTGATGACATAGGCGTGTGGTTCACCTACGACACTGCCGAAGGCGAGCAGGTGGAAGTCAGCATGGGTGTCTCCTTCGTCAGCATCGAGAATGCTCGCCTAAACCTGGAGGTGGAGCAGGAGGGCAAATCTTTCGATGACATCCGATTCGCTGCACGCCAGGCATGGAACGATGATCTGAGCCGTGTACTTGTGGAAGGAGGAACGGACGAGCAGAAGCACGTCTTCTACACTGCCTTCTACCACCTGCTGATCCACCCTAACATCCTGAACGACGTCAACGGCCAGTACCCCGCTATGGAGAGCGACCAGATACTCACTACCCAGGGCAATCGCTACACCGTTTTCTCTCTGTGGGACACTTACCGCAACGTCCACCAGCTGATGACCTTGCTCTTCCCCGACCGGCAGCTGGACATGGTGAATACCATGCTGGGCATGTATCGCGAGCACGGCTGGCTGCCCAAGTGGGAGTTGTATGGGCGCGAGACGCTAACCATGGAGGGCGATCCTGCCATACCCGTCATCGTGGATACGTGGTTCAAGGGATTGCGCGATTTTGACATCAACTTGGCCTACGAAGCCATGTACAAGTCGGCCACCCTGCCCGGTGCGGACAACTTGATGCGCCCTGATGCCGACGATTACTATGCTCTGGGCTACGTGCCCATCCGTGCGAAGAATGACAACTCTGTTTCCCATGCTTTGGAGTATTATATCGCCGACTATGCCCTGTCCCGCCTGGCAGATGCGCTGGGCAAGGAGGAGGATGCCAAACTCTTCTACCAGCGTTCCCTGGGCTACAAGAACTATTATTGCAAGGAGTTCGGCACATTCCGCCCCAAGTTGCCCGACGGCACTTTCTATTCGCCCTTCGACCCGATGCAGGGTGCCAATTTCGAGGAGAACCCCGGCTTCCACGAGGGCAACGCATGGAATTACACCTTCTACGTGCCCCACGATGTCAAGGGACTGGCCCGGCTGATGGGCGGGCGCAAGGCGTTCGTCAGCAAACTGCAATCAGTCTTTGATAACGGCCGCTACGACCCCGCCAACGAGCCTGACATTGCCTATCCCTACCTTTTCAGTTACTTCCCCGGCGAGGAATGGCGCACGCAGAAACTGGTGCCCCATCTGGTGAATGCCCACTTCAAGAACGCGCCCAATGGCATCCCCGGCAATGACGACACGGGAACGATGTCTGCTTGGGCCATCTTTAGCATGATGGGTTTCTATCCCGATTGTCCCGGCGTGCCAGAGTACACGCTGACTACTCCCATGTTCGACCGAGTAACTATCAAACTCGATCCGCGCTACTATAAGGAGTCCGAGCTGGTCATCTGCGCGCACAAGTCCGCCGACGGCAGCGAAGAATCCTACATCGACCGTGTGGAGTTGGGCGGCAAGCGTCATAAAGGTTTCCGCATCACGCACGATGACTTGGTGCATGCACGCACGCTGGACTTCTTCCTGAAGGATTGAAGTTGAACCAGACAGCACGCTCTGAAAATACGCGGATTGCGCAGCATGTTCTGAACTTGTCTTTGTTTGGAATTTTCTGCGCAATCCGCCTTTCTTTTTCTGTCCGTAGAGGCGGCATTGGCTTCGGCGTTACGCTTTGCCGACAGGCGAAACCGCTTGCAGTCCCTTGGCACTTTCGTCTCCATGCGGTGCCTCATTCCCCCCCTGAAAAGCGGCTTTATTTTTAATGTATATCCGCTAAGTACCCATGTCTAAGTTCTAAGTTCATGGATGTTTCACCCGTACTGAAACAGTGTTTCACCCGTACTGAAACAGCGTTTCACCCGTACTGTGACAACATGAGAACTTTGATGGGGCGATAGCGGATGTTCATATTATTTTTCATCATCCTTTCGTTTTCCCTCTTATAAGTAGCATCTATAAATATTGGCAGAGAGCCGTCATGGTTACAGCGAATCATCAATTTGCATGGCCTTGAACACAGGCTTCGCTTCCTGCCTCTCTGACTCGTAACCGTACCAATAGCCGGGCATCCCAGGAGCCTCTGGAGGTAGGTAGCAGAGCCTGAGCGTGGGCTTGTACACGCCTTGCAGTACCTTCCAATTTTCGGGGGGTGTTTGTTTTTTGGTGCGCACATGTTCGGCAGGCTTCTTCTTGAGAGACAATCCTGCCTCGATCCACGCTTGGGTGACGGCGGAGGAGAAGGTAGGGTAGTGAGCCTGGCAGAAGTCGTAGAGTAGCACGCCGCGCCGCTCCAGACTCAGGGGATGGAGGATGACCTCCTGACGCGTCAAGACATCGAGGAAGCGCGATAGAAACGCCTCATCCTCCAGGATAAGCCGCCGCGTCACCGCCTGCCATGCAGGGGCGTTGTAGTAACCATCCAGCAAACGCGAAAGGCGTAAGGCTTCCTGTAGCCCGGCTGGCGCAATGCTGGGCGTCTGTAGCACCTCGTAAGGCGGCAGAAGCGCGTAGGTTAGGTCTAGCTGTTGGGCGCGGCGGCGCATCTCCGTGCCGGGCAGCACCTTGAGTGACTCCAACTGTATCTCGCCCGCTCCATAGCCAGCCAGTGTACGCACATCCGCGTAGATCTGTTCCAGGCGGTAGAGGGGTAACCCCGCGATGAGATCCACATGGGTCACCACGTTGGACAGTGAGCAGAGGTAGCGTAGCCCATCAAGTGATGCTTCCAGTCCGCCGCGTCGCCCACACGCTCGAAGCACATCTTCGTGCAGTGACTGGATGCCCGCTTCCAGGTGCAGCAGACCTGGGGGCATGTCGCTAAGCAGAGATTTTAGCTCGTCGTCCAGCAGGGCGGGGTGTATCTCTTGGTGAAAGTGTAGGTGGGGATGGTACGTGCGAAAAAGTCTCAACAAGTTGCAGGCGCGCCGAGTGTTGTAGTTGAAGGTGCGGTCGAGGATGCGGACATCGTGGATGCCATGTGCGCGGATATTCTCCAACCGTTGGGCGATGGCTTCTATGGGGAGACTGCGTACAGGTTTTTCCCCACCGCTGACGCAAAAAGCACACGTGTTGAAGCAGCCACGGGTAGTCTCCAGCTGCACAAAAGGTTTGTCCCAGCGGAAGAAAGGGCTCTCTTCGGGCGGCACGAGGCGGTCGAAGTGCGTTACTCGCGCCGTGCCGTTGTCCTGGTAGGTATGAGAGAGCGGGTCAATATAGCACAATCCCGGTATCTCTCGCCATTGCTCGCGTTGTGCCCACACAGGTAGCCATTGGGGGAACATCTCTTCTCCTTCACCCCGGAAGACAGCATCAACCCAGGGTATGCGGCGCAGATAGTCTTCGTTGTCGTCCAGAAATTCGGGACCGCCCAGAATGACCACACACTCAGGCAGCAATGCTCGGACACGGGCCAGGAGATGGAGTAGGGCTTCGTGGGTGAAGAGCCAGGCAGTAGCGGCCAAGACGTCAGGGCGGCGGCGAACGATATCTTCCACCACGGGACCGAGCGGCTCATTGGCGGTGGCCGATACCACATCCCACTCTGCGTCGGCAAGCCGCATCATTTGCGCGTGCAGGGCAGGCAAGGCCAGCGAGGCGTGGGCGTATGAACTGTTTAGGTCTATCCAGAGTAGCTTCATGCTTTTTTGCCCCTTACATTACAGTCAAATCGTTTCCAACATTTCTTTTCGCTTTTGCCTCCGCATATACCACAATAATGCTGCCACCGCCGTCAAGAAAGCTAGTAAGTCACTGACCGGCAGGCTTGCCCATACGCCATCCAGTCCCCAAATGCCGGGGAATACGAGTAGGCAGGGCAGCAGGAAGATGAGCTGACGCGTCAGGGAGAGGAACAGGCTCATCTTGGCCAGGCCGATGTTTTGGAAGAAGTTGCCGATGACAATCTGCGCTCCGATGACGGGGAACATGGCCACGCAGATACGAAGGCCGTGAGCCGCCATGTTGATGAGGCCATCGTCGCTGGTGAAGATGCCCGACACGGCGTGGGGCAGCAGTTCGCAGATGAGGAAGCCGCTGGTGGTGATGCACACGCCCGATATGATGGCCAGGCGCAGCGTCTGCTTCACCCGTTCGGGCTTGCGCGCACCGAAGTTGTAGCCGATGATGGGTTGCATGCCCATGGTCAAGCCCATGACAATCATCAGGTAGAGCATCAAGAGGCGGTTGATGATGCCATAGGCGCCGATGGCCATGTCGCCCCCGTGGTTTTGCAGGCTGTTGTTGATGATGATGACGATGACACAGGCCGTGACATTCATCAGGAAGGGGGACATGCCGATGGAGAAGATATCATTTACGATGCGTCGCTCCAGCCGCAGGTAGGGACGTTGCAGACGGATGTCGCTCTTCTTGTTGAGGAAGTGGTTGAGCACCCACAGCATCCCGATGAACTGCGAGCACACCGTGGCCAGGGCGGCGCCGCGGATACCCCAGTCGAACTGGAAGATGAACAAGGGTGCCAGGATGACGTTGACCAGCACACTGGTCATGGACGTCAGCATGGCCTTCTTGGGATGGCCCGTGGCACGCATCACGTAGTTCATGCCGATCATCACGTAGGCGAAGGGGGTGCCTGCCAGGATGATTTGCATGAAGTCCCGGGCATAGGGCAGGGTCTCGCTACTCGCTCCGAAGAAGCGCAGGATGTAGTCGAGGAAGAGGAAGGACAGCCCTCCGAAGATGATAGAGTTGACGATGCAGAGCATCAACGTGTTGCCCAGCACCTTGTTGACGCCCACCAGGTCCTTCTGTCCCAAGCGGATGGACGAAATGGTGGAGCCGCCAGCCGACACCAGGTTGCCGAAGGCCGCCGTCAAGTTCATCATCGGGAAGGTGATAGCCAAGCCAGCGATGGCCATCGGACCTACGCCGTGGCCGATGAAGATGCTGTCGATGATGTTGTAGAGCGAAACAATGGTCATGCCAATAATGGCAGGAATGGAGTATTGCAACAGCAATTTGCCGATGGGCTCCGTGCCCATGAGATGAGGATTGTTGTGGTTCATACGCTTATGTCTCGTTATATATTATATAATGTATAGGAGTTGACCGTGGATAAAAAACCGTGCAAAGGTACGAAATATCTTGCATCTGT
Organism: Candidatus Bacteroides intestinipullorum; assembly: GCA_018883785.1. Taxonomy (GTDB): domain Bacteria; phylum Bacteroidota; class Bacteroidia; order Bacteroidales; family Bacteroidaceae; genus Bacteroides; species Bacteroides intestinipullorum. The sequence continues at coordinate 56,721 of JAHLFO010000009.1, forward strand.
CGGATAGATTTCAGACCTTTGTGCCCGATTTAACAACAATGCAATGTTTTATGGATAACACGCTTTGTAAGGCCGTCCTCTTTGACTTCGACGGCGTGATAGTGGACACCGAGGGGCAATACAGCCTCTTCTGGAATAAGATAGGGCAAGACTACCTGGGCGACCCCGCTTTCGGCGACCGTGTGAAGGGGCAGACACTGACCTATATCTACGACGCTTTCTTCCCCGACCCGCAGGTACGTCCGGCACTGACCGAAGCCCTTGTCCGTTATGAGGAGGAGATGACCTACGACTACGTGCCCGGCATCCTCGACTTCCTGGCCGACCTGCGCCGCCACGACGTGCGCACCGCGGTAGTCACCAGCTCCAACGAGCAGAAGATGGCCGCCGTCTACCGCCAACGTCCGGAGATTCCCGCCCTGTTCGACCGCATCCTCACCGCCGAGCTGTTTGCCCATTCCAAGCCCGACCCTGACTGCTACCTGCTGGGCATGCGCATCCTAGGCACTACGCCCGACCGGACTTGTGTCTTCGAGGATTCCTTCAACGGACTGAAGGCGGGCATGGCCTCGGGCGCACGAGTCATCGGAGTGGCTACGACTAATCCTCGCGAAGCCATCGCCTCGTCGAGCCATCGCGTGATAGACGACTTCCGCGGCTTCACCTACGAGGACCTGTGCGACACGTTGGCCATCGGCCATTAATCCCATTGAACATTAACCATTAATCCCTATAATCATGGCTGGATACATATCAGAAGACAATCGCAAAGTAACTACCCATCGCCTCGTAGAGATGAAGCAGAGGGGCGAAAAGATTTCCATGTTGACCGCGTATGACTATACCATGGCACAGATCGTGGACGGCGCGGGGATGGACGTCATCTTGGTGGGTGACTCCGCCTCCAACGTCATGGCCGGCAACGTGACCACGCTGCCCATCACGCTGGACCAGATGATTTATCATGCCAAGAGCGTGGTGCGGGGTGTGCGCCGCGCCATGGTGGTGGTGGACATGCCCTTCGGCTCCTACCAAGGCAACGAGCTGGAGGGGGTTCACTCGGCCATCCGCATCATGAAGGAGAGCCACGCCGACGCCCTGAAGATGGAGGGCGGGGAGGAGATTATCAGCACCGTCCGCCGCATCATCCAGGCGGGTATCCCCGTGATGGGGCACCTGGGCCTGATGCCCCAGAGCATCAACAAGTATGGCACCTACACCGTCCGTGCCAAGGACGACGCCGAGGCCGAGAAGCTGGTGCGCGACGCCCACTTGCTGGAGGAGGCGGGCTGCTTCGGCCTGGTGTTGGAGAAGATTCCCGCCGCGCTGGCCGGGCGCGTGTCCCACGAGCTCAGCATCCCCGTCATCGGCATCGGCGCCGGGGGCGACGTGGACGGGCAGGTGCTGGTGGTGCAGGACATGCTGGGCATGAACAACGGTTTCCGCCCGCGCTTCCTACGCCGGTATGCCGACCTCTACACGGTGATGACGGACGCCATCAGCCGCTATGTCAGTGATGTGAAGAACCTGGATTTCCCCAATGAGAAGGAGCAGTATTGACGCCGCGCCCGCCCTGCTCAGCCGCAACTTTGCCCTGGTGTGCGTGGCGGGTTTCCTGCTCTATGCCTCGGCCTACGCGGTGCTGTTGCCCCTGATGCGGTCGGGCCTTGCGCTGGAGGTCTGCCTCCCCTTTCTGCTGGGGATGCAGGTGGTGGGCCCCTTTCATGCCTGGCTGGCCGACAGGTTCAGGCGCAAGCACTTGTTGGTCTACCCCTTCATGGGCGTGCTGCTCGTGTCCGTCGGTTATGCCTACGCCTCCACGCCCCCTCAGTATGCCGCCCTGGCCCTGGTGCAGGGGATGTGCTTCGGGCTGGCCGCGTCGGCGGGCATCACGTTGAGCATCGACGTGGTGCATACGGGCCGTCGCACGCGGGCCAACATGGTGTATGCGTTCCTCACCCGGCTGGGCATGGCCGCAGGGAGCGTGGTGGGCCTGTGGGTGATGCCCTTGCAGACGTACCATTGGCTTGCGCCTGTCGTGGCCGGGGCGGCCGGGGTGTTGGCGGCGGCGTGGATGTATGTGCCCTTCCGTGCGCCTATCGGCCTGCCGGTGATGAGCACCGACCGTTACGTGTCGGGCCGTGCCGTTTTCCCCGCCTTCAATGTGGGGCTGTTGGCCCTGGCCTGCGGGGTGTGGACG
>JAHLFO010000087.1 GCA_018883785.1 Candidatus Bacteroides intestinipullorum
TATCTCTATGCACGCGAAGCTGAACCAGTGTTCGCTGTCCTCGGCCTGCAAAATCAGTCCGGGCAGGCCATGCAGCTTCCACGGACCCTCCGAGACGGGGATATCCGGCGTGAACCACACCGTCCAATGCCTCCCCCGGTAGAATGTCTCCGCCTGCTGGCACGGATAGTCCGCGATGATGCTGTCCTTGCCCGCCAACGTCCATTGGGGCGTTTCCAACGACTCGGTGTAGCGGAATCTCTTCAGATTTGTATCAGTAAAGGTCAGCATCCCTCGTGAAGGCAGGTTTTTCCAAATCTGATACTTCATTCGCGTATTGGGATACACCGACCTGCCAAGCGCATCCACCACGTCATAGTAACTTCCGCCTGCCGCAAGCACGCTGTCCTTTATCTGTTCCCTCGCCACACTGTTACGGCTGTAGAAGTGGGACACTTTCGACCCGATGTCCAGGATGGCCTCATCTTCATTCGCCGCCTGCTGCTCTTCGTACAAGGAGAATTTGACAGCATAATGGATTCTCGTCATCGTTTGTGGGACGGGTTGTTGGGCATGGGCCATGTGGCCGCATATACACCATACGGCCAGCACGAGCAGAAGGGTTGGTTTTCTTATGGATTTCATACGATTATCGGTTTGTCTTTCGTTGCGACAAAATTAGCAAAATATTGTATTGCCCCAACCACAAATCGTGTACAAAATCGTGTGCATCTGAATAGGATCCCAACAGCAGCCGCGCACTGTCCGCCCAGCGGACACCAACACGACGCGGACAAAACCCTCAAAGCTCCACCGTAAAAGACAACAACACCTCGCGAGGACGCAGCCGATAGACGGAATAGACATCCGTGAGCGATGTCCGCATCCTGCGCTCATACCGGTGATTGCCCATGAAATTCGTACACGTCAGACGCCACTCCCAACGCTTCAACTGATAGGACACGTGCGCATCAGCAAACACATTGGCTGCCACACTCGGGTCTGAACTGTGATACACCTCGCCCTTTACACCGATTTCCAGCTTTTTGAGCGGGAATAAGAATAAGGAAAGCGCATGGGCGAAAGTGCGGATGCCCTCGCCGGACAAGGCATGATTCTCCCGGCAAACCTGCCTGTTCAGTTGCAACCGGCTCTGCAGTTCGTAGGAAAACACACGCACCGGCTGCATGGAGAGTTTGCCAGTGATTTCCGTGTCGCGCATCTGCCAAGGCACCCTCACGCCCTGCTGCCACAAGTAATAGTTGGACCACAACTGCCTTCCTCCCAGCGAAATGAGGGTTTTCCCCCAGTAGCAAGAATAGGCCGCGTTGCCATGCAGCAGGTAAGAATCCGTCTTATAACGATGCGCGGTGGGACTACGGCGGAAAACTGGCTCCTCGTAGGTACTTTGGTAAAGCACCTCGTTGGTGCGGCGGGTCCACGAAGCCGCCAGGTTCAAGAACAGCCCCTTGATGGGGTGCTGATACTGCCAGCTCCCGGTGAGCATGTGTATGCCCCGGTCTTCAAAATCCCCGGTATGCGAGGACTGCGTATAATACGATGTGAATATCGGCGTGCGGTACAGGCTCATCAGCGAGAGGTCACTCTCCCGGTAACTGTAGCGCAGGGAAGCCGCCGTGGTGCCGCTGAAGTCATACTGTATATGCAGGTTGGGCTGCAAGCTGAAGTGGAAACCGCTGTTCCCCTCATAGTAGCGCAGCAATGCATTGGCACGCAAGGTGGCATTCACCTTCAGTGACTTCTTCACCAGATGCAACGAGGAAGCCACATACAGGTTGTGCCGGTCATATTGCTCTTCCGCACTCATATCCTGATAGTCTGCCTTCAGTTGCTGCGTCTTCCAACTGTAGCCCACCCTGTGGCTCAAGGTATAGCCCCGTACCTTGTGACTGAACGCCGCATAATTGTTTGTCTCGAAGGCCGACACATCCAGCTGCTCAGTGCCGCCCGTGACGATAGCCAGCCGCCCGGGCAGGTAGCTGAACGTGCTTTGCGAAGAAAACTCCAGGCTATTGCCGTTTCTCAAGCGGCTGATCAACTCGAAATCTTCCGTCAGGTAACCCTTGCGCACCCTGACATCCTGACGGGTCGGTTCCCCGTTCAAGACGGCCTCTCCCCATCCCTTGTTGAGGTCCCAACTGCCATGGAAACGGTTGTTAAGATACAGTTTGTCGCGATTGATTTTGTAGGTGACATCTCCTTTCAACCGGCTGTCTGCCGATTCCACCCGGTTCTCTTCGGCCAACAGGATGCCGTCCAAGTCCAGATATTCGGTCGTGTGGGCCGTGTAGCCTTCTTTTTCAGCCCACAGATAGTCCAACTGCACGCGCAGGTCATCGTCCTGCCCGACTTTCAGCAGATGATTGGTGGCCACCAGGTGCGAACGGTTAAACGAGGTCCGCTGTCCGCCTATCTCGGCGGCAGGCGTCACCAACTCCCCCAGCAGTCCCCGTTCCTCCTGATTGTCCCGCGTGCCGGTAATCAGGTCAGTCACTTCCCGCGTGATGTCCTTTCCGGTGTTGTCGGCCTTATACATGGACAAGTTCTGCTGCTTCCGCCCGAACATCATCCCCAGCAACCGTCCGCTATACAGGCAGGAAGCCCCGTCCTGCGCCGTGCTGCCCACGCCTGCTTCCAGCAGTCCCGCCCAGGCATTCTTCACGTTGTCCTTCAAGACCAGGTTCAAGGCCGCCTGGTCGCTGAACTGCACGCCCCTCAACGTCTTGACGGGTTGATGGTTCTGGAGCACCTGCACGCTGCTGACCATGTCCGCCGACAGGTTCTCGCTGGCCTGCGCATACTTGCTGCCCATCAGGTCCATGCCTTCGATGTAGAACTTATTGATGCTTTTGCCCTCAAAAGAGATTTGCCCGCTCGAGCTGACCTCCAATCCCGGCATCTTAGCTATCACGTCGGCGATGCTCCTGTCCTGGTCCTGCTTGAAGCTGAGCACATTGTACACCAACGTATCATTCCTCTGCCTGATGCGGTCCGGACGCACGTTCACTTCCTTCAGCAGAAAAGCCTTGCTGTGCAGGATGACGGTCTGCCCGTCTGCGAAATCTCCCGGCAAAATCCGCTTGTCCTCAAAGCCCATCATCCGGAACCCGATACCCACCGGCTGCACCTTGTCCGGACACCGCACGGCAAACTGCCCGTCCGCATCGCTAAAGCCAAACGCAGCCACAGACGTTTCCGAGCGGTAAATGAGGACACTCACATCCGCTATAGGCCGATGGTCTTCATCGACCACGCGACCCCGATACACCCGTTGGGCATGCACACAAGCACACACCCCCAGCACAAGTATCCAGCAGACAGCCAACCGCCTCATCACGCCCCTCATTTTTCCAATAACAACGCCTTCCTTTCCGGATTAGTCAACGGACGGCCATCCGCCCCAAAGCCTTGCCCCTTAAAGCCGGCGACCTTTTGTGTAAAAGCATCCGGGGCTTCCCAAAACAGCTTCACCAAGTCCTCATATTCCTTCCGCGTACAGTCCACGTATTTCTTGTCCGGCACGGCCAACTCATTATAGGGCGCATTTTCTATCTCTATGCACGCGAAGCTGAACCAGTGTTCGCTGTCCTCGGCCTGCAAAATCAGTCCGGGCAGGCCATGCAGCTTCCACGGGCCGTCCGAGACGGGGATATCCGGCGTGAACCACACCGTCCAATGCCGCCCCCGGTAGAATGTCTCCGCCTGCTGGCACGGATAGTCCGCGATGATGCTGTCCTTGCCCGCCAACGTCCATTAGGGCGTTTCCAACGACTCGGTGTAGCGG
>JAHLFO010000088.1 GCA_018883785.1 Candidatus Bacteroides intestinipullorum
GAATAATATATATTTCAGCATTTTCATCAAATCTGATCGCGTCACAACTTTAGAAATTAATATACACAATGGAATTCCAAACCACCAATTTTGACATCCCCAAATAGCTATAACAATATTATGATGTCCAAACAATAAAGTTGTTACAAAAGATATGAATCCTAAAACCATAGAAAAAGTAGCCCAAATATTTTTTATCAATCCTTTCTTATAACCGACATAAACCATATATACAGATAGAAGTTGCTTTATTATCATAATAGGAGTAGCAACAGATGGAAACAACCATTTTCGGAATATTCCATCAAGCATTAATAAAAAGAAAAAAATAAGCACCAAATTTCTTTCATGCTTATATTTTAAAACAGACATGTATCCAATTCGACTATTCAACATATTTTATACAGAAAATCCCATTCTATGGTAAGCACTCAATTTAGGGCATCCCCCTTTGAAAAGGCACTTTTGAGTGCCCTAAACCGAGTTTTGTTAATTAATTAGCTCTGAATTTAACATGGGCTGGTAGCCAAAGTGATTTTCTGGAAAATGTTATAAGAGACTTTGTTCTTGATACAAAACGATTGGAGAGATTCTCCATGAGGAAATGCCTCGCTCGAAAGTAAAACCTTTCAAGATCTTCACTGCTGTACATAATTCTATAAATTTGGTTGGCAGCAAAGTTATCCCTTTCAATCAATAGCCTTTTTTTTACTGCTTACTGTTTTGATGCTTACAAATGGGCATTGAACAACATCGATAGGGCATACAAGGGACAAATGCAAACATGCCGGACAGCATGGTCCGCTTCTGTGTCCACATAGTCGAATGTGCCAAAATTCTCCAATGAACATCTTACAGCCTTCGATAGGTGTTTTTCACGCATGAACATCCACAGGCTTTTCATCCCGCCTTGTACACCTGCTTTTACCTCCACGGGCACTACTTCTTGCCCTTGGGCAATCAGATAGTCTATCTCCGCCTGTGAGTTGCGAGACAAACGCACCCAATAGAACAAATCATGTCTGACATTCGGACGCTGGTAGCGCAATAATTCTAAACCGGCTATTTGCTCGGCAAGCGCTCCCTTGTTGACCAAATCCGTTGCATTGGCTGTTAATACATGGGTGGTGACTTCGGTGACGCTCCCCATGGACATGTTGAGCAGCCTGAGCATTAATCCGGTGTCGAGCAGCAACATTTTCCGGTATGAGAAATCGGCTTCGCCTCCCAATGGAAGTCCGTTGGCTGCCGTATGCGTCACCGGTATCAGGATGCCGGCCTGTACCAGCATTTCCAGTGCTTTTTTTACCTCGCTTATCTTGAAGCCTCCGCCCACCTGCGTGTACACAAATTTCTTGGTCGCCTGTACGGCTGCATGGCGCAAAGTAAGGCGGAGTAGCATGGGATCTACTTTTTTCTTGTATTTGGGAAAATCGTCTTCGTAACTCACCACAATATCGTCCTGCACCTCTTGGCATTGCAGGAAATCATGGGTAGTTACCCATTTGTCTACGACTTCCGGCATTCCACCTACCAGCATATAAGCCCGCATCAGCCCTATCAGCTTTTCATGAAGAGGCACGGGTAATGGTTGGTCGGGTGCGGCCTCATTCCGTGCATTCAACAGCAGACTTTCACCGTTCGCTTCCAGAAATTCGTCAAAGGTCATGGGATACATAAACATGGAGTGTATGCGCCCCACCCCGTATGTAGGCAATTCGGCTAACGCAAACTCTAACAGCGATCCTGCGCCAATGACATGCAGATCGGGCATATCTTCTTTAAAGAAACGTAGTGCCTGAATGGCCTCTGGGCAACTTTGTATCTCGTCCAGAAACAGCAAGGTTTTGCCTGCTTCAATAGGTTTCCCATATACAACGGCTATTTGCGTGGTGATGCGCTTCACATCCAGGTTGTCTTTGAAGAACGCCTTGTAATCGGGCTGCTTCTCAAAGTTAATTTCCACAAAATGCTCGAACTGTTTGCTCAGATGCCTCACAGCCGTTGATTTCCCTACCTGGCGTGCCCCGCGCAACAAAACTGGTTTGCGTGCATCCCGTTCTGCCCATTCCCTCAGTTCTCTATCTATAAGCCGTTGATGATACATAATTCCAATCTATTGATTTTCAGTCTGCAAATATAGCAAATTGAAATTATCCAAGGAAATAATTGGCTCAAAAATGAAATAATCCAAAGAAATAAACCGGGCAAATTGGGAATTATCCAAGGTAAAATGACGATAATCATGAGGGTGTGCCGAAACTACCTATCATTGTCTGGCTCCTCAATCACCCCGTATAACGGCATCAAGAAGTCGAAGAAACCATGCTCCACTTCCTGATTGGGGAAATCAAGCCGATAACCCATTTCTGTATCGTAAGCCGAAATCGTGAGATAACCGCTTTGAAAAAGCACAGGAATAGGGTCTGCATGATTTTCGTCCACGCTAGTCAATGTGGATTCATCCACATAAATGCCTTTCAGTTGGGGGAGGTTATAATCAGCGGCCTGCAACAGCTTCACTAAAAAGGTGGGTGTCCCTGTCTTGAACCAATAATCAGATATTTCCTTTTTCTTGAATGCATTCAGCAGGCTGAAAGGGTTGTACACGCCTATGCCCTGTTTGCTGAAATGATAACCGTCATATTGTTGCTTCATATCCTTGGATGTTTGGGCATTTATCCAAGGATATTTGGCCTTTTATTATTGGATATCCGGGCCACTATCCTAAGGATGCTTTTTTGAGTTGCTTCTTGCGGCTCAGCCAGGCGTTGTTGATGTTCACTCGGAGGTTGTCTATGCCTTTGCCTTTCTCCACCTTGACGAGGAAGGGCAGGAGAAGTCGGATGAACCTTTCTTTGGCAATCAGTTCGCCGTCCAACTTGGGCTCGTTGACGCACATCTCGGCCACGGCTTCGCCCACCTGTTGCGCCGTGGTGCAGGCGGAAAGGGTAGCGACATAGGTTGGCAGGTGTTCTCCCTCTTCTATATACAGGGAGAGGCGGGATTCATCCTCGCTCGTCCAAGGATGAGGGTCTTCCGCAAGAGCGGGTTTTACGGTCAGTTCCGCATCTCGGTGAAAATACTGTGCTGCCTTGGTCGCGTTAGGCAGGATCTGGTTCGTGCCTCCATATATGTTGATATGGATGTTTAATGAGCCTTTGTCTTCCATTGTCTTATTGTTTTTTCAGGGTTTCTTCAAGGTTCTTCCACCGGCTTTCCACCGTTTTTCAACGGCCTTCCACCGAATTGTTTTCACCTGGTCGGCATCGTATCTTTGTCGTGTCGAAAGGGTAAAGCGCGCTACTCGCAGACAAGCAACAATATGTTTAACTTTAAGAAGAGACCAGATGATTGATTATTCAGTTTACATGATGACGCCTACATTCAGTAGGGACGAGACGCCCAAAGCGTATGCCAAGAATCAGGTGTCCGAAATCTGGACGCTGGAGAAATTTGCCAAGCATATCGCCGACCACAACGGTGTGTATTCGCGAGGAACGGTCAAGGGTGTCATATCGGACATGTGCGAGTGCCTGGTCGAGCAATTGCTCAACGGCAACAAGATCCAACTGGGCGAACTGGGCACATTCGGCATCTCCATCAGCAGTGAGGGGGCGGAGAGCATTGACAAGTTCACGGCGAAAAATATCAAGGCGGTGAACATCTTGTTCGATCCGGGCAAGGACTTCGAGAACATGATTGACCGTGCAGACTTCAACCCCGTGGCCAGTCGTGCCGCACAAATCGCTACCCTGAAGGCCGAAAAAGCCGGCGAAAGCACGGTGGACCTGGCGGCTGCCAAAGGCGGCTCTACGACAACTCCGGGCACCGGCGGTTCCGGTACAGGAACAGGCAACGAAGATACGGGCAGCGATGGTTCGTTCGGATGAGCCAAACCACCCTTTAACCCTTGAGAATCGGACGGTAAATGCAATTACTCATTTTAATTTATTTTCAAACTAAGCGTATGAAAAAGAACTGGAAAAGCATTCTGCTTTATGTTGTGAGATTCATTGAGTTGATCATCAGCGGCGCCGCAGGAGGAGCGCTGGGCAGCAACTTATGAGAACAATCACGCTGATTGTCGTGCACTGCTCCGCCAACCGGGCGGGCAGTGCCTTGCGGATGGCGGATATTGACTGCTGTCATCGCTCGCGCGGCTGGCTGGGCTGTGGTTATCATTATGTCATTCCGACAGATGGCACCATCGAGCCGGGCAGGCCGGATGAAATGACCGGGGCGCATTGCAAGCGTCATAACCGGCATTCCATAGGGGTGTGCTACATCGGCGGTTTGTCTGCGGACGGCGTGCCCTCGGACACGCGGACTGAAGCGCAACGGGCTGCCCTGCGTAGCTTGCTCGAAGATTTGCACCGGAGATACCCCAAGGCCCTTATTGTCGGGCACAGGGAGCTGGACCCGGGCAAAGCCTGTCCATGCTTCGATGCCGTGAGCGAGTATCGGGATTTGCAGCCGCAGTAAGCGGACAGACACACAGCTGACGTGGAGGATACGGATGACCGCAGATTTGCCGGACGTTCTGTGCCTCCGCGTTTTCTGTCGTTGAAAATACCTGCTATTCACCAAGCAATCTCCATGAATCGGAGGGATTTCGCTTTTCCAACAAGTTGTTCAAGACCGCTATCCGGTGCAGGTCGGTGCCGATATAATCGTACATCCCTTTGCTTTGCAGTTCCTTGGCCCGTTTCCGGACTTCTTTGCCATACAGGTCCATCAGCGAAAACAGGTTGAGCTGGAACTTGATGTGCATGGACTTCAACCGTGCATAGTCATTCTCCTCCATATAGATATAGCGTTCGGGGTGGGCCAATAGGGGATAGTAGCCTTTGGCCTGGATGCGTCGCAGGATGTCGTCCAAGCCCATGGGCGGATTGAAGTAGGAGGTCTCTACCAGCAGGTGCCTGCCGTCTTTGCCCAAAGGAAGCAAATCGCCCTGTTCCAACCGTTCTTCAAACAGCTTGTCGAGCATGTTTTCGGCCGCGAGGTTCAACACCACGTTCCCCTTGTAGGCGGCAAGCAATTCGGCGAAACGCTCCCGCAAGCGGGCTGTAGGGTTAGGGATATCCTCCATGATGTGCGGCGTGAGCCATACTTCACGGATACCGAGCCGCTCGTAGGCAGCCAGGATGTGCAGGGCTTCGTCCATCGTCTGCACGCCATCGTCCACACCGGGCAGGATATGGCAATGCCAGTCTACAAAACCACGGAAGAATCCGCTTTGCGCCAAGGTCTGCCTTTTACGGAAACCAAACATGTGTGTTGCCTTAAAAACGGGAAGAACCGCTGCCGACGGGAGCAGCTAAATGGACCGCTACTGCATCCCGCGCAGCCGGTTCCTCCCCATGAATCAGTGGTGTAATTGGCGTTCCCGCGTCATTTGCCATAGTACCCCTTGCTGCCGTACCCGTACTTATAGCCGTACTTGTATCCATACCGGTAGCTGTAGCGGCTTCCACCGCCTTCCGTGCCGTTCAGCACGATGGCCATGTTCTTGAACCGCTTCTCGTCATATTTGCGTTGCAATTCGGGCAGCATGTCGCGCTCCAGCAGGCCGGCCCTGACGATGAACACCGTGCGGTCTGCCAACTTTTCGATGATCTGTGTATCGGCCACAATGTCCACAGGCGGGCAGTCGATAAAGATATAGTCATATTGGGTACGCATGCGGTCTATCAACTCCGCCAACCGAGGCTCTGCCAACAGTTCCGTGGGGTTGGGGGGAATGGTACCGACGGGCAGGATGAACAAGCCCGGACAATCCTCCTTCTCCACAACCAGTTTCTTCAGGTCTTCCTCGCGCTTGCCGAGGTAGTCGCTCAATCCCAGGGAAGGCGAATGGACGTATGCCGATGCGGAGCCGTGGCGCAAGTCGCCATCTACCACCAGCACCCGCCTGCCCTTCATGGCAAAGGCTGCGGCGATGTTCAGGGTCAGGAAAGTCTTGCCGCTGCCGGGGTTGAACGAGGTAATCAGCGTGACGCTGGCTTTGTCCTTATCTTCCCGGGCATCGAGCATGAACTCCAGGTTGGTGCGCAATACCCGGAAGGCTTCGTTGATAATATCGCGGTGGCCTTGCCGGATGACCAACGCTTTGGAAGCATGGGTTTGCTTCTTTTTCCGGGCTGCGCCCTCTGCCAAAGGTATTTCCCCGGCAAAAGGCAAAGACAGGTTTTCCAAATCTTTGCGTCCACGCACCTTCGTATTCATATTCTCGCGGAGGAAGATGACCACCACGGGAATCAGCAAGCCGAGGGCGAAGGCTACCAGAGCGATGTTCTTCTTGACAGGCGCGGTAGGTATCATGCTGCCCGAGGGCGGCGTGATGACACGGGTGTTATAGGCCGTGAACGCTTGCGACAATTCATTCTCCTCGCGCTTTTGCAACAAGAAGAGGTAAAGGGCTTCCTTCACCTTCTGTTGGCGTTCCACGGACAGGAGGTACTTGCCTTGGCTGGGGTTGGCAGCGATACGGGCTGTGGTCTGCCGTTCGCTTTGCTGCAAGGTGCGCAGTTGCGTGTTGAGCGTGGTGATGTGGTTGTCGATGGACGAGATGATGGCCGACCGCATATTCTGAAGCGACTGGTCCATGTCGACCACCAGCGGATTCTTTTCGCTACTGTTGGCCACCAGGTCGTTGCGGCGCAGCTGCATCGTGTTGTAACTGGCAATCTGCTGCTCGATGCCGGGGCTTTCTATGCCCGAATTGGCCGGGAGCAACTGGTTCTGGCTCGTGGCATTGGTGAGGTAGTTGCGGATATACCGGGCCATGGACAGCTGGGTGTTCAAGGCCAGTATCTGCGCATTGGTCTCGCTGCTTTGGGCCATATACATGCTGGCGGCGGCCTGTACGTCGGGCAGGAGATGCTCGCTCTTGTACGAAGAGATGTCCTCGTCCACATTGCCCAGTTCCTGCTCGATCACCCCGAGGCGGTCGCTGATGAAGGCCGAGGTGCTGACGGCGATCTGGTTCTTGTCCCGTATCCAGTTTTCGTTATATACGGCAATGATGGTGTTCAGCACGTCTTCCGCCCGCTGGATGCACACATCGGTGAACGAGAGGTTGACGACCGTGGACTTCTCATCGTTCAGGGCGACTGAGAGATGGGCCGCATAGGCACCTGTAGCGGTCTGGTAGCCGATGCGGGAGACATAGACCGGAGCCTCGTAGGCGGCGGAATCGTTTGCAGTCTTGACGGTTAATTTCCCCACAGGGGTGTCCATGGGTTCATTCAGCATAACCATGACGCTCCCCTCGACCTCCTCGCCGTTGTGTGAAAAATCAGCCAGCTTCACCTGCCCTTTCTGGCCGGGAAGGATGGTAAAAGCTACGCTCTCGTTGTTCTGCAAGTCGTTGAAAGTTACGGCGTAGGGACAGGACTGCCCATACAGCACCTTTTTGTAGAATCCGCCGTCGGTGTAATAGTTGATGTCCAGGTGCAGGCGTTTCACCACGTCGAGCATCACGGAAGGCGACTGCAACGACTGGATCTCATTGTTCACGTTCGTGTTGGTCTGGAAGAGGTTCATGTCGCCCAGCACCCCCGCAGCATCGTTCATGGAATTGCCCTTGCTGTCTTCCTTGATCAGGAGCGAAGCCGAGCGGGTGTACACAGGTGGGGTGGTCAACAGGTAGGCAACCGCCGCACCGAGGGTGATGGCCAAGGATATGACGAACCAGTACCACTTGTTCAGGCAAAGGTAAAACAGGTCTTGGAGACGGATAAAGTCGTCTGCCGGTTTGGGTTTGGCTATGTTATTCTGAATGTTCATAGGGATGAATGGATATACTAAATCGCTGGGTATCTGCGCAGGGCGCACTTTAATTGAAAATGAGTATGGCTACCGATGTCAGCAGCGAGGCCAATGAAATCCAGAACGACGTGGAGCGCACGTTGTTGCCATTGACCGTGGATTGCCGCGCCTTGACGGCATTGGGCTCTACATATACCACATCGTTCTGTTGCAGGTAATAGGCCGGGGACGAATAGACGTGCTCGCCCGAAGTGAGGTCAATGCCATACACGCGCTGCACGTCATCTTCCTGGCGAAGCACGATCACCTTGTAGCGGTTGCCGTAGATGGTCAGGTCGCCTGCCAGGCTCAAGGCATCGAGGACAGTCAGCCGGTCGCGGTCGATGCTGAACCGGCCGGGATTGTTCACTTCGCCCAAGACAGACACGCAGAGGTTCATGAACTCGACCGTGACCACAGGGTCTTTCACCAGGTTCTCGCGGACCAGTTCGCCCTTGATATATTCGGCAATTTCCTGACGCTTCATGCCGGCCACATGTACTTTGCCTAAGACGGGGAAGTCGATGTCGCCATGGGCATCCACCGTATATCCCGACACGCCCTGGCTGCTTCCTGAGGCCTCTGAAGAAGACGAGCCCAGCTGTCGGCTGACATAAGGCAGATTGAACAGGTTGGTCAACTGCGGGTCGCGGCTATTGACAATAATCGAAATTTTGTCTTCCGGTTGTACGGTTATCGCCTGCACTTCAGGCAGTTTCACTTCGCTTTCTCCGGGCTTCAGGTCTTGGAAATACACCACATGCTTGGATGAACCACAAGAACTCAACCCTACCGTTCCCATCGCCAACAGGAACCAGGTACATAATGTCAGGACTTTATATTTCATAAGTTTTAGTTTTAATTACGAAGTCGTCTTACGCCGCCGGATTGCCCGGTTGATGCCCAACTGCATCAACGTCCATAGCACGATGTCCAGCATCAGCAATATCGTGATATTCAGCACGTCCGCCAACAGCCCGTTTATCCCGATGAAGAACAGGGCAATGAACAAGATAGTCACCATCACCTGGCGGGGACGCATCCCGGTGCGCAGCAGCTTGTGGTGAAAATGGTTCTTGTCGGGCAGGAACGGGCTTTTCCCCTCCCGGAGCCGGTGTATCACTACGCGCACTACATCGAACAGGGGAACAATAAGCGTGGAAAAGGCCAATACCATGTGGGAATGGGCCACTTCGTTGGCTTCGCTCATATCGTTGCGGCTCAGGTGGATGACCAGCAGGCTGATGATGTAGCCCAGAATCAGACTGCCCGTGTCGCCCATGAACAGCTTGTGCCCGCGCTTGGCATTGCCAAACACATTGTAGAACCAAAACGGTACAATCACGCCGAGCGTGGCAAAAGCCAACTGGGCATAGATCTCATCCCCTTCCACCATACAAATGATGCCCAACACGGACAAGGCTATGCAGCTTAGTCCGGAGGCCAGCCCGTCAATGCCGTCTATCAGGTTGATGGCATTGGTGATGTACACCACCACAAACAGCGTGAACAGCACTCCTAACGCCACAGGCAACTCGTAGATGCCGAACAGTCCTCCCAGCGTGTTGAGCCATTCGCCGGGGCAGACAATCAGGAAAGCGGCTATAATTTGCACCAAAAACTTATAGCGGTAGCCGACACCTATCAGGTCATCGGCTACCCCGATGAGAAACAGCATCATGCCTCCCACCGTGAAGAACAGAAACTCGTGGGCGGGCAGTTCGACTATCGGGAATCCGGTAGAAACCCGCACGCCCAGTATGAAGCACGAGGAGATGAGTATCACCGGGAAAAAAGAAATACCCCCCAGGCGGGGCACAGGGACTTGATGCACCTTCCGGCTGTCCGGCAAGTCAAACAGCCGCTTCTTGTAAGAGATCAGCAGGATCTTGGGAATAATCATCAACCCAAGCACCAATGACAACAAGCAGCCGGCGCTTAAGAATATCCAATTTATCATAGGGATGGAGATTTTGAGTTTATCAGTTTTTGAGTTCTTGAGTGGGGAGACTTGTCTGAGAATGATTCCGACGTTATCATTCTGTCACCCCGAGCGTGGTCGAGGGGTCTCAAGACAAGTTTTTGTAGGTTTAGTGAGATGTCTCGACTTCGTTCGACATGACAGAATTATAGGTAATCTCCATTTTGAAACATCTCAATAAGGCGCTCAATATGAAAGAAAGCGATTTTTAAGCGAAGGCTCTTCCGAACTCAAGACCTTAAATCAACTGAATATATTCCGGCTGCACTTCCACCGAAGCGGCCAGGAAGTTAGGAAGTTCTACCAACAACCGTTTGACTTTGGAACCCCGGACAGTGAGCAAATAGCCTTCGAAGCCATCCAACTGTCCGCCGATAATCCGTATCTTCCGGTTGCGCATATCGGCAGTGATTTCATCGGGCCTGTAGTATTGGGGCCGTCCCAAAGATTGCACGGCATAGATAAAGCGCTCCATGTCCGCAGTCCTGATCACCATGGGGGTATGTTGCGCACCTCTTATATATCGGTATTGCAATGTCGGGGTGCTATCCACAATCGGGTCAAGCTTCTCTCGCGTTTCTTTGACAAACAGCAAATCTTGCATGAAAGGTATTTCCAGGTTTTCACGCTTGCCATGGATATTGACTAAACGATGTACCATCGGAGTGAAGTATTCTATCTCCAACTGCTGGAACAGGCGATAAGCCGGCAGCTTCGCATTCCACCGCTTGAGGTCGCGAAGGGCGAACCATTGCCTCTCGTCTCTGGTTTGCTGCATTTCGTCCATGAGCTACACCTATTTTATATTATAGCTGCGAGTAACAGGCACGAGTAGGTATATGACAATAAGCTGATTCCTGCTTGTCTTTCTTATTTATTGAAATACAAGCAGTTACAGCAATACCTCCACAAAGTTCGGGGCATCTGCCCCATTTTTTGCTTAATGCCATTTGTTGTTTTGTTTGCATAGCTAGAATGGGGCACCAAGGCAGTAGAATGCGCCTTGTTGTCCATTCTTCTCTTTGGAAGAGATGTACGCGGTCATTTTATGGGATTCTATGCTTTGAAAATCAGCACAAAATAGTCATAGCACTTTTGATTTGTTCAACTTAGATCAAGCAAAAACATATTTTACTAAACATTCAGGCTTACGGCATTAAAATCTTTTTGGTTCATTCTTAATGTTTTATTGAATATTATTTATACCTTTGCGCCCGCGTACATCTCTTCCAAAGAGACGTTTTTACCGAATACTGTGCATAATCTTTCCCACTTTGCTTTCCCCTGAATCCCCCCTTAGGTATAGACAGCCTGAATCACTGCCAAGTTCGCCTCATCAATCACCTTATTATCCAGGGTGTCCAAATAAATGCGAGTGGTCTTCTCGGAATCATGCCCCAATGCCTGGCTTATGGAAGAAGTCGCTATATTCAGCTGGTGAGCCGCACTGGCCCATCCGTGCCGCGCCGTGTATGTGGTCAGCGGGATGGGGCAACCCACCATCTTGCCAATTTTTTTCAGCCGGGAATTCACCCGGTGCAGGGCGTTGAGGTATTGCCGCCGGATGTCGCTCGCAGATTCGTTGAGGATAGGCAGCAGGTAGCGTGACCCTTTCACGTGGTGTCGTTCGATGATTTCCTGCATCTGGCCTTCCCATTTGATTTCCAGCCGTTGTCCGGTCTTTTGACGGAAGTAGGTCAGGTAGCCGTTCTTCAGCTGTGTGGTTTCCAGCTGGGCCAAGTCCACGAACGAAATTCCCCGCAGGTCGAAACACAGCATATAGAGGTCGCGGGCAAAGGCCATGCGGGCATCTGCGGTCAGGTCCAGGTCTTTGATTTCCTTGATGGTTTTGATGGGTACCGCCCGCTTGGCCGTTTTATCCACTCCGGTATAGACCTGGGCAAAAGGACGACGGTCTGGGGTAAGCCCTTGCCTGACGGCACGGTTGTAGATGGCCCGCAGGTTGCGGTTGTAGAACGAGGAGGTGTTGCGGCACAGTCCGCAGACTTCCAGCAGATAGTGCTCGTAGGCTTTAATCAGCTCTTCGTCTATCTCGTCCAGCCGGATGTCTCCTTGCTCTCCACGGAAACGCAGGAGGCTGTTGACGGCCGAAGTATAGGTTTCGGACAGGCGGCGTTTGCCTGTGCGCTTCAGCTGCTCCGCCAGCTTGTGGGAGAAGGTCCGGAGAGAGCGTTCGTCATCGCCGGTACAACGGCAGGCAGCCACCACCCTGTCGGCGGTATAGGGATAGCCCCGGCCTTCCAGGTGCCGGATGACCAGCTCCAGTTGCATTTTCAACTGCTGCAAGCCGTGCCGCACGCCCGTGAGATAGGAATATCTGGCCGATTGAGGTCCGGGGATGGAAACCTCGCCGTCCTGCCATTCATGGGGATAGAGTTTGTAGCCTGTGCTTACCTGCCGGACCGTGCGGTTGTGAATCACCCGGATGAAAAGCGTCCCGGCCTTGCCTTTCACCCGCGAGGGGTGGAACTTCGCCCTTACTGATGTCTTCATAACTTTGATATAGATTTGTGAATTTAAGCCGTACCTTTACGTAGATGTTGATATTTGGTTTAGGCGCGGATTACGCGGATTTAATTCTTGCCACTTACTTATCTGGCAAAGATAGGTATTAACCTAACGATAACATTGCCTTAACCTAATACCTTTTTGAGCCGCCCTATCTTTGCAGTGTCAAAAGGACAAAGAAAGAATAAAAATAAAAAAGTATAACCCATTAAAACCCTTACACGATTATGAAGACTTTAGTCATGTCACTTGTCATTGCCGTTGCCGGATTGTCCAACACCGCTTTAGCCGGAAATGCCGCCCAACAACGCTTCGCCTACAACACGGAAGAAACCGGGAATGCCGAAATCCAATATGTATATAAGGTGTCGGCAGACGGCCAATATCTCAGCCACCACCTGAAGTACCGCTGCACCTACGACGGTCACCGCAGACTTTTGATGAAGGAAATCCTTCGCTGGGACGATGCCTCCGCCAAGTATTGTCCGGTATATGCCTTGCGCTATGCTTACGAGGGCGGTGCCGTCACCGTGGAGTGCGC
>JAHLFO010000089.1 GCA_018883785.1 Candidatus Bacteroides intestinipullorum
GACGGGAAGGTCCTGTCGCCGGCCTTGACGCCCTCGCCGCCGGGAAGAGGCGTTGAGCGGTACGCTCTGGGCCCGTTAAGCCCTATTCCTCCGTAAAGCCTCACCGAGGTGCGGTGGTCCGTAACGAACTCCCGCTCCTGGGCGGACAATACCATTACGGCAAGAGACAAACTGGCGATGAGAAGTAAGATTTTTTTCATTGGCTATAACTATTTAATCATCATATTGCTTATAATACTGTTCGAACACCACATCGACGACTCCGCCAGCTTGCGGAGAATGTCAGCACTGGAGGCGGCATCTTCTGATTCCGCTCTGCCCAAAGAGGAAAGTCTGTGGACGTTGACGCGCCAGCGGCAATGACCGCTGTCTTTCCGGGCGTGTATTCAGCTGCGATAGCAGCTGTGTGCTCTTCGGTGGCGGCTCCGCCATAATAAACCCAGCAAGGTGGAAATGACGCCCTTGTGGCGTCTTTTCGACCGCAGCTGACCGCCTTGTCACCCTCGCACTGCACTGACGCTGTAGGCCGTAGTGAGTGCTCGACAACGAAGGCCTTGCACTGACCTTCGCATATCACTGACGCAAAATTTCGCCGAAGGCGGGAATAATCAAAAGTCTACAAATCCTCAATAGCACCAATACTGTATATAGATAGACTGCGTTCTGTTGTCTTGATATATGGAAGAGGAACTCCAATAGGAGTAAGACCATCGAGCAGCCAACGTCTTTCTGATTGATGACATCCCACACTATCTGTACTATTATCACGATGAATAAGAAGAATCACAACGGCAGCACGATGACCGGCGCCAGCCGGTAGTCGGCCCGCCGCAGGGCGGGCGGGAGGGAATAGCCGCAGGGAGCGAAGCGACCGAGGCAGTGCGGAAGGCGGAAGCAAGTCTGTGGAACTTGGACGCGAAGCGGACAACGGCCACAGTCTTGCCCGCCTGAAGCCAATGAACCAGGTCGGTGGTAAGGCCGACACTTGTGGCGGACTTTCGACCGACACCGCTTTTCTCTTTGGCAACGGAGCCGAAGGCGTAGTGGCCGTGGAGCCCGATGCAGTCTTTCACGGTTGGCGTTTAGCCAGACGGGAATGTCTGCCGGGCGGAACTCAATAGAGTGGAAGTCACGCAGGGGCGACAGTCCCGAAGTGGCTGGAACCAAGCTGAGCAACCGTAGCGATAGCGGAGGATGCTGAACTTGACAGCTTTTAATATCTTTTAACAGAAAAGATAGTCGTCGCCTCGGAATAGATTCGTATCTTTGCTATGGACAATTAATCGGACATTCATTATGGATTACGCACTCAGACAGGCCCTTAAGCAATTTGATGCACGTAGGACAGAGAAACTCGGACCTTCCGAATCAGCAGTATTCACTCCTGATGAGAAGGGTGCGGCAATGATTGCCGATGTATTCTTGCCGATAGCCAAATATGTCATATATGGCGGTCATTTTCATGTTGAATGTGTGAAAGGTGATGATTGGTTTGGCTATGATATCAAGTTCAACAAAATTGAACTGTACTACCATGATGAGATTGAGGGTGGTCACATTGACCCAATTATGTACCACACCAATCTGCATACGCCTTACTACCTGAAGGATCGTGGCATCAAGACTTATCCATACTACGAATTCGGAGCGCTCAATCTTCATACTTCCGGTATTGATGTATGCTTCGAGAACGAGTCAAAGCAGTACAGGGCGTCTTTCCTTATCAGGGACTTCACTGTATATGATACCAAGAATGGCGGAGTGATATCCAAAATCAAGGCAGATCCGTATTCAACGCATGCTTTCGATTGGTTCTTTCCCAATGGCATCAACGAAGCGACAATGAAGCAGCTTACATGGATTGAGGATATTCCGTACGAACAAACCGAGAAACGCAGTGTCGGTCAGGATGTGCGTCAGAATGTTCCTCTATACGATGAGCACAACAAGAAGATTCCCCAGACACAATGCCAGAAGAAATGGCAGTTTATCAGAGTAGAAGAATAAATGCAGGCCTAAGGCAGGTCACGGTTCGGGGTATCGTAGACGGTCCAGCTTGCACAGTTTAGACCACCTTCGTAGCGGATGAGATCAGTTGCGTCCACCATCTCAATGCGACTCTTGTAGTGGGGCATGAGCCTTGATATCTGATCGTACGCTTTCTGGTCTTCGGGAACGCCGAATTTCGGGAGAATCAGCACCCTGTCTGTCTGCAGCCAGTTGATGTAGGCCCAGCTGTACTTGTGCGGTTTGACGGCTTTGAAACTGAGCTCATGCACGTTCTCGAAATGGGCCTCCAGGATGCGCCTGAACCTTGCTGCCATATCTGAATCAAACTGGGCATAGTTGGTCATAAGAACTGTGTCTTCATCGATGATGCGGACTATGCCGTCTGTGTGGCCATAGATTTCGTTTGCATCCCATGGAAGTATGATGATCTCGGCGCCGAAGATCCTTGTAAGCTGCTCCAGCAGTTTTAACGGAGCATAATGGGAATTCTCTTCGAATACCTTTGATGTCATGATTACCTTGCCATAGCCAGAAATGATGTTGCCGCCGTCAAGTTTGATGTGTCGGCAATCATGAAGGTATGATGTGCCGATGTACCGTGATGCAAGGCTGTTGTCAGTGATAGACGCCTTATGCTCGTCCGTATCCAGCAGGTAGTCCGGCTCATATCTGAACAGGGTGAACCTGTTGCCCATAATTTGGACAGGCATATAATCTCGGCACCAGATGTCCTTAGTGCCTTCAATAAGTTCGCTTTTCACACCGTATCGGGCGAGAATATCTTCCAGTCCTTTGAACGTCTTATAACAACGTTCTGGCATGAGACCTGAGAAGTACACCTTGTTGCAATATTCCTCGTTTACCATAGAATTACTCATCAAAAGGTGGTTCAACTTCATTGTAATCTTCATCTGACTCCCAGGGAAGCCTTGGCTTCTCCATTCCGTCGGGATAGACCTCTTCAACAACGCGTCCGTCATGATAGATAACTTTGACTCCATAGCACGGAAATTGGGCATTATCCAGCTCTTTTCCACCAGCCTTTGGAGCGTTCTTTATCTCCTCAGCGGTGTACTTTGATTTTTCTTTGTTTTCCATAAATTGTAATAGAAAAATTAGTTAATAAATAATTGTAAATTAACTATTTACGCGCAACAATTACGGTGGCAAAGATAAGGCTGGAAATAGCAGTTCGCCAAACTTTTTCTACTAAAAATTGTTAAAGTTTCCGAAAGAGTTATTTATTTGATAATCAATAATCTATAATATGTTATTTGCAACTTTAATCAACAACTTACAACCATTCGTGTCCGGGAAAAATCCGGACTGGTTATTATAAAGTTTAAAAATTAAAACAAAGGAGGTTCGGTAGAACCATCCGGTTCATTGACAATATTGCAGTTAGGTTTACAGAACAGGGTCTTGAGTTCGACAGTATCTGTAAGTGAGACACTTACAAGCTGGAGCATCTCGTAGATTGACCGTTGGACATCCATCTTCTTCTGGACAATCGCCATCATTCAGTAGGCGGTTGCAGCAGTGTAGATTTGGATTCTTACGGCATTCTCGGTCTGCCCCAGAATTTTTTAACCTTAAGGTGCTGCTTTAGCCATTTGAAGAACAGCTCTATCTGCCACCTGTTGTGGTACAGTTCGGCCACCTTCAACGGGTTTATATTCAGGGCGTTTGTGAAGAAGATGAAAGTCCTGCCGGACTCCGGATCCAGGTACAGTATCCGTCTGATCTTCTCGGGATATTTGCTCATCGTCAGCTGGCCGTCCATATATCCGACGGCATCGGACATGACACCTGCAGGCAGCCTGCGCTTCCATCTCATGGGCTTGAAGTCGTTGTTCTTCTTGCCCCTGACCACGAAGTATGCTCCCACGCCGTCAATGGTGAATAGCCTGCCGAAGTCGTTGTATGCACGGTCGAAGATGTAGAACGAGTTCTCCTCATACGGTATTGCATCCATCGCCCTTGTGTCATGGTTTCTGGCCGGTGTTATATGGAAGAATGTCGGGATCTGCGTCTCAATGTCATACAGGGTATGGAGCTTGATCCCTCCTTTCTTCTTTCTGAACAGGGCCCAGCTAAAGACGCTGAGGCACAGGTCGATCGTGCTTGAGTCGAAGGCATATGCCTTGCCTCCGAGCTTGAATATCTCGGTCGCCCTGCACTGCCTTGCCTCTGCCATCACTCTGTAGGCGAACTCCTCAAAGATACGGTAATCCCGGTTGGCATTGGCATCGGCAAGAGTACTCTTTGAGACGTGCTTCCCGAAGCCCAGATGAAAGGCCTTGTTCGCGTGCGCATGTGTCGCCAGCACAAGATCCCTGAGGCTTTCCCGGTTGGACAGTTGTCCGAACATCATGACAGCCAGCTGGTTCCAGCAGGAAAAGGTCTTGACATACTTGTCTCCGCCATACTTCTTTGATATTCTGAGAAATACAAACGGATCCAAGAAAGATAAAAGTTGAGAGAACACGTATTTTCCTTT
>JAHLFO010000090.1 GCA_018883785.1 Candidatus Bacteroides intestinipullorum
TTTCCGCAGCCCTTATTGCTCTGATGTGAACATCGTGAACATCGTTGGTCTTGCCGTCATTATCCACACGGCAACAGTCAAGATGCAGGTGAAGGGTTCCAGACTTGGAATCCCGATGCAAGGCAGCAACACTCATAGAATTGCGGAAATTGGTCTTGACCTTCTCCTTGAAGCCTTTGGGTAAAAGTCCTACTGAATCCAGAGCTTCCAGACCTTCATCAGCGAGGTTTGCCCAGTCATCCATGGTGAAGTTCTCTGACTCTTCCTTGGATGGGGAGATTACAAACGTGGTCATGAAGCGTTCCAACTTTCGCCCAACAGTCCTGTCCTGTTGATGCAACTGGCAGTGATGCTTCATCCGATACCATATTTCGGTGGCATCGAGATAGTCAGGCATGTGGTTCACCTTGACCACTGTTGCATTCTCCTTCTCCATTGCGTACCTTGCGGCATTGCCGCCATAGGCTACGGCTTTAGCGAGTATGATCATTTGTCTTCTTGAACTTTGGGCTGTACAGGTGATGTAAGGTTCTCTTCAATGCTATACCAGTGTTTGATGAGACGTTCAACGGCTTCAATCCACCACTTCATGAACTTTGGTGACCTGAACATCTTCTGCTTTTCCTCGGGTGAAGCATCGTGCAACTTGCTGCGAACTTTTATCAAGTCGGTACGTGCCTCAGTCAGAGAGTTAAGGGCTTTGCTTTCCTCTGGAGTGAGTCGCTGACGTGGGTGGTGCTTCAAGCCAGTCTCAACGAGATACTTGCCAATGCTGATACCACATTCCTTGGCGAGTTTCTTCAGTTCCTTCCAGTCCTTATCGGTACAGCGGAAGGAATGCACCCTTGTGGGTGTCTTCTTGATAATCTTCTTTTTCTTAGCCATGACTATGAAAATGATTAAAGGAATGATAATAAATCAGTTAAAAAGAAGGACAAAGGTCTGCGAGCCTGCGAGTAGCCCGAGAAACTTTTAGGACTGCATAAATTTGGTCACAAATAATGTAGTACAAAAGGATTTCTCGAAAAGTACCTCATAAAAATCGGTCCTTTTACCTGCTAAGTTCCCGTCAGGGCTTAGAAGGTCGTTTCGGCTTGCCTTGCTGTCCTGTATCGGTAAACGTCCTTTGGGATGGTTTGGCGGTGCAGGTCGCATTCCTGAGTCCTCAGGCGGCTATTTGTTGCCGTTCTGGTTGTAGTAGCCGTTAGGCTTCTGATAGCCGTTGAAAGGCGGTCTCTGATTGCCGTTAGGCTGTTGTGGCTGCTGTCCTCCCTGCTGAGAAGGAGTCTGCTCGTTCTGCTTCCCTTCATTCTGCTTGCCATCGGCTACACCTTGGGGCGAAGGGTTGTCAGCAGACTGAGGGGAATTGTTTTCAGGAGGTGATGGTGACTTGTTGCCATCTGCTCCAGACTTACCCACATTGCCACTATCATTAGATTGTGGTGATTGGTGCGACACATTGCCAGTTGTCTGAGGATTGTTGCCCTCGGCAGAGTCCTTGGATTTGTCATCGGCAGAAGCAGAACCTTCCTTGTCCTTCTTCTTGTCATCAGGATCCTCAGTGATGATGACCTTGGAGGCAGGAACTTCCGCATGGATGATTGCCGTACTGTCGTTATTGCGCTTTAACGCAAAGGCATTCGACACGAACCTGGCATCCACATACCAACCTGAGAGACAATGAAGGGTGTAGATGCGGTTATCTTCCACTTCCTGAGAAGAGAAAATGCCCACTGCCTCCATAGCATCCAACAGCTTTGGAACCGTCTTGCGGTCTTTATCCCAGAGTTTGGCAAGTTGGGTATTATCAACCATAACCTGACCTGCCAAGATTTCAACTTGCTTGGTCTTGCTGATTTGCACAAGTTTTGGAACTGGCTCGGCAAGATCCACAAGCGACATGAAGCATTCCATACGGTCAATCTTGTACTTCTTGCTTCGAAGATGCTTCAACTGCTCTTCTGAGAAGGTGAAACAACGATGTAACTTTTTATCGTCCATAGTTTATGAAGTTTGTAAAATGTAACCTAATAGAGGGAAAAGGAATATGCCATCAAAAAGAAAGACATCACTGGATAAGTTCAACCAGGGATTTCTTCATGTCATCATCAATGACTCGGTATCGTGCAAAAGCAACGCTGCCTTTGGCATGACCTGACATAGAAGCGACCAAATCAGGGTCTTTGACCATGCGGTAAAGATTACCGATAAAAGTCCTTCGTGCCAGATGAGAGGTAGCCACATCTGAGATTGGCTTCTTCTCTTCAAGCCGTGTCTTAGGGTTA
The DNA here is from genome assembly GCA_018883785.1 of Candidatus Bacteroides intestinipullorum. GTDB lineage: Bacteria > Bacteroidota > Bacteroidia > Bacteroidales > Bacteroidaceae > Bacteroides > Bacteroides intestinipullorum. Next base: position 2,286 of record JAHLFO010000090.1, read on the forward strand.
ATCACAGTGACAACACGATTTACCTTGGCACGCTTCAAGATTCTACGGATAGCATCGTTGAACTTGAAGTTATAATGCTTGGGGAAGATTGGTTCATCATCACCATGGTCATGGCCATCAAGGATAGCCATAGCCTTGGGGATAAGAGGAACCCTTACAACGTCACCTGACTTGCCCTTGGTCTTGATAGGGATATATTCCAGTACACCGTCAATAATGTTCTTGGGGGTGAAGGTCACAAGATCACTATGACGGCAGCCGACCATGCACTGAAACACGAACATATCACGATACTCAGCAAGTTCTGCATCATCCGTGAGGTCTGCACCCAGAACTTGGTCACGCTCCTGAATGGTCAGGAAATATGGAGTGCCATAGAGAGCCTTGGGCATGTCATATCCAAAGAAGGGGTCATTATTGGTGACTCCCTGCTTGCGAATCCAGTTGCACACGGTTCGTAACATGGTCATGTTCGTGACGATGGTATTCATAGATATGTCATAGTCAGAAGACAGGAAATCCGCAAACGCACGAAGATCATCGGCAGTCATGCTGTCAATGTTCATCGGGTGTTTGTGTTCATCCTCAAAGCGAGTAACCTTGTCAATCAGGCATCGGGTGTTACACTCCTGATGCTTGTTGAATTTCTTGTTCTGAAGGTATCTCTCTGCCCAGATGACAAAAGATTTGCTTACCGCCATGCCACTGCCCATGCAATAGGCATTGGGGTGGTGATAGGCAAATATCAGTCGTCTGAGCCAGTCGGAGTTTGCTCCGATATAGTATTCCCTGGTTATGATACCTGTAATCTCCTTGACTTGTGAGTCAAAGAGGTTTCTGGTATCGTCATCCACAAGATTGACACGGCTCTTGTAGCCCTGTCGTTCTTGGCTCCAGTGATTGGGATTGATCTGAAGTTCGTTTGCGCACTTGACATCAAGCCCTTTGTCACGGACACGGAAGTACACCGAAGCACGGCTGTCGAGGTCGTTCTTCGATGTATCTTTCTGACGTATGTAAGCGGTGACTCTCATTGATATGTCTATGATATGACAAAAGGGAAAGAAGAAACTATCTGCGGAAATGCAGGTGACGATGCTCGGGATAGTCCGAAGCAATGTCCTTCAGCTGCTGTTCAAGTCGCTCGTTCTGGTATGGAGTGAGCGCATGGATAGCCTTGATGCAGACACTCTGAACAAGCAGGGTTCGTCTGCCGATAGTGTTCTCCTGATCAATGCCCTTGTTGGCATGAGACAACTCGCACAGTTCATTGAAGGCATCCTTCATACTGTGATAGCCTGTGCCATCCTTGGCATAGGTAACGGCAAGGTTGGCTACCTGAGCCAGTTTGTCGTTGTACTGCTGTTGATTGAAATCCTGATTCATATACTCATTGATTAGTGGTTGGCGAGTTCGTTCAGCTTCTGGGCTGCTGCCTCCTTGGTCTCAGCCTCGGACATGCTGCGGTTCTGACGCATCCACTTCAGGAGTTCAGCCTTCTCAAAGTAGATGAGTTTGCCGTTTGGACGGAAGAAAGGAAGCTCATGACGATGGGTCATCTTGTAGAGACTGCTCTTTGATATACCCATGAAAAGGGCTGCTTCTTCAAGTGTCAATACCTCCTTGGCTGCGCTGAGAGTGTTCTCCAAAACCTCGATGCGATGCTCAAATGACTCTACCTTCAAAAGAAGAGTCTCGTTGTCTATAGTCTTATTCATAATCTTGATATTTAGTTGTTTACGTTATCCTGAATGCTTGGTTTTGAGATAGCAAGCCCCTAAAGGTAGCGGAAACCACTACCTTAAATCAGGGCATTGCTTTTGATGAAATGAAACTGGTTGTTATCCTGAATCGGCTCGTTAGCCGTTATTCGTTATCCTGTATATCTATGACCTTGCGAGGGTGCGTGTTGGTCGCTGCCGTTCGCTTGGTTCGTGGAATCTTCTTGTTCTCGGTGTGTGGCTTGCGACTCCTGAATACCGTCTTGGTATTGGAGATAGCCTTGACCTTTTCCTCAGTCAGCACGTCTGCATAGACTGCGGTTGATTTGAGCGACTTGTGACCCATGAGTTTCTTGGTGGTCTCGATGTCACCAGTAGCCGCTTGGATCAATGTGCCAAAGGTATGTCGGGAGGTATGGAAGGAGATTGTCTTCGTAATACCTACCTTCTTGGCTATTCTTTTGAGAGCTGCATCCACATTGGCATGGGCAGGAAGGTGGAAAACCTTGTCATCCTTCTTGGGTGGCATCCATGCTTCTGCGGTTGAGCAGATTGGGACGGCATTGAGTTCCTTGGTCTTCTTCTGGACGATTACAAGTGTGTTCGTTGCCTCGTTCCTCATGATGTTTGACCATCGCAAAGCCCTTATGTCGCTGATGCGTAGTCCTGTAAGGCAAGCGAAGCCAAATGCCAACTGGGTTTCCCTGACTCCGTTAGTCTCTTCTGATGCCATGAAGAGTTTGAGTTCATCGGGTGTAAGGTACAGCTTGTGACCAGACTTTGGCTTGGAGATTGTGTCTTCCTTCTCCAACTGATAGAAGGGGTTTGCCTTCAACTTGCCAGTCTTGACTGCCTTGTTGAATACTGCGACAATGCGTTGCTGCATGTTCCGCAAACTGGCATTACTCAATGGCTTTGCCTTGACTCTCACATACTTCTGAGGTACATAGTCATTCTTCAGCCAAAGAAGGAATGCCTTGAACCATGTCTTATCGAACTTCATCAGAGTGATGTGCGGTCTGCGTTTGGCTTTCAGAAACTCCTTCATGCGTTCTTGAAGGTATTGAGTCTGCTCGACAGTCCTCTTGGAATATTCGGGATTGCCGTCCATCCACTCCATGTAGGTCTGGATCCAGTCAATGACCTCGGGAGAATCATCATCAGGAATGTCGGGTACGACCATCAAGTGACCTTTCTCGGGAATGGTCTCGGGATGAAGGATGCGCTCGGCACGAATCTCCTGCGCACGTTTCAAGGTAGCCTCGTTGCGTTCCTTTGTCTCTTGGTTAATCTCTGGGATTAGGTAGAGGGAAAGGAACTCAAACTTGCGCTTGCCATTGTCATAGATGTCAAGATACAGGCTCTTGTTGTCGTTTTCGAGGTCTTTTTGTCGAAGTGTGATGGTCATATCAATGATTGTTATAATTGGTTATACCACTGGGGTAAAACACCACCCTGGTTTATCAAAGGGGGTGCTTTCAAGTCACCTCCTTTACTTGAACATTCCATCAATGAGGTTGATGGCTTCCTCCTTCTTCTTATCTACGATTTTCGCATAGATTTCAGTGGTCTGAACATTGGTGTGACCCATCAACTTGCTTGTGGTGAACAGGTCTGCGCCAAGTGTCAGCATCATAGTTCCGAAGGTGTGACGTGAACAGTGGAAACTGATGTGCTTCTCTACACCTGCTGCCTCTGCCCATTTGCGAAGGGCTCTGCCTATGACAGTTTGAGTCGTTGGTATATCAAAGAAGGGAGTTGTTATTCCCTTTGGTTTTGGTAGCCAACGCTTTGCCTCTTCCGAGAGTGGGATGATGACAGGCTTCTCCGTCTTCTGCATTTCCATGTCAATGTACTCGCCCTTGCCGTCTGGAGTCTTGAAGATGTGAATCGGTGCAAGTTTGTACATGTCACTGAGTCGCAAACCAGTGAAACAAGCAAAGATGAAGGCTTGCTTGACCTCTGGGCGGTAACTGTCGGTTGCCATGAGGGCTTTAAGTTCCTCAATGGTAAGGTATTCCTTCTTGCCATCCTTTGGCTGAATGCGCTCCTTGGCATCCAGTTCCTTCATAGGATTGTTACGGATGATACCTTGACGGACGGCATTGTTGAGAGTTGTCGAGAACATGCCGAGGTAACGGCTTGCCGTATTCTGACTGATAGGTCTTGGCTCAATGTACTTGCAGTGTGAGTTTGGGAAGGTGCGAAGGAACTTCACATACCCACGGCAGAAATCAGCATTGACCTCTTCAAGGGTGATGAAGGTCTGGTTTGACTCTTCAAGATATTTCTCCACGGTGTGAAGCATTTCAACACGACAATGGAGGGTTGATTTCTTGGTGCTGACTCCACCTTCACAATACTTCTTGATCCATCCTGTCAAGAGTTGTGAACCCTGCTTGACGGTTTCCCAGTCCTGTACTCCGTGACCATGGAGAGCCTTGATGCGCTCTGCCTTGATACGTTCTGCGACTGCCATCGTTTCCTTGTTCTGCTCCTTGCAGAGTGGATTGACCTCAGGAATGATATAGAGTTTCAGATACTCATACTTCCTGACTCCCTTCCAGTAGATGTCAAGATAGATACTCTTGTTGCCATCTGCGAGGGATTTGAGACGAATCTTAATCGGCTCCTTCAGTTTGACTTGTTTCTTTGGTCTTGCCATGCTTGTATATTTTTTATTGGTAATTTACTCCCGAAAGAAGGGAAAATGAATTTTGCAGAGGGTCTGCGAGGTTTGGGCTTTTCGGATGCTGATATATCGTTTCTGCATCGTGATTATGCCCTTGAAAGCATGTGCAAAGATATGAAAATCAAGCCATATATGAGAAACAAATCAGAAACAAAAATCATTTTATTATATCTTTTTAAGAGTCGGTTGAGCAAGAATCGGAAAATTCAAAAATTCGCTTATTCGCTTGATACTAAGCACTTTATTTGTCACTTCCTTTCTTATCCTTTCCAACCAATTTTGGAGGACTAAGATATTCTTGACGTCCTGCTCCTCGTTGTTCATCGCGATATAGACGCTGATGGCGCCCACTATCGCCACGACTCCGGCGATGGCATAGCACAGCTTCACCATGATGGGCACATACTTGGCGATTTCCTCCGCCACGGTGGTCAGGGCGTTGGTACCTGCCGTGTAGTCGCCTGCGGTATTCTGCGCCATCAGTGCGGCAGGCCCCGACACCAGCAGGAGGGCGAGCATCGCAACCTTGTACAACACCGCGCCTACGATTCTTTGCATTGCTTTCTTTAACTTCTTCATTCTCATTGCTTTTAGTGATTATATCGTTGAATCTCAAATCCGTTTTCAGATGCGGTAGCCGAAGAAGGCCGGGAATACCAGGGTGGCTCCGATGAAGAACAGGCACGCACCGACCAGCATCACGATGTATTTCACGATGCTGTCGTCTCCCGTATTCCATTTGATATAGATCTGGAGCGCGGATATGACGGCCACCACCGAGGCGACGGCAAAGCAGATGTACTGCACATACATCACGTGTTGTACTTTGCCTGTAACTGTACTGATAATCAGAGCTATGTAAAATTTGGAAAAGGCAAGTGTTCCCAAAATGATACAAGGATAGTTTTACCTATGAACGTGGAAAAAGAATGCGTTCAGTTACCTCAAAATCGGGTCAAATTGCCTATAGAAGCACATTATTCGACTAAACACATTTTAACAGTCTGAATTGGCATTTGCTTCCCGTTTTATCCCTTTCTTGCATGAAAGGAACGGGCAAGAAGTCGGTGCAGGATGCAGCGGATTTTGGAAAGAGGAAATAAGGGAATGAAATGTAGCCAGTATATCGTAGATATACTATGGGTATGGAGAGCAACGATAATTGAAATGTCTTTCTTTCCCTTTTATCGTGAATAGTGGATAGGTCTGCATAACGACAGAGGGGGTTGTCGTTTTGACACCCCCCTCCATTTGATAGCTAAAAGTGAAGTGCAACACTCTGGCTATATACTAAACTAATAAGATAAATGCTTATCTATCAAGTTGGATTTAATTAGCAATAACTAATTTGTTCCCAAATTGATGCAATAGAGAATGAAAGTATACAGTTCCCATGTCTCTATGAAAAAATTTTATGCTTTCATCCTGTACTCATTTGGTGTCATTCCCGTAGATTTCTTGAATACCCTTGTAAAATGCTGTGGATATTGAAATCCAAGATTATAGGCCACTTGACTGACCGTGTTGGCAGGAATAAGCAGTTGTTCTTTTGCAATGCCGATAATCTTTTGCTGAATATATTCCAAAGCAGTCTTTCCGGTCTCTTTCTTAATCAAGTCACCGAAGTAGTTGGACGAAAGGCACAGTTCTCCGGCACAATACTTCACAGTGGGCAACCCTTTCTGCATGGCATTATCACCTGTGAAATAGTTGTCAAGCAATGCCTCGAAGCGGGTCAGGATATCGCGGTTGGCATCCTGCCTTGTGATAAACTGGCGTTCATAGAAGCGCAGGCAATAATTGAGCAGCAACTCAATATTGTTGGCAATTAACCGCTTGCTCATGCGGTCGATGGAGTGCTGTAATTCCTCCTGTATCTTCATCAGACAGTCTATGAAAGTATGGCGTTCACGCTCTGACAAGTGCAGTGCCTCATTCACTTCGTAAGAGAAGAACGTATATTCCTTGATGTTGCGTCCAAGATTTGTGCCACGGATAAGGTCGGGGTGGAAGCATAGTGCATAGCCCTGTGGTTGGAACTCCTCGCCTGTGTCCTCAATACCGATGACCTGACCCGGAGCCAGACAGACCACCGAGCCTTTCTGATAATCGTACCGCTGGCGGCCATAAATCAGTTCGCAGTTCTTCTCGTCTTTCAGGAATACCACATAAAAGCTGAACGTGTGCCGCATGTGGCGCATGGGTCTGGCTTTCGAAAGGTCTATCACGCTGACCTGTGGATGCAGGGTTTCTACACCGAGCATGTCGTCATATTCCGTAACCGTTTCTATATTCAATAATGTTTTTTCCATATTGTCCTTTTGATTGTTGTCACAAAGGTAAGGAACATTATCGGCTTTCTCTTACAGGAACGGATAAAATCTGTGTTTTCGTGAAGCATATCCGTGTTTTGTATCATATCGTCTAATAAGCTGATTGTAACATAGATAAAAATCCGTGGATATGTGAAGCGTGTCCGTGTTTTGTATCACATCTGATAACTGCAAGCAATTTAACTTTGCAACCGAAATCAACGAATAAGTGATACGAGACATGAAACAAGAAATGGAAGACCGCATGGCGTTGAAGGATTTAGTAGACCGCTATGCAACCGAATCGGACAAGAACAATCAGGATTACTATCGTGAAATCTTCCGCCCGGATGTAAAGCTGAAAGTCTATTTCGGCGAAGCACTGGGCATGGACATCAACAATGTGGAAGACATGATTGCGCAATACAAGGCTTTTGGGGCGGCAAAGGCATCGTTCCACCAGAACGGGCAGCAGGTGGTTGATTTCATAGATGATACACATGCAACCGGCATCTGTTACGCCATCGCCACGCTTGTGACAGAAGAAGAGGGCAAAGACAAACTGACATTGCACGCCGTGCGCTATTATGACAAGTATGAGAAAGTGGAAGGACGCTGGTGGATTGCAGAACGCGAACAGCATTTCGTTTATTCGTCCGTGCCGCCATTGGCTTAATGCCTGCCATTATTACCCCAAACAAGAATATCACCATATGAACGAAACAAAGAAAGATATAATCAAAATGATGCGTAACGGTGAGCCGGTCAGCATGGCAGACCCCGATTATGCAACCGCTGCAGCGGTCATTGCCGAAACATGGAAAAAGTGTGAGGAAATCAACTGCGTCCCCAACTCGTTCGCTGAGTTACATGATGTGATAGTGGAAAAGCTCGGTATTGCCTTACCCAAGTCATCCAACATCGTACAGCCGTTCCATATAGACATGGCAAGCGGGTTGGAAATCGGCGAGAATGTCTTCATCAACTATAATTGCAGCATGATGTCCTGCGGAGGTATTATCATCGAGGACAATGTGCAGATAGGCCCGAATGTGATGTTGGTGACCACTAACCATGATTTCACCAAACGCGAATGGGTGCTTCACAAGCCCATTACTATAAAGAAAGGCGCATGGATAGGCGGGCGTTCCCTTATTCTGCCGGGGGTGACCATCGGCGAAAACGCTGTAGTGGCTGGTGGTGCAGTCGTCACTAAGGATGTGGAGCCGAATACCATTGTCGGGGGCAATCCGGCAAAAGTCATAAAAAGACTGTAAGAGATAAGATGGTTTTAATAATAACATATCAAAAGATGAAAAAGAAAATCTTATATGCAATAGCCTTGTTGTTTGTCATATCGGGTGCAAAGGCGCAACAGAACGATGGATTGCCCGGCGTTCCGCAGACTGAAAGCTACGTGATAACACCTGTCGATACGACAAGCGGCGTGATTGTCCGCAAGGTTTCATTCCTGCGGAGTAATAACATTGTATTAGTGGGCAACCTGTTTTTGCCGAAAGGGTTAGACAAGACACAAAAATATCCTGCTGTCCTCAGTATCCATCCTGCCGGAAGCGTCAAAGAACAGTCAGCAGGGCTGTATGCCTACCGCTTGGCGGAGAGCGGTTTTGTCACCCTCGCCTTCGATGCAGCCTACGCCGGAGAGAGCGGTGGTACGCCCCATTGGTCGGAAGCTCCGTATGAACGGGTGGAAGATATCCGCTATGCCGTGGACTATCTGGTCACGCTTCCTTTTGTGGATGAATATCGCATCGGTGCGCTCGGTCTTTGTGCCGGAGGCGGATATGTCATAGCAACGGCTCCCACCGAACGGCGCATCCGTGCCGTGGCAGGAGTCAGTGCGGCAGACATTGGGGCTGCCAACCGGGAGAGCTGGTTGAGAGGACGAAGTGTGGAAGAACAAATCGCGCTGCTGGAGGATGTTTCGCAGCAACGTACCCGTGAAGCCCGTGGTGCGGAACTGATGAAAGTCTATATGTGTCCTGAACCTGATGAAAGCACCGCACCATCCTTTCGCGAGGGATATGAATACTATCGCACAACCCGTGCATGGCATCCGCGTGCCGACAACTTCTACCTGCGGCGCAGCCAAGCCACCAAAATGGCATTCTCCGCTATCGAGAACATCTACCTGTTGACCCAACCCGTCCTGCTCGTGGTCGGTGAGAAAGCCGATTCCGAATGGCAGACCGAACGCTTCTACAACGCACTTCCCGGAAAGGACAAGGAAGTGTTCACCGTACCGGGCTACTCACACATCGACCTTTACGACAAGCCGGGAGCGGTCAATCCGGCTGTAAAGAAGCTGGCCGAGTTCTTCAAACGTACATTGCAATAGACAAATGAAAACTATAATCATCATAACTATAACAGTTTTAACTGGTATAATTGGTATAAAAGCTCAAGAAACAAAAGAAATGGAAGTAGTTAATTCAATTCCGCATTTAAGTGCGGAAGCTGTCAAGAACCACGAAGCATGGTTTCCCGGCTATGTATCAACGGTCAAACAGACCGACCCGGAGTTAATAGAAGTATTCGATAACTTCGCCTTTGATGAAATTCTGAACCACGGCAATTTAGACACGAAGACACGCATCATGGTTACGATGGCTTCTACCATCGCCCAGCACGCCGTAGCCGAATACCGCATGATGCTGCGTGCGGGACTTGCCAACGGAGTGACACCTGTGGAAATCAAAGAAGTCCTTTATCACTCTGTTCCATATGTCGGTATTGCCAAAGTGATAGATTTTATCGGGGCGGCAAACGACTTCCTGACAGAAAATGGAGTCAAACTGCCTCTGCCTTCGCAATCCACGACTTCGCCGGAAGACCGTTTCGAGAAAGGGCTTGCTGTACAAAAAGAAATGGTAGGTGTGGAAATGATAGACAATATGTATAAAAACACACCGGGAAACCAAATGCACATCCAGCGTTATCTTTCAGCCAACTGCTTCGGCGACTATCAGACACGTACAGGACTGGACAAACAGATGCGCGAGTTGCTCACGTTCTCCATGCTCGTATCGCTTGGCGGCTGTGAATCGCAGGTGAAAGGACATATCCGGGCGAATATAAATATGGGAAACGACAAACAGAAATTGTTGGATGTTGTCACCCAGCTTTTGCCCTATATTGGCTATCCGAGAACACTCAATGCGATAGCCTGCCTGAACGAGATAATCCCTGAACAGTAATAATGATTCAACCAATTAACAATATGATAATGAAAAAGAGTTTGATTTTAGCAGCAACATTGATTTTTACAGCCATGACTGCATTTGCACAAAACAATGACGGACGCATCCCGGCCAAGGGCTTTGCCGTCTATGAGGAGAAAGGGCATTTCAAGCCTTACGAGTTTACCCGCCATGCCGTAGGTGACCATGACATACAGATTGAAATCCTGTATGCGGGTATCTGCCACAGTGACCTGCACCACGTATTCGCCGACTGGGGAGCAGAGGAATATCCGATGGTTCCCGGACATGAGATTGCCGGACGGGTGGTGGCTGTCGGGAAGGATGTCACACGTTTCAAGGTGGGAGATTATGCAGGTATCGGGTGCATGATAGGTTCATGCCGCCACTGCGATGCCTGCGAACAGGATTTGGAGCAGTATTGTGAAGAAGGGGCGATAATGACCTATCATGGCATTGACCGCTATAACGACAATGAACATACACAAGGAGGCTACTCCAACACCTATGTCGTGGCAGAGGATTTTGCCATAAAAGTACCCGACAATGCTGACATTACGAAAGTCGCTCCTTTGCTTTGTGCAGGCATCACATCCTATTCCCCTATCATGCAGGCCGGAGTTAAGAAAGGCGACAAGGTGGGCGTTGCAGGTTTCGGCGGCTTGGGACACATGGGCGTGCAATATGCCGTATCACTCGGAGCGGAAGTTACGGTGTTCGACATTACGGAGGAAAAACGGGAAGACGCACTTCGCATGGGAGCTGTGCGGTATGTCAATGTGAACAATCCCGAAGACATGAAAGGACTTGACAAGACTTTCGACTTCATTCTTTCCACCATCCCTGCCAAATACGAACCGGTCATGTATCTGAAAATGCTGAAGCTGGACGGGCAACTGGGTATTGTCGGACTTCCGGCATTCCGTAATATGCCCACGCTTTCAGTAGCCGAACTGGTCATGCCCGGAGCAAGGCGCAAGGTATTCGGGTCGCAAATAGGCGGCATCAAGGAAACACAGGAAATGCTGGATTATTCCGTGGCCAACAATATCTATCCGGAAGTCGAGATTATCAAGGCTGGTGGTGCTGAAATAGACAAGGCTTACCAAAATGTGCTGGACGGGAAAGTGAAATTCCGCTATGTGATAGACATGAAGACAATGAAATAACTCTTAGAAGCAATGAAACATATTTATTCATTCATAGCCATCTTGTTGGTTGGTCTACTGCCAATCACATCATGCGCACAAACCAATCAAAGAAAGGAACAGAACATGAAAGAAAAGAAGATACTCGTGGCATTCTTTTCACGGGCAGGCGAGAATTATGCCGTAGGACACATTGAGAAAGGCAACACCCACATCATTGCTGAAATGATAGCCGCCGAAACGGATGGTGACCTTTTCCACATCGAGCCTGTAACACCTTATCCCGATGATTATACGGAATGTACGGAAGTAGCCAAACAGGAATTGAATGTCAAGGCGCGTCCGGCCATCAAAGGGGATATAAAGGTAGAGGATTACGACATCATCTTCATCGGTTATCCCAACTGGTGGGGCGACATGCCGATGCCTGTGTACACGTTTATTGAGAAGCACAGTTGGCAGGGAAAGACTGTCATCCCGTTCTGTACCCATGAGGGCAGCGGACTGTCCGGTACGGAAAACAAACTGAAAGCTGCCTGCAAGGGAGCAACCGTGTTGAAAGGCTTGGCGGTACGGGGTGCTACGGCACAGAACGCACAGGCTCAGGCAAAGGAAAGTGTGAATAACTGGTTAGGCAAACTTAAATACTAAGCGCATTATGGATGTAATGATACTTACCGGAGCCGGACAGATAGGCATGGCAATAGCCCGGCGCATGGGATACGGCATGAAGATAATCATCGGCGACAAGCACGTGGAGAATGCCGCACAGGTAGCCGACACAATGAACAAGGCGGGCTTCGATACCGTAGCCACAGAAATGGATTTGGCTTCACGCTCCTCCATCCTTGCACTGCTAGAAAAAGCAAAGATGTATGGGGATATAAAATATCTGGTCAATGCCGCAGGCGTTTCCCCATCGCAAGCATCCGTTGAAACAATTCTGAATGTGGACTTATACGGCACGGCGGTACTGCTGGAGGAAGCGGGCAAGGTCATCAAACCCGGTGGTGCAGGCGTGACTGTTTCCAGCCAGTCAGGACACCGTTTGCCTGCTCTTGGAGAGGACATTGACCGCCAGCTTGCCTGCACGCCGACCGAAGAACTACTCAGTCTTGACGTATTGCAACTACAGAATATCCGCGACACGCTTCATGCCTATCAGCTTGCCAAACGGTGCAACGTGAAGCGCGTCATGGCAGAAGCCGTCAAGTGGGGCAAGCGGGGCGCACGCATCAACTCCATTTCGCCCGGCATTATCGTCACGCCGCTCGCCCTCGATGAATTCAACGGACCACGGGGCGATTTCTACAAGAACATGTTCGCCAGATGCCCGGCAAGGCGTCCCGGTACAACCGATGAAGTGGCGAATGTCGCCGAACTGTTGATGAGCGAAAAAGGTGCGTTTATTACCGGAGCTGATTTCCTCGTGGATGGGGGTGCTACGGCAACTTATTTTTACGAGAAATGAAATTCATGTGTGACAGAGACGGACGATTATGCATCGGAAATCGTCCGTCTCCACAAGTATAAGTTAAGCTCAAAAGAAGCTAAGGTCACCTCTTAGGTGTAATGGGATGTTTATTATTCAAAGAACTATTATTAAGAGGCTTTGATTTTCATTTCAAATTCATATGTAATAACTGCATGATTGTTGCATTTTCTTTCCTAAGAACCGCATTGTCATAGGCAATAAAGGCCGCCGTAGCAATGGTAATCACCCAGATGCAGAACAGGCAGATTTTGACATACAAACGGGTATGGCGCGAAAGGTAAACCCGTTTAAGCCCATATAAAGGCAGGCTGAAAGCAAAATACTTGAGTCTGTTCTTAAAACCGGACGGCATGGCCGGATGCTTATACTCATTGTCCGGCTTCATATTGTGTGCTTGCTTGATGGTTTTCATCATGCCGTATAATATCTTTTGATTGCCGCTAATCTTTTGCAGGCTCTCGTCAATGTGCTTAAAACGGGCATCCGCACCCTGATAGATTTGGTAAAAGCCCTTTGCCTTTCCGCAGATGTCATCATATTGGCCGAGTATTTCCTGCAAAATCTCGTTTATGGTCATCTTGCCCTTGTCGGCTTCCTCGAACTTCCTCTGCCGTGCCTCCAGCAAGTCCTGCACGGCCTTTACTACAGCCGTGGAAAGGGTCTTTTGAAACCGCTCGTCCGGTTGGCGTTCTGCCGTGGCAGTGCCTTTCTCCGCAAGCGAGTTTACTGTCGCTATAAGCTCCGCCAACTGTTCCTGAACTTCCTCGATGGGGTCAGGCTTTTCGTCTTTCAAAGGCGTGGGTTTCCTGTTCGTCATGGCTACCTCCTCCGTGAATATGGTTTGTTGTTCTTCTTCTTTTCCTTGTCGTCATCCCTCCAGCCACGGTCATTGCTTCCTCCGCCACCTCCAGTGGACTGGACGATATGGGGCTGCATGATGACTTCCACAGCCGCCTCGCCGATATTGCCGCCGATAGTGGAACTGTCCGTACTATTGAGCAATGTGTTTTCAGCCTGTCCGGTGGCTTCTGCCCCGTTGCCACCAATACCGACAAGAGTGGAAGAAACAGACTTGCCGTCCAAAGATGCGACAGATTGCCTATGCATGGATGCGTCTGCGGCATCGGTCTGGCCGACTGCCGCCATTGCCTGATTGATGCGGTTGTAGGTCAGACTCCGGTCTATCTGACCGCCTGAAAAAGTCATCTTCCCATAAGTGAAAATGATTCCTGTCCTGCCGCTTCCTCCAGCCCTTTGGACAACCTCCATGCGGATGCCTTTCGCTTCGAGAACCGCACGCAGGCTTTGCCAGTCATGGCAGCTTTTCATCGCTTCCCGGATGGCATCGTACAAGCGGTATTTCACGGCATCCTTGCCGCGCAGACGCTCACGCCGGACATTCTTCTTGCCCTTGCCGAAAATAAGCCCGTATTCCCTTGTCAGTGCCTTTGTCACGGCGATTGACTTCCTGAAATTGGAATCACCCGTGATGGCCGTGCCGTCATTGCGGACACGGTTATAGACGATATGCACATGGCCGTGCGGCTGGTCTTTGTGCCGGAACACGACATACTGCGTGCCGGTTATCCTCATCCTTTTCATGTACTCTTTGGCCACTTCCGCCATGAAGCTGTCCGTGAGTTTCGGCGTGTCCTGCGGCGCAAAGCTCAATGATATGTGTCCGACAAAGTTCTTCAATCCCGGACGCATCCTTGCCTGTGTCTGGAAGCTCGCCGTGATGCTCTCATTGGACGAAGTGCACACCCCCTCCGATGCCACGATTGTTGTTCCTTTCTTGGCAATGTCGTTGGCGTAATTTACCAGTCCGGCGAATTGCGCCCCGCTGTTTATCTGTGCTATCATAAGTTGGAGTTTCTATAGTTCACGGCTGATCCTCACCAGTACCTTTGCGATTTTTTCCGACAGTTCCCTTGTCCTTTCCTCCACGGCGGCATACCCGGAAAGGTGCGCTTCATGCGCCAGTTGGTTCAGGTTGTTCGCCATCGAAGCCATCGCCCTGACGCATGATGCAAGCTCCTTGGAAAGCGGCTCCTTGACATAGCCGTTCACCGCAAGTTCATAGACAATGGACGAAAGGGGCTTGCCCGTCCGCTTGCGCCTTTTGAGCAGCTTGGCATAGTTCTCATCGTCAAAATAGACTTTGACGGCATGGGTGCGCTGCTGCCCGTCCGGCAGCTTCGGACGGCCTCCTTTCGGCTTGCTGTATTCCTGCGTTTGGGGATTGCTTTCCATCGGTCGTTGGTTTTCCTCGGGCGGCGTTTCCGACATTCGGTCGGCGGTTTTGTGGCACACAAAACCTATACTTGCTCCCCAAACGCCATACAGTACCGGGATAAGTCCGGGCTTCTCTGCCAATATTCCCGGATAAATAGCGGCATCATTCCTGCATGTAGCAGGGGGGTACAAATATGGGGGTGTGCTGTCCGTTCCCGTTGCGTGGAATGCCTATAACTGCTTTTGCTCCTTGTTGCCTCCCCTGTCATTGAGAATCTTCTGTATGTCGGACAGGGCAAAGAGTTTCTGCCTGCCCATCTTCGCCGGAACAAGATACCCGGCTTTCGCCCATGACCATAACGTGGTGGAGCAGACATGGCATTTCTCCGCCGCTTCCTTGGTGGTCAGCCACACTTCCTCGGTCGGATGCTGTGCCAGTTCGTGCGCTTTCATTTCTTGAGCCTTTTCAATAAGACGGTCGGCAAACTTGACAAGGTCTTCGCCTGTCACCTCCAGTTTGATGCGCCCTCCGGCTTCTATCATGCTGTATAAGTCCATAGAGTAATTTTTATTTTGTTGTTGTACTAATTGATTAAGTTTACAAGTTCGATTTTCATTTCGTCATCTATTGTGCGGTATCTCGCAAAGGCATGGCTACCCTCCACATGGCCGGACATCGAAGCCACAAGGTTCGGGTCTTTCACCTGCTTGTAGAGATTGCCGATGAACACGCGCCTTGCCATGTGACTGCTTGCAATCTCGTTGATTGGCTTCATGATTTCCTCGTGCGTCTTCGGGTCGAGCACAGGCACGTTGCGTGTGATGCCTGCCAATGTAAGCAGCTTGCGTATGGCCGTGTTGTATTTGCCGATGGCGTTGTGAGGAATGAGCGTCTTGGTCGTCCGCTGCCTGCTTTGCAGGCGTTCCAGTATGGCCTGAGCCTTTTCGTTGAGCGGCACACGCACGGTGCGCGGGTTCTTCTCCCTTGTCTTGTGCGGAATGTACTCCACAGCACCTTTCACGATGTTGTCGGAAGTCAGGCGCACAAGGTCGCTGTACCTGCATCCGACAAGGCATTGAAACATGAACACATCCCGGTGGGAGGCAAGTGCAGGGTCATCCGACAAGTCCATGCCATAGACGGCGTTCCTTTCCTCCAAGGTCAGGTAGTACGGCGTTCCGTAAACCTTTGCCGGAATCTCGTAGCTGTCGAACGGGCGGTTGGTTGTCGCCCCCTGCTTTATAGACCAGTTGAAAGCCGTGCTTATCCTGCCCATCAGTCCGCTCAGGTAGTTTCCACCCCTCCTTTCTTTTGAAAGACCTTTGCCGATGCCGTCATAGAGCTTCGGGTACAGCTTCACATACTGGTATTCGTTGGAGATGTATTTCTCCAGACTGCGCAAGTCCTCAGCGGTCATCGTGCCGATGTTCATCACATAGTTCTTCCGCTTGCAGATTTGCCGTTGGTACACCTCAAAGCGTCCGACAAGGCCGATGATGAGTTTGTATATGCCTTGCTGTTTCCGTTCCGTCAGCCGTTCTGTCCTGTACCGTTCCAGCCAGTGGGCAAGGCTCATGTTCACGCACTCCCGGCCTTTCATCCTGTAGGCATTGGGATGGTGGTAGGAGAACAGGAGTTGCTTCAGCCAATGGCTGTCCGCACCTATATAGTATTCTTTTGATATGAGGGAAAGGATTTCCTGCACAGAACGGTCAAAGGTGTTCCGTGCCGTTTCGCTAATCAGTGAGACACGCGGCTTGTAGCCCTGCCTCTTGGAATCCCAATAGCCGGGGTTGATGTCCAGTTCGCTTGCGGCCTTGATGTCGCATCCTGCGTCACGGACACGGAAATAGACCCTTGCCTTGGCGTTGCTGCCCCTTATGGCTGTCTTTCGTATGAATGCGCTTGCTCTCATGTCGTAGGTCGTTTTTAATGTTCAGCGGTGAAAGCCGCAGTTTCTTTCCGGCATGTAATATTCCTTGTCGTATGCGATTCGGTCTAAGACGGACTGGAGCCTGTCAAGCTCCGCATGGCCGAGTGCCGGGATGCAGTTCAGCGTAATTTTCATAGAAGCGATGCGCCTGTGCTCGCAGTTCCGTTCGCTCATGTTCCCGTCGCCGTCCGCATGGACGGATTTCAGGTAAGCGTTCACCGCTTCCGTCTGTTTCCTGCTCGGATATGCAGCCGGATATTTTTCCGTAACATAGTCTATCATGCCGTCCACAGCTTCGGCCATAAGAGGGTCACGCTGCCGGATGGATTCTACAAGCTGTTCTTTCCGCATGGTCAGTTTATCTTGTCAATGACTTCTTTCTTCATGTCCTCGTCAATCGTCCTGTACCGGGCGAAAGCCTTGCTGCCTGGGCTGTGGCCTGTCAGCGAAGCCACAAGTTCCTGGTCTTTCACTTTCTTGTAGAGGTTGCCGATGAACGTGCGCCTTGCTAGGTGGCTTGTGGCAAGCTCGTACAACGGGTGCTGTTCGGTTTCATGGGTATGCCTGTTCAGCACTGTCACAATGCGGTTGATACCCAGCAGTTGCAGCAGCAGCCTAATGTCCGAATTGTACGACTGGCGGCAATGCTTCGGGAAAAGCCTGTTGCCGTCCGTCCTTTGCCTTGCGAGTATCGCCTTTGCCTTTTCGTTGAGCGGCACACGGACTACACCGCCCTTGCCGTTGTGCAGGCTTTTTTGCGGGTAGTATTCCAAGAAGCCCTCCACGATGTTGTCTTTCGTGAGCCGCTGCAGATCACCGTACCGACACCCCACAAGGCATTGGAACATGAATTTATCCCGATGGTCTATAAGCTGTTTCGGCCAGCCCGTGAGGTCGGCATTATAAACGGTGTCCCGTTCTTCAATGGTCAGATAGTAGGGAGAGCCATATACCAGTACCCCGTGGTCGAAGCTCCTGTAGCTCTCGTTGGTCATGTAGCCGTGCTTTACGCACCAGTTCAGCACGAATGTGAAACGTGCCATGAGTGCGGTAAGGGTGTTCGGCGAAATCTCGTTCATGCAGCACGCCCGTACCTTGAACGGCGCGTAGAAGTCGGGAAACTCTCGGAAATACAAATGCTCGTTGGCTGCAAATTCCCGGAAGTCCGACAACACAGCCGGGTCTAAATCATCAAGGTACATTTCGTAACACTCCATTTCGTTCATCTGCCTTTGCCATTCGATGTAGCGTTTGATTTTACGCTCGATGCACCGGGTTTCCGATATGTGACGGCTGCTGAAATCGTTTTCCGCAAGATAGCGGCGAAATCCCTCAAGGACGGTCATCCGTTCCATGACTGTTGCATGGGGTGTATTTTGTGTTGGCATGGCCTCCTGCTTTTTGGGTGCGGCAAAGAAACGGGCGATAGCCTCTTTCAAAGCATCGGCATCCGCTTCCTCCTGTATGTTTTCCTCCACAAACGCAAGCAGCCTGCCTACTTTCTTGTTGAATGACACCCTTTCGTCTTTCCCGATGGTGGTAACGGGAGTGTTGGCTTTGTAACATTGCTTCCTGCAATCCCAGAATTGGGTGATAACGGTCAAGGGGGTTACAGCCCTCAAATCGGACTTCCCTTGCCGGATGCGGATGCACAGGGTCGTATCATCCGTTCCTTTTTTCGTTTTCCTTAGATAAATGCTTGCTTTCATATACTCGTTTTTTAGTGTTTGGGCACATTTGTTTCTCGCAAATTTAGGAAATGTGCCCAAAATTGTTCCCAAAAAAGTTGCGGAAACTGCATTTCCGTTAGGATAAATTATAAATCTCGTTTTGCTCATATATCATTGAAAAACAGTTGATTTTATTGTGGAATGTCTTTGGTTTTGTTCTCCAGCATTCAGCCTTATACAGCACTTTGGGCACATACAGCATCATCGTCACCACAAAGTCGTGCATGGTGGCAAGCGCGTCCGCTCCCCAGGAGTAGTTCACGGCTCCGCTCTTGGCGAAGACGCAGCAGGGTACTGCAAGCATGGACAGGGCGCATAATATCTTCCTCGTTTCTTTCATCGCTAAATTTTGTCCACCGGTTTCCAGTCCATTGCGGGACGGTTCTCCAGACGGCCGCCGCAAATCATCGCCTTGTACATATCGTCCGGCGTGAATCCGTCGGACAGGTAAGGGGTGCTGTCCTCCATCTTCGCCTCGGCTTCGGCCTTTATCCGGGCGAACCGTTCTTCGGCCGATTCCGTGTCCGCCTCCGCCGGACCGTCCTGCACGGAAGCGCCGGTGCCCTCAAAGGCGGTCTCGTACTTCTCCGTCCCGACATTGAAGCCGGTCTCGCTTTCCGTCACCGTCACGCTCTCCTGGCCGTCGTCGGGATCGAGTTCAAAGACTTCCTCTTCCGTCCCGCCACGGCTTTTCTTTCCGTACAGGTCTCTGGCGATGTTCACCGCATAGTAGATGATGTAGGCTACCGTCAGTACGATTGCAAATATCCAATATGATTTCATATTCTATCGTAATAGTATTATTTTGTATTCTGAATTTGGTTTGCAAAGAAAAACCAACAGAATTATATTAGGAAATAATTGATATACAAATCTTCATTTTCTTAATAAGATTTATGCTATTTCTCAAAATCATACTCTAAAATCATATTCTGACGGCTGTTTTATGCCTGAA
This sequence comes from Candidatus Bacteroides intestinipullorum, assembly GCA_018883785.1. Lineage (GTDB taxonomy): Bacteria > Bacteroidota > Bacteroidia > Bacteroidales > Bacteroidaceae > Bacteroides > Bacteroides intestinipullorum. The sequence continues at coordinate 21,729 of JAHLFO010000090.1, forward strand.
CAGGGTCGCTTGCGGACAAAAAAAGAAGCCCTCCGGATGGAGGGCTTCCTTGTGTTCCGGCACGCCGGCCGCGTCAGAGCCTTTTGCCTCTCAGGTAGTCGTTCAGGTCCTTGTAGCCGTCGTACCTGTAGGCTTCGTTGTTGACCTTCCCGGCAAACAGTGAGGCGACGGTCTCCACCGTCTTCCGCCCGGCAAGGTCATTGTCGAGATAGCAATGGATAAACGGATATTCCTGCAAGTGTCCCAATGCTTTTTTAAGGTTGTTTACGGAGTTCATCACGAGATGGTCGCAAGGAACTTCAAGGCATATCTCCCTGTCTCTGGCCTGCCGCAGGGTCATATAGGAGAGAAAATCCATGAATCCCTCGAAGATGCACACATGGCCCTGCGTTTCGCCATGTGTATGGTTTATCAGCGAAACATCCTTGTTCTTCAGACAACCCTTGTAGTAAGGATTGCGCACTTCATAGCCTCCTGACAGATTACAGAATGCCAGGCCGAAATAGTGTCGCTTGCGCAACTCATAATGCACTTCCTTGCAGAACATCTTTCCGATGTCGGCATCGATCATCCGGGAATGGAGGTACGACAGCAGTGCATGGTGTCGTAGCGGCACCACCCTTATATCCTTCATTTCCGCTTCCACCGGCCGGAGCATCACCGCCGGAAGCCGAACCCTCGGCAGGTTGTTGGCTGCGACGTGCCGTTCGATGCGGGTCAGCACCTCGCTTACGTTGTCCGTTCCGTACAGGTGCTTGCCCAATTCCACGAGGTCGCCACCGGTGGCCGCCCCGAAGTCATACCATTCATTGAGCCGGTCGTTCACCTTGAACGATGGTGTCTTTTCTTCCCTGAAAGGGGAGAGATACCAGTATTGTTTCGATTTCACATACTGCGCACGGTGTCCGAGCTGTGCCAGAAAATCCACGATGCGTATCTGTTTTGCTTCCGATATGTTCATGTCGTTTTTCTTTCACTTGTTTTCATCAAACCGGTTTAGTTTGTTTCCCTATATATATCATCTGTACTAAATTAAACTGAATTATAGATGCCCGCGCCCGCCGTCATTCCTCGTCGAAAAGCATGGCTTCTGCCGGACTCATGTCATAATAGAACAGCTTATCCCGTTTGCGTATAAGCTTCAGGTTGTCGGTCAGGTAAAGCAGCAGCTTGACCATCACGTTCCTGCCGCGTTTGAAACCAATTGCCTCGTAGGAGGTCATGAGTGCCTGGAGCATGTTCTCGAATCCCTTAATGGGCTTGTCGCCGAAAGCAGCGGCAAGGGCTTCCCGGTGTTGCTCGATACTCAGGTCTGTAAAACTGGTCCGTGCTTTCGGTCTGGGGTGTTCGCTCACGGCATGACTTTCCGCAATGACGGGAAGCCCGGCTTCGTCTATCGTGAAAGCGAACGGCTTGAACTCCTTTTCTCGAATATGCAGGGCGTGTACCTCACTGATGCCGGGATTCTCGTTGTCTTTGCTGATGACCAGCACCGTTTCCGCCTTGTTGCTCATCTCTGTACCGATATGCCCACGCACGTTATTGTCCCCTTTGTTCAGGTGCA
>JAHLFO010000091.1 GCA_018883785.1 Candidatus Bacteroides intestinipullorum
GACCTGAATCAGCGCAACCGCCATGTAGCCCGCTACCTCATCCAGACGAGTATCTGGTGGATAGAATTTGCCGGTATCAACGGCATCCGTCAGGACACGCATCCTTATGCTGATTTCGATTTCATGGCCCAGTGGTGCAAAGAGGTACTGACGGAATACCCGCACTTCAACATCGTGGGCGAGACGTGGCTTAACAGCAATGTTCTCGTTTCCTACTGGCAAAAAGACAGCAAACTGGCCGCCCCGCGCAACAGCAACCTTCCCACCGTGATGGACTTCCCTCTGCAAGGGCTGATGGGCTCCGCCTTCGACGAGGAGACCACCGACTGGGCTGGCGGACTCTACAAGCTCTATGACTACAACACGCAGGACCACGTCTACGCCAACCCGATGAACCTGCTGACCTTCCTCGACAACCACGACACCTCCCGCTTCGCCACCCGCGAGGAACAGGCCGAAAACTTGACCCGCTATCAGCAAGCCATGTTGTATTTGCTCACCACCCGTGGTATTCCTCAGATTTATTATGGTACAGAAATCCTCATGACCGGCGACAAGGGCGAGGGCGACGGCACCCTGCGCAAGGATTTCCCCGGCGGATGGGCAGGCGACAAGACCAATGCCTTTACCCGCGAGGGACGTACCAAATTGGAAAACGAAGCTTGGGACTATACACGCAAGCTACTCCAATGGCGCAAAGGCAACAAAGCCGTCGGCTTAGGCACAATGAAGCATTTCTCCATCGCCAAAGGCTGCTACGTCTATGAACGCAAATATGAGAATCAGTCCGTAGTTGTAATGATGAACGGTACCGGAGAAGCACAGGAACTGGACCTGACGCCCTACCGGGAGATTCTCCCCCAGACGGAAGCACGCGACGTATTGAGCGGAAAAACTATCCGACTGGAGGAAAAACTGATACTCCAGCCCCGCCAATCACTACTGCTGGAGTTCTGAAGCATTTATATTCTGAGTGCCAGAATGATTTTATAAAAACATGAATGACAAATACTTAAATCAAGAATAAACTTCCAAACATTTATATTTTCAATCCAACGGGATACGGGCAATCTCCCGAAGCTTACCTTTGCAAGCGGTAAGCCCCAACGACGGGGAACTGCCTTAATCCTTAATACCACGTGAGACTTATGAACCTAAAAAACAAACTGACCCTGACCGCAACTTTGTGTTGCAGCGTCCTCCTGGCTTCGGCACAGCAACTGAAGTCACCGGACGGAAACCTGGTGATGAACTTCAGCCTGAACGGGCAAGGCGCACCGACCTATGACTTGTTCTATAAGGACAAAGCCGTCATCAAGCCCAGTACGCTGGGATTGGAACTGAAAAAAGAAGACGCCAACAAAAAGACGGACTTCGAATGGACCGAGATGAGCGCCAAGGACAAGAGCCTCATCGACTCCAAAGCCAACCTGATGACAGGTTTCGTCATCAAAGACACACAGACCTCCACCTTTGACGAGACTTGGAAACCCGTCTGGGGCGAGGAAAGCCAGATCCGCAACCACTACAACGAACTGGCCGTCACGCTGGACCAACCGGCAAACGAGCGTAGCATCGTCATCCGCTTCCGCCTATTCAACGACGGACTGGGCTTCCGCTATGAATTCCCCCAGCAGAAAAACCTGAACTACTTCGTCATCAAGGAAGAGCATACGCAATTCGCCATGACGGGCGACCACACGGCTTACTGGATTCCGGGTGACTATGACACGCAGGAATATGACTACACCATCTCACGCCTCACAGAAATCCGCAGACTGATGAAAGATGCCGTCACGCCCAATTCCTCGCAGACCGTATTCTCGCCCACCGGCGTACAGACGGCCCTGCTGATGAAGACGGACGACGGGCTTTACATCAACCTGCATGAAGCGGCCTTGATGGACTACTCGTGCATGAGCCTGAATCTGGACGACAAGAACCTGGTGTTCGAGTCCTGGCTCACGCCCGATGCTAAGGGAGACAAGGGCTATATGCAGACGCCCTGCCATTCGCCGTGGCGCACCGTCATCGTGAGCGACGACGCACGGGATATCCTGGCTTCGCGCATCACCCTCAACCTGAACGAACCTTGCAAGCTGGCAGACACGTCCTGGATTCACCCCGTGAAATACGTCGGCATCTGGTGGGACATGATTACCAACAAGGGTACTTGGGCCTACACTGACGATGTTTACAGCGTGAAACTGGGGCAAACCGATTACTCCAAGACCAAACCCAACGGCAAGCACTCGGCCAACACGGAGAACGTGAAACGCTACATCGACTTTGCAGCCAAGCATGGATTTGATGCCGTGCTGGTGGAAGGATGGAACGAAGGCTGGGAAGACTGGTTCGGCAAGAGCAAGGATTACGTCTTTGACTTCGTGACCCCCTACCCTGACTTTGACGTGGAAGAGATTCACCGCTATGCCGAGAGCAAGGGCGTCAAGATGATGATGCACCACGAGACCTCCAGCTCCGTCCGCAACTACGAACGCCACATGGACCAGGCCTACCAGTTCATGGTAGACAACGGCTATAACTCCGTCAAGAGCGGCTATGTGGGCGACATCATCCCCCGCGGCGAGCACCACTACGGCCAATGGATGGTGAACCACTACCTGCACGCCGTGACCAAGGCTGCCGACTATAAAATCATGGTCAATGCCCACGAAGCCGTGCGCCCGACAGGACTGTGCCGCACCTACCCCAACTTGATCGGCAACGAATCGGCCCGCGGCACAGAATATGAATCCTTCGGAGGCAACAAGGTGTACCACACCACCATCCTGCCCTTCACGCGCCTCATCGGTGGCCCAATGGACTATACGCCGGGCATCTTCGAAATGGATTGCAGCAAGCTGAACCCCTCGAACACCTCGCATGTGCGCTCCACGCTGGCTCGTCAGCTGGCCTTGTACGTCACCATGTACAGCCCCTTGCAGATGGCAGCCGACGTACCTGAAAACTACGAGCGCTTCATGGACGCCTTCCAGTTCATCAAGGATGTGGCCATCGACTGGGACGAAAGCCGCTACCTCGAAGCCGAACCGGGCGAATACATCACCATCGCCCGCCGCGCCAAAGGCACCGATGACTGGTATATGGGCTGCACAGCCGGCTACAACGGCCACGAATCCGAACTGAAGCTGGACTTCCTGACACCGGGCAAGAAGTACGAGGCCACCATCTACGCAGACGCCAAGGATGCCCACTGGGAGACTAACCCGCAAGCCTACACCATCACCAAGAAAAAAGTGACCAGCAAGACCAAACTGAAGCTGAAAGCAGCCGTGGGCGGCGGATGGGCCATCTCCATCAAGGAAATCAAATAAATGCAGATTGAGTAAGGTAAAAAGATTGATAGCAGGTTTTCAGTAGGTATTTCTATAGTGATTAGTGATTAACGATAAGTGGTTAGCCAGATACTCATCACTAAACGCTAAGCACTAATCACTTCATCAGAACCAATCACTTTAACTTAATACAAACTTCAATTCAACTATCATGAAAGGAAAAATTCTAAGAAGTTCAGGCAAGTTCCTCCTCCTATGGGTGGTGGGTATCTTGCTATCCGTGCAAGCCTTTGCCCAGAGCATGACGGTCAAAGGCATTGTGAAGGATAACACCGGCTTCGGTGTTATCGGTGCGAGTGTCCAGATCAAGGGCACAACCAAGGGCGCGATTACCGACTTGGACGGTAATTTCACCCTGCAAGCCAACAAGGGCGACATCATCGTCATCAGCTACATCGGCTATAAGACGCAAGAGTTGCCCGCCGAAGAGAACATGAACATCCTGCTCCTGGAAGACACCGAGATGCTGGATGAGGTCGTAGTCATCGGCTACGGTTCGGTGAAAAAGAGCGACTTGAGTGGTTCGGTAGTAGCCATCGAAGCTGAAGAAATCAACCGCGGCGCCGTGACCTCCCCGCAGGAACTGATGCAGGGCAAGGTGCCGGGCCTCAGCGTGACGAGCGGCGACGGCGGACCCGGTTCAGGTTCTACCATCCGCATCCGTAGCGGCGCCTCGCTGAATGCCAGCAACGACCCGTTGATCGTCATCGACGGTGTGCCCGTATCCAACGATGCAGCCCCCGGAACGCCCAACGCTTTGGCCACCATCAACCCGAACGACATCGCTACGTTCACCGTGTTGAAGGACGCCTCGGCCACGGCTATCTACGGTTCGCGTGCATCAAACGGTGTCATCATCATCACTACGAAAAAAGGTGCAGAGGGTAAAATCAAAGTGACGTACAACAGCACTTACTCTTTCAAAGACCCCTACAAGCGCGTCAACGTGATGGATGGCAACGAGTTCCGTCAGACCATGCTCAGCCAATATGCCGGCACGGATGTGTACAGCACCATTGAAAACAACCTGAACATGTACCCCGATGTTTCTACCGACTGGCAGGATGAAATCTACCAGGCCGGCTTGGGCACAGACCAGAACATCGCCGTATCGGGCAAAGCAGGTTTCCTGCCTTTCCGCGTATCTTTCGGCTACAACAAGGAACGCGGTACGCTGAAGACCTCTGACTACGAACGCTACACGGGCGCCATCAACCTCAGCCCGAAGTTCTTCGATGACCACCTGAGCGTGGACATCAACGTGAAGGGTACCATCAACAACAACCGTTTCGCCGACTCCGGCGCCGTGGGTGCAGCCGTTTATTACGACCCCACCAAACCGGTTTATGCCCAAGGAAACTATACGGAAGGCCTGAACGGCTATAACGGACTCTACGGCCACACCAATACCGTCTACGACAACGATGGCAACATCTCCGGCTACAGACCGGACGACAATGCGGCCGTCAACCCCTTGGCCCTGCTCTTGGACGTGAACAATCAGGGAACGACCAAGCGTAGCCTGGGCAACATCCAGCTGGACTATAAGATACACGGATTCGAAGACCTGCGCCTCAACCTGAACCTGGGTTACGACGTAGCCAAGACGACGGGCGACAACTATGTGAACTCGGGCTCTTACCAGGCAGCCAAGGACACCGACTTCCCCGGCTTGGGTCAGGGCGGTTCCTGGAGCAACCTGCGCCGCAACCACCTGTTGGACTTCTATGCCAACTATGTACACTACTTCGAGCCCATCAAGAGCAACGTGGACCTGATGGTGGGTTACTCTTGGCAGCACTTCTACTACAGCGACTTCACGCAACAGAAGTCAAACGTCACCACCAGTGCCACTTCCGCCCCCGCAGGCTGGACGTGGAACGAAGGCGAAAGCCGCTACTTCCGCGACGACAGCCAGCGCAACCCGTGGGAGAACTACCTGGTGTCCTTCTTCGGACGTTTGAACTACAACCTGATGGACCGCTACCTGCTGACAGCTACCCTCCGTCGGGACGGTTCCTCCCGCTTCAGCGAGAACAACCGCTGGGGTATGTTCCCCTCCGTAGCCGTGGCTTGGAGCATCATCAACGAGAAGTTCATGGATAACACCCGTAGCGTACTTTCCAACCTGAAACTCCGTCTCGGTTACGGTGTCACCGGCCAGCAAGACATAGGCGACTACATGTACCTGACCAAGTATGTATTCAGCACGAACAACAATACGCAATACAACGGTTCTTACCTGCTGAAACCCGACGGCTACAGCCCCGACCTGAAGTGGGAAGAGACGCACACGTACAACGTGGCTGTGGACTACGGTTTCCTGAACAACCGCATCAACGGTAGCCTGGAGTTCTATGTGAAGAAGACGAAAGACCTGTTGAACACAGTCAGCGCCCCCGCCGGCACGAACTTCACCAACCAGATTACCGCCAACGTGGGCGAGATGGAGAACAAGGGCGTGGAATTCAACATCAACGCCGTGCCCATCCAGACGAAGGACTTCTCCTGGACCATCGGTTACAACATCACGTGGAACGACAGCGAAATCACGAAGCTGACCGCCAACTACAACCCCGATTATGAAGGCATCGTGGCCTCTACCGTAAGTTTCGGTACGAACACGCCCGTAGCCAGACACCAGGTGGGACATGCGCCTTACACTTTCTGGCTCTTCGAACAAGTGTATGACGAGAACGGCAAACCCATACAGGGTGCCATTGTGGACCGCAACGGCAACGGCTCCATCGACGACGGCGACCGTTACTTCACCGGCAAGAGCCCGCTGGCAGACGTCTACATGGGCTTCAGTTCGCAATTCCAATGGAAGAACTGGGACCTCGGCTTCAATCTCCGCGCCAGCCTGGGCAACTACGCTTTCAACTCACAGACTGCCGAACACGGCACCTACGCCAACTACGGCGGCTTGGGCACACTGGGTAATCACAACAAGGAAGCCTTGGAACAGACCGGCGGATTCCGCTATACCCATACCAGCGTGGAAAGCCAGCTGACCGACCTCTACCTGGAGAACGCTTCTTACCTGAAGATGGACAACATCACGCTGGGTTACTCGTTCGACAAGTTCTTCACCGAAAAGCTGTCGGGCCGCATCAGCTTCAGCGTACAGAACGTGTTCACCGTTACGAAATACTCCGGCATAGACCCCGAAATTCCGGGCGTGAACGGCGTAGACGGCAATATGTGGCCGCGTCCCCGCACCTATACTTTAGGACTGAATCTTAACTTTTAATACACATTAGACCATTATGAAACTGAAATATATTACAGCATCCTTACTGGCAGCCGGACTGGTTACTTTCAGCGGCTGCGTAAACGATCTCGACGTATTCCCGTTGGATCCGGACGTGGTGACTTCCGACAAGGCTTACAGCACGGCCGAAAGCTACACCCAAGCATTGAACAAGATTTATTCCGTATGGGCGCTCTCCGGACAGGACGGTGCAGGCTCTTCCGACATCAACGGCCTGGATCCCGGCAACACCGTGATGCTGCGCTGCTGGTTCACCCTGCAGACCTGCCCCACCGACGAGACCAAGAACGCTTGGGGCGACGCATGGGTATCGTCCATGAACTCCATCACGTGGACCACGGCACAGGTGGAATCCATCGAAGGCTCTTACCAGCGCGGCATGTACATCGTGGCCCTGGTGAACGACTTCATGAAGAACATCGGCAACGCGCCGAGCGAAATCAACCAGGCACAGTATGCCGCCGAGGCACGATTCTGCCGCGCATTGGCCTACTACTCGCTGATGGACCTGTTCGGACGCCCGCCCTTCATCACGGAAGACAACTATTCGCTGAACCCCGGACAGCTGGAGACACGCGCCGACTACTTCAACTGGATCGAGAGCGAACTGCTGGACATCTATGACGACCTGCCCACACAAGCCGAATACGGACACGCCGGAAAGGCTGCCGTGGACGCACTGCTGTCGCGCATGTACCTCAATGCAGAGGTTTACACAGGCACGCCCCGCTATGACGACTGCATCACACGCTGCAACAATGTCATCAACGCCGGCTACAGCCTGGCCGACAACTACGATGAGTTGTTCATGGCCAACAATGGCGAAAACGCCAATGCTAGCCGCGAAATCATCTTCCCCATCTGCGCAGACGGCGAGACGACCCAGTCCTACGGCATCGGCGCCATCATCCTGGGTACACGTGCCAGCTCTCCGGAACGGGCCAGCGGCATCGGTTCCGGTTGGGCAGGCTTCCGTGCCACGGGCAACCTGGTGCGCGTGTTCGAATTCCCGAGCGATGACGAAAGCACATGGACCGATGAAAATATCCTGGACAAGCGCGGCATCTTCTATAGCGGTACCAAAGCTGTGGACATTACCACGTCCTACGCCACGTTCGACACGCAGGGATGGTCGGTCTACAAGTTCACCAACCTGAACAGCGACGGCACTGCCGGCAAGAACGAGACCTTCCCCGACACGGACTTCCCCCTCTTCCGCTTGGGTGAAATCTACCTGAACTATGCCGAGGCAGTGGCCCGCGGCGGACAGGGCGGCAGCACGGAACAGGCCGTGAACTACATCAACGCACTGCGTGAACGCGGCTACGGCGACAGCAGCCACAACATCAGCAGCAGCTGGCTGACGGCCAGTGCCAATGTGGGCGGCACGACCACCAGCGTGCAGTATGGCAACCTACTGAACGAACGCCAGCGCGAGATGTACTTCGAGTGCACGCGCCGCACGGACCTCATCCGCTATGGCCTGTTCACATCGGGCAGCTACTTGTGGGTGGAAAAGGGCGGCACGCCCACCGGCGTGGCCGTGGACGACCACTACAACCTCTACCCCATCCCGACTACGGACCTGAGCGTGAACGGCAGCCTGGAACAGAACCCGGGTTATTAACTCATTCATTAATCTTATCTAAAAGAGAATATAGTTATGAAGAAACTACTTAATTATATACCTGTATTGGGGGTTGCCATGGCCTTCGCGGCCTGCGAGAGCGACCTCGACGGGACGACGTTCAATGCGCAAACGGCTCAACCCGCTGTATTGAACGCACCGGCAACGACAAATATCGTATTGGAAGCAGCCAATGCCAGCGACGTGGCCGTCAGCCTCTCGTGGGAGAAGGCCAACTTCGGCTACAGCGCCATTTCCACGACCAACATCGACTTTGACCTGGCAGGCAACAACTTCGCCAACGCCCGCCAGCTGGCAGCAGTGACCACCGCTACCACGCAAGACATCACGGTCAATGACTTGAACTCTGCCGTCATCAACCTGCTGAACGACCATGGCATCGAAGAGGATTACAGCGCACGCGATTACGAAATCCGCCTGTCATCCTCCATCTCGCAGGCAGCAGACACGTTGTATTCCAACGTGATCACGCTGAACATCACGCCGTATAGCATGGATGTGCAGTATCCGAAACTGTGGGTTGTGGGTAAATACTGCGATTGGAACCACGGCAACAGCCAATTCCTCTACTCCGCCAACTTCGATGACAACTATGCCGGCATGATTTACTTCAACGGCCTGGCCAACGTAGAAGGCTGGAAACTGACTCCCGCCGGTGACTGGGCAAACGGTGAATGGGGCATGAGCGGAACGCCCGCAGCCGAAGCTCCGACCCAGACATTGGTGACAAGCGGAGGCGGCAACATCACGACCTATTCGCACAACAGCTACTACATCGAGTTTAACACCACGACTTGTGAGTTGAAGGTTTCCCAAGCCTACGACTCTTGGGGCATCGTCGGCAACCACAACGGCTGGGGCTCGGGCGACACCCCGATGACGCTGGGCCAGGAGACCGACGCCGCAGGCAACGTGCAGCACTTCCTGACCGCCACCATGCACATGGATGCCAACAACACCTGGAAGATTCGTCCCGACGAGAAGTGGGAGAACGACAAAGGTCCCGGCCAGCTGAAGTATGAAGGCGACGTGGCCGACAACGGCGACGGCAACTTCATCGCCACGGAAGCCGGCGAATACACCATCAAGTGGTACTTCAACAAGGTGGAACAATCGCTGGTTGTCACTCGCAACTGATTAATCCTGTAACTCCCTTACAGGAGTCTGAATGACTGAGGCTGCCGCCCGGCAAAACACGGACGGCGGCCTCTTTTTCTTAGTTTTCTTATATACTTGATTATCAACACATAGGGAGTTCCAGACATTTTCAAAGCCTGAAACCTTTGGTTCCAAGGAATGAAACTATCGGTTCCAAAGTATGAAACTAACGGTTCCAAAGCCTGAAACCGACGGTTCCAAAGCCTGAAACTGACGGTTCCAAAGCCTGAAACTGACGGTCTCCCCCGAAGAGAGGCCAATCTTCAAGCATAAGACATTCATCATTAATCCACATTATCAGACGTATGAAAACAATCTTCAAGCACCGCTGGGCCTGGCTACTCTGCTGGAGCCTGCTGTTCCTGTCCGCCGCATGCAGCGACGACACCCCCGTCACCCCGCCCGACAATCCATCCGGCGGAGAAGACGACAACACCGAATGGGTCAGCGTCGACCCCGCGCCCGACACCTGGGACGAACAGCGGCGCGCCGGCATCACCTACCAGCTGCTGGTCTACTCCTTTGCAGACAGCGACGGCGACGGCTGGGGCGACCTGCGCGGCCTGACCGACAAGCTGGACTACCTGCAACAGTTGGGCGTCAGCGCCCTGTGGCTCAGCCCCATCCACCCCGCCATGTCCTACCACGGCTATGACGTGACGGACTACACCGCCGTCAACCCGCGCCTGGGCACGCTGGCCGACCTGGACCGCCTGCTGACGGAGGCACACAACCGGGACATCAAGATTTACCTGGACTACGTGCTGAACCACACGGGCAAGGACCACCCCTGGTTCGTCGCCGCCAAGGCGTCGGAAGACAATGAATACCGCGACTACTACACCTTCTCGCAAGACCCCGCCGCGGACATCGCCGCCGGACGCCTCCCGATGATAGCCAGCGAGGGCGCGGGCGGCTACAACGCGGGCGAGTGGTTCAACGTCTCCGGCACAGCGGACGAGGTGGCAGGCGTCTACACCTTCACCCTGGACTGGAGCGACCCGGACAGCCCCACCGTGACCGTCACGCCGGGCGAGACCGCCGATGCCGACAATCCGGACACCTCGACCGACGGTGCCAAATACCTCTACTACGGCGACGGCGTCTGCAAGAAATTCTACGACCAGGGCGACGGGACCTATCGGCTGACCGTGGACTTCGCCTCGTCGTGGGGCTTCCTCATCCGCACCAGCAACACGTCGTGGGACAATGGCACGAAGTACGGCGCGCCCTCCTCGTCGGACAAGGTGACGCTGGGCGAACCCTTCGCCCTGGACAACACCACGGCGGCGGACATCCTCTTCGACACCCAGGTGCAGTGGAAGTACCATTCGGCTTTCTTCACCGACTGGTTCGCCGACCTCAACTACGGTCCTGCCGACCAATGCGCCTCGTCGCCCGCCTACCAGGCCATCGCCTCCGCCGCCCGCGGATGGGTGGAACGCGGCGTGGATGGATTCCGCCTGGATGCCGTGAAGCACATCTACCACAATGCCACGTCGGACGAGAACCCGCGCTTCCTCGCCACGTTCTATGACGACATGAACACGGCCTACCACGCCCAAGGCCATGCGGACGACATCTACATGGTGGGCGAAGTCCTGAGCGAGCACAACGAAGTGGCCCCCTACTATGCCGGCCTGCCCGCCCTGTTCGAGTTCTCCTTCTGGTACCGCCTGGAGTGGGCCATCAATAACGGCACCGGACGCTACCTGGCCAACGACCTGCTGGGCTATCGCCAGGAATACGCCGCCGTACGCCCCGACTACATCGCAGCCACCAAGCTGACCAACCACGACGAAGACCGCGCCGCCTCCCTGCTGGGACGCAATGCCGACAAATGCCGCCTGGCCGCCGCCGTGCTGCTCACCGCGCAAGGCACACCTTATATATATTATGGAGAAGAGCTGGGCCTGTTCGGCACGAAGGGCAACGGCGACGAATACGTGCGCGGCCCGATGCTGTGGGGCGACAACTATACGACGTCCTACACGGACAAGATAGACCCTCAGGTGGAAGCCGAGGTGCCCTCCGTCAGCGCGCAGCAAAACGACAATGCCTCCCTGCTGGCCACTTATCTTGACTTCATCCGCCTGCGCAACACCTACCCCGCCCTGGCCACGGGCACGATGTCCAAACATCCG
>JAHLFO010000010.1 GCA_018883785.1 Candidatus Bacteroides intestinipullorum
GAGCGCCAGAAGAGGATGGCGTGCGACTGCGTGTCGATGTCGTCCATGATGGTGGCTCCCGTGGTGGTGAAGCCGGACATGGTCTCGAAGAAGGCGTCGGCCACCGTGGGCACGCTGTGGCTCAGCAGGAAGGGCAGCATCCCGAAGAAACTGAACAGCACCCACGTCAGCGCCGCCACGCAGTAGCCGTCGCGCTTGCTCATGCGCCGTTCGGCCCGCCGTCCTGCCAGCAGCAGCAGTCCTGCTGCCAGGGCGGTGATGCCCGCCGAGAGCAGGAAGTCCAGCCCGTCTTGTTCGCCGTAGCCCCAGGCCACACCCACGCACGTCAGCAACATGCACACCTCCACCAGCAGCAGCACGCCCAGCACGCGGCAGATGATGCGCCGGTTGATGAGGCTGTTGCGTTTCTTGTTCGCCACGTAAACACTGTCTGATATGTATCCTTCCATTGTTTGTCAAATGATAATTTAGTAGTCCCACCACCGTACCTATGCCCGCGTCCGTGTCCGGGTATGCCTGCGCCCGTGCTTGGGCGAGCCTGCGCCCGTGCTCGGGGGCATATCCCTTCTTTCCGGGGGAGTTTTGAGGCAAGTGGGCGGATATTTTCCCGAAATTGCGGTGCAATACTACAACAAATTGTCCGAAATCTGAAAAAAAACACGCTTTTTATTTTGTTTGTGCACATTATTTCGTACTTTTGGACGTTGCTACGAGAAATGTGGCACAAGTGAACCTGGACAATTAACCTTTAAATAAAGTACAACATGAGCTATTTACGATTTGACAAGACACTGATGACCAACCTTCAGGAGTCTTTGCCGCGAGAAATACTCCGGACAAACAAGTCGGGCGCTTATCATTGTACGTCGATTGTGGATTGCAACACCCGCAAGTATCATGGCTTGCTGGTGATTCCCGTCCCCAACTTGGACGATGAGAACCACGTGTTGCTGTCCTCACTGGACGAAACGGTGATTCAGCATGGCGCCGAATTCAACCTGGGACTGCACTACTATGGCAATGGCCACTTCAGCCCCAACGGTCACAAGTACATCCGCGAGTTTGATTGCGAGCACATCCCCGCCACCACCTACCGCGTGGGAGGCGTCATTCTGCGCAAGGAGAAGATTTTCGTTCACCATGAAAACCGTATCCTCATCCGCTACACGTTGGTGGACGCCCATTCCGAGACCACCCTCCGCCTCCGTCCCTTCCTCGCTTTCCGCAGCGTGCGCGAATACACGCACGAGAATGCGCAGGCCAACCGCGACTATCAGCAGGTGGAAAACGGCATCAAGACGTGCATGTATCCCGGCTATCCCGAGCTGTACATGCAGCTGAACAAGAAGTGCGAATTCCACTTCCAGCCCGATTGGTACCGCGGTATCGTCTACACCAAGGAGCTGGAGCGTGGCTACGACTTCAACGAAGACCTCTACGTGCCTGGCTATTTCGAGATGGACATCAAGAAGGGCGAGAGCATCGTCTTCTCCGCCGGCGTGTCCGAAGTGCCCACGCACAACCTGATCGAGACGTTCGAGTATGAAGTTGCCGACCGTACGCCGCGCGACAACTTCCTGCACTGCCTCACCAACTCTGCCCACCAGTTCCACAACAAGCAGGGCGACGAGCACTACATCCTGGCCGGGTATCCGTGGTTCAAGTGCCGTGCGCGCGACCTCTTCATCTCCCTGCCGGGCCTCACGCTGGCGGTGGACGAACAGGATGAGTTCGAGGACGTGATGAAGACTGCCGAGAAGGCTCTCCGCCAATACATGGCCGGCGAACCGTTGACCTACAAGATCTACGAAATGGACCATCCGGACATCCTCCTGTGGGCAGTCTGGACCCTCCAGCAGTATGCCAAGGCCACCTCGCGCGAGCATTGCCGCGAAATGTACGGCAGCCTGCTGCAGGACATCATGAAGTATATCCTGAGCTGCAAGCACGACAACCTCTTCCTGCACGACAACGGCCTGCTCTATACCAACGGTACCGACCATGCCGTGACGTGGATGAACTCCACCGCCAACGGCCGTCCGGTCATCCCGCGCACAGGCTATGTGGTAGAAGTCAATGCGTTGTGGTATAACGCCCTGCGCTTCGCCGCCGACATGTCGCGCGAGAGTGGCGGCACCATCTATGCCGACAGCCTGGACGCTCAGGCCGAACAGACGGGCAAAGCCTTTGTCGAGGTATTCCGCAACGAGTATGGTTACCTCTTCGACTATGTGGACGGCTATATGATGGACTGGAGCGTGCGCCCCAACATGATATTTGCCGTGGCCCTCGACTATTCTCCGCTGGACAAGGCACAGAAGAAGCAGGTGCTGGACATCGTCACCAAGGAATTGCTGACTCCCAAGGGCCTGCGCACGCTGAGCCCCAAGAGCGGCGGCTACAATCCCAACTATGTGGGTCCGCAGACCCAGCGCGACTATGCCTACCATCAGGGCACGGCTTGGCCGTGGTTGCTGGGATTCTATGTGGAGGCCTACCTGCGCATCTACAAGACCAGCGGCTTGTCCTTCGTGGAGCGTGCCTTGGTCGGCATGGAAGACGAGATGACCTGCCACTGCATCGGCACCCTGCCCGAGCTGTTCGACGGCAACCCGCCCTTCACCGGGCGAGGCGCAGTGTCCTTCGCCATGAACGTGGCCGAAATCCTGCGCGCACTGAAATTATTGTCCAAGTATAATAACAACGCAGAATAAAGAGGAGGAACAGCATGAAAGTTTTAATGTTCGGATGGGAATTTCCTCCCAAAATATACGGCGGCCTCGCAGTCGCTACCTACGGCATCACCAAGGGCCTGAGCGTTCAGGGAGACGTGGAGACCACGTTCTGTATGCCCAAGCCTTGCGGCGATGAAGAAAACTTCTTGAACATCATCGGCATGAATCAGGTGCCCATCGTATGGCGCGATGTGGATTACAACTGGCTGAAGGGCCGCTTGGCACCCGGCATGACGCCGGAGCTGTACTACGACCTGCGCAACCATATCTATGCCGATTTCTCGTACATGCACGTCAATGACATCGGCTGCATGGAGTTTGCCGGCGGCTATCCGTCCAACCTGAATGATGAGATCAACAACTTCTCCATCATCGCAGGCGTGGTGGCCCGCCAGCAGCAGTTCGACATCATCCACGCGCACGACTGGCTGACCTATCCGGCCGGCGTGCATGCCAAGATGGTGAGTGGCAAACCGCTGTGTATCCATGTGCATGCCACTGACTTCGACCGTTCTCGCGGTAAGGTCAACCCCACCGTCTACGGCATCGAGAAGAACGGCATGGACTATGCCGACTGTATCATGTGCGTGTCTGAGCTGACGCGTCGTACGGTCATCAACGAGTACCACCAGGATCCGCGCAAGGTCTTCGCCGTGCACAATGCCGTTTATCCCTTGCCGCAGGAGTATCAGGACATCCCGCGTCCCGTGCACGACAAGGAGAAGGTCGTTACCTTCCTGGGGCGTATCACGATGCAGAAAGGTCCCGAATACTTTGTCGAGGCTGCTGCCATGGTACTGCAGCGTGCGCGCAATGTCCGCTTCGTCATGGCCGGTTCGGGCGATATGATGAACGCCATGATCAACCTGGCCGCCGAGCGTGGCATTGCCGACCGCTTCCACTTCCCCGGTTTCATGAAAGGCAAGCAGGTGTACGAGGTGTACAAGAACAGTGACGTCTTCGTGATGCCCTCCGTATCCGAGCCGTTCGGCATTGCACCGTTGGAGGCCATGCAGTGCGGCACGCCCTCCATCATCTCCAAGCAGTCCGGTTGTGGCGAAATCCTGACCAATGTCATCAAGACAGACTACTGGGACATCCATGCTATGGCCGACTATATCCATTCGCTTTGCACCAATCCCTCCCTGTTCAACTACTTGCAGGAGGAAGGCAAGAAGGAAGTGGACGGCATCACGTGGGAGAAGGTGGCACTGAAGGTGCGTGGCCTTTACGATAATGTGTTAAGAAACTATAGGTAACTAATCATCAAAAACAACTTTAAAGCAATGAGAACGATTTGTCTTTATTTCGAGATACACCAGATAATCCATCTGAAACGTTACCGTTTCTTTGACATCGGTAACGACCATTACTATTACGACGACTACGCCAACGAAGCCGGTATGAACGACGTGGCCGAGCGTTCGTACATCCCCGCTCTGAATACGCTCATCGAGATGGTTAAGAAGTCCGAAGGTGCCTTCAAGGTAGCTCTGTCCATCTCCGGCGTGGCCTTGGAGCAGCTGGAAATCCATGCACCGGCCGTTATCGACCTGCTGCATCAGCTGAACGAGACCGGCTGCTGCGAATTCTTGGCCGAGCCTTACTCGCATGGCCTTTCCTCGCTGGTCAACGAAGAATGCTTCAAGGAAGAAGTGATGCGCCAGGCTTCCAAGATGAAAGAGTTGTTTGGCAAGACGCCGAAAGTATTCCGCAATTCCAGCCTGATTTATTCGGACGAGATTGGTGCCGTGGTGGCCAGCATGGGCTTCAAAGGCATGTTGACCGAGGGAGCCAAGCACGTGCTGGGTTGGAAGAGCCCGCACTACGTGTACCACTGCAATATGAATCCCAACCTGAAGCTGTTGTTGCGTGACTATAAGCTCTCTGACGACATCAGCTTGCGTTTCTCCAACTCCGAGTGGAACGAATATCCGCTCTTTGCCGACCGTTACATCGGCTGGATTGACTCCATGCCGCAGGAAGAGCAGGTCATCAACATCTTTATGGAGTTGAGCGCGCTGGGCATTGCGCAACCGCTGTCTTCCAACATCCTGGAGTTCATCAAGGCTTTGCCCATCTGTGCCAAGGAGAAAGGCATCACCTTCTCCACGCCGAGCGAGGTCATTGCCAAGCTGAATTCCGTATCACAGCTGGACGTGCCCGAACCGATGTCCTGGCTGGACGAGGAGCGCGACACAAGCTGTCTGCTGGGCAACGTGATGCAGCGTGAGGCTTTCAACAAGCTGTACAGCGTGGCCGAGCGCGTACACCTCTGCACGGACCGTCGCATCAAGCAAGACTGGGACTACCTGCAGGCCAGCAACAACTTCCGCTTCATGACGACCAAGAACAGCGGCGTAGGCTTGAACCGGGGTATCTATGAGTCTCCCTACGATGCCTTCACCAACTATATGAACATCTTGGGCGACTTCATCAGTCGTGTCAACTCGCTCTATCCGATAGATGTGGATAATGAAGAGCTGAACCCGCTGTTGACGACCATCAAGAACCAGGGTCTCGAAATCGAGGAGCTCCGCAAGGAACTGGAGAAGACACAGGCCAAACTGAAGAAGGAAGAGAAGCCTGCTCCCAAACGCAGAACCACCACGAAGAAAACCACTGGCGAAGCGTAACGGCAATATAGTCACGTGCGAATAAAAAAACTCCACCGCCTACAGACGGTGGAGTTTTTTCGATGGTATTATAGGTGAGATGAATGAAAGTTCACTTTTAATTTTCGTTGTGGAAGCGTGTGTAGGTCACTTCCAGCTTTAGCGGTTCACCCTCGGGGCCGCCTTTCAGTTTGGCGTAGCCAGGCTGTAGGTCGTGCTGGATGCCGATGATGCGCTGGGTTTGTGAGCTGGTGTCGTAGGTGACGCTGACGGGAATCAGCAGCACCTTGTTCCAGTCGGGATTGTCGCGCATCCATTGCTCTTCATTCCAGTTGCTGCCTGCTGCTTCGCGTGCCTGGTTCTTCTCGTTGATGCAGGTCGTGATCAGGCGGGCGATGTTGGTGTAAGTGTATTGGTTGGTGCCTAACCTATTGTGTACGGCCAGATAGGACGTGATGTCGTCGGGCACCTCGTTGTCCTCGAAGAATTTCTTGTAGTCCTGTTTGCGGACGAGCAACAAGTTTTGGGGTACGCTCATGCTGAAGGCGTGCGAGTCGTCTTGGCGGTAATTGGTGAAGGTCAGACGTGCACCGTTCAGCGTGTCGTTGGCCAACTGAGTATAAATCTCGTCGTAGGGCAGGGTGGCTTGGGTGAAGATGCCGGCAGGCGACTTCAGGTAGGTCCAGCCCTTCTCGCTGGCTTTTTCGGTCAGCAGGTCTGAGTTGTAGAAGTGATTTACCTGTGTCACTTCCTTGGTGGACGAGAAGATGGGGCTGGTGCTGTAGTATGTGGAGTCTGTCCCGTCTTTCTTCTTCAGCTTCACGCCCGTGGTGTCGTTCACATAGTAGAAGTGCAGGCGCATCCGCAAGTCTACTTGGTTTACATAGAGAATGGTGCCGTCGCCTTGGTCGGTGGTCAGGTAGACGCCTTTGAACACATTCTCGATGAAGCTCTCCGCGTTGTCGAAGTAGTGGTGTGTGGCCGGGTCACGGTAGGGCTTCAGGATGCGGTCTTCGCCAAACTCTTTGGCAGGCAGCTGGAAGACGATGCTGGGCGTGTACAACGAATTGCCATACGAGTCGGTCTCGTTGCGCACGGAGTCGGGCACAGTCGTGTCGAAGGCGGAGTATGCCTTGCGGCCCAGCAGCCCGCTTTCCGGGTCATAATAGTCTTTCGGGTTGAGGTCGGTGTAACGGTTGTCGTAGTCCAAAGCCTGGTTCAGTTCGTAAGCGCTCATGCGGCAGGCATTGAGTGAGTCGCCGAACCATTGGTCGTAGAACACCACCAGCTGGATGCTTGACACGCTGTCGCCTGTCATGATGCCGGTAGCTTTGGTGGGATTGCCATCCTCGTCCCATTCGGTTTCTTTGTAGACATCGGGCAGGCTGAAGTTGTCCGTACACGTCAGGGCGGTCAGGAACCCGCTTTCAAAGTAGCCGAAATCGGGATCGCTGTAGCGGCCCACATAGCCGGTGCCGGTCTTTGCGAAGACGGATTCGGCCGGTACCGATTCGGTGGTCACGTCAAACGAGACGGTATGTGCGGACATGTTGTCCGAGTCGGGCAGCATGTCCATGCCCAATGAGCCTGTATTGTCATCGCAGCCGCTCAGCACGGCCAATCCAGCCACGAGCCAGGCTCCTATCTTCTTCCATTTCATAGTTGCGTCAGAATCTCTGTCTTATAAAAAATGTCAGGTTATTCTTCGTCTTCGCCTCCCACAAGGCTGTAGAAGTCGTTGCAGGCTTCGGCGAAGTTGTCGGCTTGATACTCTAGGAACGGCTTGCCGCACTGGCGGGCGTAGGCCAGCACTTCTTCGTTGACGTGCTCGCTCTGCTGCACGACGCCGTCAGAGTAGTCGATGGCCAGCTTGCTGAGCGTGACGAAGTCTACGGGCGTCGGCAGGTTGGCCAGGTCTTTCTTGGTGAGGCCCTTCATCAGCACGCGGTTGACGAATCCGGCATCGAAGCTCTGGTGGAGTTCCTCGTCATAGAGCGAGTAGACCACCTTGCTGTCGCGGAACGAAGGCTCCTCGCGGTAAGCACGCTTGATATAGAGGGGAGCCAGAGCGCTGATCCAGCCGTGGCAGTGGATGATGTCGGGCTGCCAGCGCAGCTTCTTCACCGTCTCCAAGACACCGCGGGCGTAGAACACGGCACGTTCGTCGTTGTCCTCGTATTCGTTGCCGTTTTCGTCGCAGGCTTGCATGCGGTTCTGGAAGTAGTCGTCGTTGTCGATGAAGTACACTTGCATACGCGATGACTGTATGGAGGCCACCTTGATAATGAGCGGGTGGTCGGTGTCATCGATGATCAGGTTCATGCCCGACAGGCGTATGACTTCGTGCAATTGGTTGCGGCGTTCATTGATGTTTCCCCACTTGGGCATGAAGGTTCTAATTTCCCGTCCTTTGTCTTGGATGGCAGCCGGAAGGTTGCGCCCCAGCAAGGCCATTTCGGAGTCGGAGACGTAAGGAGCGATTTCTTGCGTGATGAATAAAACCTTGTTTACCTTTGTCATAAGTGCTAATGTTCTCAAATTTATTGCGCAAAGGTACAAAAAAAAACGCTTGGTCGTGCACGGTGCCTGCACCTAATCTTCCTTATGTTTTGTTAAGAACTTGTATTTCAGTGGACTATCCGGGACGTTTCGGATGCTCGGAGGGGAATTTTTCAGCACAAAGTCTGCCTATTTTTTCGTTATGTGGCAAATAATGACTTATTTTGCACCCGATTTGCGGAGGCCTTCCCCCCGGGGACAGGGATGTCCGTGCTTGCAAGAGCCTGCGCCCGTGCTTGCAGGAGCTTGCGCCCGCGCTTACCCCAGCCTGCGCCTAAGCCTTGTGCCGCAATGAGATAGGAGTTAATAACTTTTTTCAATCACGATGAAAGTAATACATACAGTCGCAGCCTTGCAGGCCGAGTTGTCGGCGGTGCGGGCCGAAGGTAAAAGTGTTGGTTTGGTTCCCACGATGGGCGCCCTCCATGCAGGGCATGCCTCGCTGGTGGACCGCAGTGTGAAAGAGAACGACGTGACGGTGGTCAGCGTGTTTGTCAACCCCACGCAGTTCAATGACAAGAACGATTTGCTGAAGTATCCGCGCACGCTGGAGGCTGATTGCGCCCTGCTCGAACAGCACGGTGCCGCCATCGCCTTTGCCCCGTCGGTGGAGGAGGTCTATCCCGAGCCGGACACGCGTCAGTTCAGCTACGCCCCGCTGGACACGGTGATGGAGGGCAAATACCGTCCCGGCCACTTCAACGGCGTCTGCCAGGTGGTGAGCAAACTCTTTGACATGGTGAAGCCCGACCGTGCTTACTTTGGTGAAAAGGACTTCCAGCAGTTGGCCATCGTCCGCGAGATGGTGCGCCAGATGCACTTCCCCCTCGAAATAAAGGGCTGCCCAATAGTTCGCGAAGCCGACGGCTTGGCTTTGAGTAGCCGAAACAAGCGCCTGACGCCCGAACAGCGCACCGAGGCCCTGCAAATCTCGCAGACGCTCTTCGCCAGCGTGGAGTATGCCAAGACGCATACGGTGCAGGAGACGCGGCAGTTTGTGGAGGACCGCATCGCCCAGGCTCCCGGCCTGACGCTGGAGTATTTTGAACTGGTGGACGGCAACACGCTGCAAAGCATCGCCGACTGGAAGGATACGACGTACCCTGTGGGCTGCATCACCGTGTTCTGCGGAGAAGTCCGCCTGATTGACAACATTAAATACTAAATTTTAATGAAGAATGAAGAATTAAGAATGAAGAAGACGTGGCATATCCGACTTCGGGTGCGCGTCTTTTCATTCGCCGTAAATTCTTCATTCTTCATTCTTAATTCTTCATTAAATAAACATGCTGATTGAAGTTCTGAAATCGAAAATCCATTGCGCCCGCGTCACCGAGGCCAACCTCAACTATATGGGCAGCATCACCATCGACGAAGACCTGCTGGACGCCGCGGGCATGATTGCCGGCGAGAAGGTGGCCATTGTGGACAACAACAACGGCGAGCGCTTCGAAACCTATATCATCAAGGGCGAACGCGGTTCGGGGTGCATCTGCCTGAACGGTGCCGCCGCCCGCAAGGTGCAGCCGGACGACATCGTCATCATCATGTCCTACGCCCTGATGGACTTTGAGGAGGCCAAGACGTTCAAGCCGACGGTCATCTTCCCCGACCCGGCGACGAACAAGCTGGTGTAAACGTATAGTGTTGATATTGTAGAGTCGCGGATTACGCGGATGACACGGAAAATGTTCTCATACTAAGTTTCCGTACCATCCGCGTAATCCGCGATTTCTATTCTTTAGCCAGGTACCAATAATCCCCTCCGTCGGGACCTTCCTGCAACTGCGCTCCGCGCGGAACCTGCCGCCAGGCACAGAGTGCGTTCATATAGTCGGGAGCAGGCCCCACGGCACTCATGATGGCGCATCCCCAGCACAACGAAGCCAGAGCCTTGGCATCGGCCGGGCAAAGCAGGAAGACCGTCCAAGGAAGGATACAGAGCAGCATCGGCAGCAGACACATCACGAAATACCTTCCACGGCCGATGGGTGCTCCGCAATCCATATAGAAAAGAAACCGTTTGTAAAGCACGCCGATGTGCGCCGTGGCCATCTTGGGATAGACACAAGCGTGCAAGTATTCGTGCAAGGGTCCCAGTAGCAGAGCCAATGCCATACCCGCCACTATCCACGGCTTGTCCCGCATGTCTGTTTGAAGGAAACTGTTCTTTAGATACAGTGAAGCCAATACGGGCAGATAGACGGGCGCAGCCAGCAAGATGGCTTTCAGCCAGTAGTGCCGCCGGGGGACAATCAGAGGCCGGGCGTCGGGCGGCAACGGTCGGCGTGGGGCACGAATGACGTGCTCGGTAAAACCTTTCCAGATAATCTTTGCCATGGCATATCTTTTCTATAAGTCAAAATAGTACGCACTTGGTATGGGCATTGTCCTTCCTTGAGGGGAAGAAGGCGGGTTTATAGCCTGTTGCTTACGGCTTGCCAGTTGATGATGTCCCAAAGGCGCTTCACATGGTCGGCGCGGCGGTTGCGGTAGTCGATGTAGTAGGCATGTTCCCATACGTCTATGCAGAGCAAGGGGGTGTCGCCCCGGCGCAACGGATTGCCTGCATTACTTTCTTGGGTAATTTGCAGGGTTCCCTCCTTGCTTAGTGACAGCCATGCCCATCCCGAGCCGAAGAGGCCGATGGCGGCTTTTTCCATTTGTTCTTTTAGGTTGTCCAGGCTGCCGAAATCGCGGTAGATAAGTTCGGCCAGCCGGCCTTCCGGTGCTTGTACCTGATGGGGCGTGGTGAATTGCAGAAAATAGAGCGTGTGGTTGAGCACTTGTCCGGCGTTGTTGAAGATGGCGCCATCGGGAGCAGTGGCCACGATGTCTTCCACTTCCTTTTGTTCATAGGCTGTGCCTGCGGTCAGGTTTGCCAGGTTTGTCACATAGGTTTGCAGGTGTTTGCCGTAATGATAGGTCAGGGTTTCGGCACTGATGACCGGTTCCAGTCCGTTGTTCGGATAGGGCAGTTTGGGCATTTCGTTCTTCATGACATAAAAGTTTTTAAAAGATTATAGTGTTTTGTGCCTTGGGTTTATGGAAACCATGGCTTTGCAAAGGTAGTACAATTTTGGGGAAGAAGGAATGGAATGTAGTTATTTATAAGTGTCTAAAAATAAGTATAAGGAAAAAAGGCTTACGCTTTCTGTGGAGAAACGCGTAAGCCTTTATCATGTTGTCATTCAGTTAGCCAATCAGTATCAGCCGCGAAGCTGCTTGTCCATTGCAGCGGCCGCACGCCGTCCGTCGCCCATGGCCAGGATGACCGTGGCACCGCCGCGCACGATGTCGCCGCCGGCGAAGATGAAGGGGATAGACGACTGCATGTCGTCGTTCACGGCGATGGTGCCCTTGCGGCCCAGTTCCAGTCCTTCGACGGAGTGGGGCACGATGGGGTTGGGGCTTACGCCGACGCTGACGATGGCCAGGTCGATGTCCAGCGTCTCCGTGGCACCGGGGATGGGCACGGGGCTGCGGCGGCCGCTGGCGTCGGGTTCGCCCAGTTCCATCTTCTGGAGGACGACTTGTTTCACGCGGCCCTGTTCGTCGGCCAGGTATTCAATGGGGTTGTGCAAGGTGAGGAACTCCACGCCTTCTTCCTTGGCGTGCTTCACTTCCTCGATGCGGGCGGGCATCTCGGCCTCGCTGCGGCGATAGACGATGATGGCACGCTCGGCACCCAGGCGTTTGGCGGTGCGCACGGAGTCCATGGCCGTGTTGCCGCCGCCGATGACCACCACGCGCTTGCCGAAGGGCACGGGAGTGTCGCTGTCCTCGCTGGCGGCGTCCATCAGGTTGACGCGCGTCAGGTATTCGTTGGACGAGAGGATATTGATAGAGTTCTCGCCGGGGATGTTCATGAAGTTGGGCAGACCCGCGCCACTGGCTACGAACACGCCCCGGAAGCCGGCTTCTTTCAGCTGGGCGATGCTGAGCGTCTTGCCGATGATGCAGTCCTTCTCGAACTGTACGCCCATCTTGGCCAGGTTGTTTATCTCGACGTCCACAATCTTGTTGGGCAGGCGGAACTCGGGGATGCCGTACTTCAGCACGCCGCCAATCTCGTGCAGCGCCTCGAATACGGTGACGTCGTAGCCCTTCTTCGCCATGTCGCCCGCGAAGGACAGGCCGGCAGGCCCGCTGCCAACGACGGCCACGCGGATGCCGTTCTTCTCTTTAATCTCGGGTACGGAGATCTGGCCGCTGTCACGCTCGTAATCAGCGGCGAAGCGTTCCAGGTAGCCGATGGCCACGGCGGGCTCGTTCATCTTCAGGTGGATGCACTGGGATTCGCACTGCTTCTCCTGCGGGCAGACACGGCCGCAGACGGCGGGCAGGGCGCTGGTTTCCTTCAGGGTCTTGGCGGCCTCGAGGAACTCGCCCTTCTCGATGTACTTGATGAAGCGCGGGATGTCGATGCCCACGGGGCAGCCGGTCATGCAGCCTGGGTTGGCGCAGTCCAGGCAACGCTTGGCTTCGGTCAGTGCCTGCTCTTCGTTGAGGCCGAGGTTCACCTCCTCGCGGCGGCTGTGGCTGCGATATTCGGGGTCGAGTTCGGGCATCTTGACGCGGGGGATGGCGGTGCGTTCCTTGGGCTTCATGGCCTTGCGCAGTTCCACGCGCCAGGGGGCGTTGCGGGTCTTGTCCTCTTCCTGGAGGGATTCGCCCGTGGCCTGACAGGTGTCGGGGTGCTCCAGCTTGTGCATCTCCTCCTGCTCGTAGGGCTTGAAGGCGCCCATGCGCTTGAGCATCTCGTCGAAGTCCACCTGGTGGCCGTCGAACTCGGGGCCGTCCACGCAAACGAACTTGGTCTTGCCGCCCACGGTGATGCGGCAGGCGCCGCACATGCCCGTGCCGTCCACCATGATGGTGTTGAGCGACACGTCGGTGGGGATGTCATATTTCTTGGTCAGCAGGCAGACGAACTTCATCATGATGGCGGGGCCGATGGCGAAGCACTTGTCTACCCGTTCGCGCAGGATGACCTGCTCAACGCCCTGTGTGACGAGGCCCTTCTGGCCATACGAGCCGTCGTCGGTCATGATGATGACTTCGTCGCTGGAGGCGCGCATTTCTTTTTCGAGGATAATCAGTTCCTTGGTGCGTCCGGCCAGTACGGTGATGACGCGGTTGCCTGCGGCCTTCAGGGCTTGTACGATGGGCAGCATCGGGGCGACGCCCACGCCTCCGCCGGCGCAGACCACGGTGCCGAAGCGTTCGATGTGCGTGGCTTGTCCCAAGGGGCCGACGACGTCGGTGATATAGTCGCCTTCGTTCAGTTCGCAGAGGCGGGTGGAGGAGAGGCCGACTTCCTGCACGACGAGGGTGATGGTGCCGGCCACGGGGTCGGCCTCGGCAATGGTGAGGGGCATGCGTTCGCCCTTCTCGCCGACGCGGACGATAACGAAGTGCCCGGCCTTGCGCGACCGGGCGATGAGGGGTGCTTCAACGACGAGCTTGAAGACCTTTTCGGAGAAATGTTCTTTGTGGAGAATCTTGTTCATATTCGGTTAGTTATGTATAATTACGTTTAGCTCTTTTATAAAATCTTCTATGCCAATGATTGGCACAGAAGGGAATGGTATGGTTCGCAGTATGTCGAAATGTTTGTCTTCGGTAACGATGTATCGGGCGTTGGCTGTTATGGCGCAATCCACAAACTTGTTGTCATCTTCGTCATTCGGAATGAGGCGGAATCGGTAGTGGGGGGCCAGCCGATGTACGTTTTTTCGGGTCAGAATGGCATAGATAACGGCTTCTGCCACCTTGGCATTGATGTTTCGTGCAATGACTTCCAAATATTCTTCTATGATTTCATTGCTGATGCAGAGAATGTAGTCGCCGTTCAGAAAGGATTGCCACACTTTGTGGTAATGGCTTTTGGAGGAGATGGCCATTATCAGGCTGTTGGTATCAAGTACGATAAGTGGTTGGGGCATGGCAGGGACGTTGTTTTATTTGTAAGGCGTGCGTTCGTGCAGGTGGCGGAATCCCTCCACTTTTTCTTCCGTCAGTTTCCCTTCTTCCCACAGACGGTCTATTTCTGCTTGCATTTCATGGGCGAAGTGGTCTGAGATGACTTGTTTCAATTCGCTCAATGCTTCTGGGCTGTTGACGAACGACATCAGGTCGAGCATCTCCAGCTGGGCTTGGTTGAATACGGTTCTGCTCATAAGGGTTAGTGCTTGCGTGTTATTTTACTTCCCCGCAAATGTACGAAAAAAAGGAGAACGCCCCTCCCGGTGTCCTCCTTTCTTGTGTTTTTTTAGCGTTAGCCGAAGGAGCCGTCGCTGCCGGTGCCGTCGGTGTCGTCCACGGGGTTGCCTTTGTCGTCCACTTCGCGCCAGGTGATGTCCACGTTGCTGAGGGCGCGGGTCAGCACGCGGTTGCCGTTCTTGCGTTCGCCTTCGGGCAGGAAGCGGACACGGACGCCGGTGATTTGGTTGGCGTTGACTTCTTCCTTCGTGGCCACGCCTTGCTTGTTGGTGACGGCAGTGAAGTAGAACGTGCCCAATCCGTCGAGCTTCACGGTATAGCCCAACGACATGTAGTCGGCCATTACCGTAGCCAGGTCTCCCAAGACGGCCTGCACGTCGCTCTTTGAAACGGTGGAGATTTGTGCCAGCCGTTCGATGATTTTGTCTGTATCGATGGTGCCCATCGTGACGGATTGCGGGTACCACAATCCGTTTACTTTCTGTTGTCTACGTTTCCAGAATCCCATGATTGTTTTTCTTTTTTTTCCTCATTCTTCCCATCGGTTTCGGACGGCTTCCCGTGGGGAGGACAGGGGTGCGAAGTTAACTTATACTCTTAACAGGGTTAACTTATATTCTTAACCGAGTTGACTTATACTCTTAACCGGGTTAGGTGCTGCACCTCGTCTGCTCGTGAGGAATGGTTGTTAAATGAAGGTTTGCTTTCTCAGGTTGTTTCGCGCGCCTCTCTCCGCTGTGCGCGTCTCCTTTCGGGGGCGGAGGGGATGGGGGGTGAATATCGTTATAGTTATTTCAGGACATTCTCCGGTATCTGCGTCGTTACGTCGATGCGTCCTTCAATCACGTAGTCGGTGTCGGGGACGGTCAGTCGCAGGGTGTAGGGAACTATGACGACATCGCGCGTGGTTGCGGCCTGGTCGGCGAGTCCTTGCCAGTCCACACCGAGTGCATATTCGATGACGGAGAGGGTGACGGGGGGCGTATTGTCAAGGTCTATCCGGAATTCGTGGGCGGTGGCGGGTGCGTCATCGTCGAGGTTTCCGTCGTCATCCGTCGGGTAACTGAGGTAGAGGTAGGGGTTCAGCGTTCCGTCCGCCTCTTTCTGTACGCGGAATTCGTAGCTGCCTGCGATGGGGGTGGGGCGGAGCGTGCCTTGCATGTGGTCCATGATGAAGAAGTAGCAGTCGCGCGCCTCGTTGTTTATCAGGAAGGGCTTGATGCTCGTTTCCAATATCGGGTGGTTGCTGAAGGTGATGTCGTAGGCCAGGTAGGTGTCGGTCACTTTCACTTCTGCCGTCTGTGTCACTCCTGTCTTTTCGTCCGTCAGCGTCAGTGTGGTGCTGCCCTTTTGCCGGCCGTGCAGGATGATGCGGGCGTAGCGTGGCTCTCCGTCCACATAACATTCGGCGCCGAGCACGTCTTCATCGCCTACGGTGGCGCTGATGCGGTCGCTGCCGCTGGTGAGCTGGATGATGTGGTGGCCGCTCGACATGACTTCGTAGTAGGTCTTCTCAAGTGTGAGCGGGGGGAAGGGGTCGCTGCCCTCGCTTTCTGTGCAGGAGCAGAGGATGAATACGAATAGTAGGTTAATTGATGTTAAAAACGGGGGGGGTAAAACTGAAGTGTTTCATGTGAGTTGGTTTTTTAAGTGTTTATTAATGCTTCGCAAAGGTAGATGTAATCGTTGTATTATGCAAGTGTTTTTCAAGGAAAAGTTCCGGCCTGCCGGTTGGCCATCTTGCTCCACACTACTTCAGCCATGGTAATGCTTCTTTTACTTCTTGGTTGGCTTCTTCGGTGGTCAGCCATTTGCCTGCTTCAAACTCGGCCTCGGCTTCGTCAATTCAGCCGTTGATTTCCTCCATGGTGTAGGGCGTGAGGCGTTGTTCCTCTTCTGAAGCTTCAATCAGTTTCTCGCCCAGCCAGCGTTTAGTGTCGGGTGAGAGGGATTGCAGCATGTTCCACAATGCATCGGATGATAACGTGATTTGCATAGTCTGTTCCTCCTTCGTTTGGTTCAACAGGAGCAAAGGTAAAAGAAAAGCAGGAACTTTGCAAGCCCCTGCCTTCTTTTCTTGTGCATCTGTATAATATAATGTGTATCAGTCAATCATATCGAACCCGCAGTAGGGCACCAGTGCCTTGGGGATGCGGATGCCCTGGGGCGTCTGGTTGTTCTCCAGCAGGGCGGCGACGATGCGCGGCAGGGCGAGGGCCGAGCCGTTGAGCGTGTGGCACAGTTCGATTTTCTTGTCCGCCGTGCGGTAGCGGCAGTGCAGGCGGTTGGCCTGGTAGGTGTCGAAGTTGGAGACGGAGCTGACTTCGAGCCAACGCTTCTGCGCTTCGCTGTAGACCTCGAAGTCGTAGCAGATGGCGGCGGTGAAGCTGATGTCGCCGCCGCAGAGGCGCAGGATGCGATAGGGCAGTTCGAGCTTCTGCAGCAGGCCTTCGACGTGGTCCAGCATCTCCTGGTGGCTCTGGCGGCTGTGTTCGGGCTTGTCGATGCGGACGAGCTCTACCTTGGAGAACTCGTGCAGGCGGTTCAGGCCGCGCACGTCTTTGCCGTACGAGCCGGCTTCGCGGCGGAAGCACTCGGTGTAGGCGCAGTTCTTGATGGGGAGGTCGCGCTCGTCGAGGATGACGTCGCGGTAGATGTTGGTCACGGGCACCTCGGCGGTGGGGATGAGGTAGAGGTCGTCCACCTCGCAGTGGTACATCTGTCCCTCCTTGTCGGGCAGCTGGCCGGTGCCGTAGCCCGAGGCGGCGTTGACCACCGTGGGGGGCATCACTTCGGTGTAGCCCGACGCGCGTGCTTCGTCCAGGAAGAAGTTGATGAGGGCGCGTTGCAGGCGGGCGCCTTTGCCTTTGTAGACGGGGAATCCGGCGCCGGTGATCTTCACGCCCAGGTCGAAGTCGATGATGTCATACTTCTTGGCCAGTTCCCAGTGGGGCAGGGCGTCTTTGGGCAGTGGGGTCTCCATGCCGCCCATCTTGACGACGAGGTTGTCTTCGGCGCCGTTGCCTTCGGGCACTTCTTCGTAGGGCACGTTGGGGATGGTGTAGAGCAGCTGTTGCAGGTCTTGGGCGGCTTGGTCCATCTCGGCTTGCAGGGATTTGTTGGTCTCTTTCAAGGATGCTACGCGTGCCTTGGCGGCTTCGGCCTCGTCGCGGCGGCCTTCTTTCATCAGTTGGCCGATGGTTTTGGAGGTGGTGTTCACCTCGGCCAGGTTATTGTCCAGCACGGCTTGCGTGCTCTTGCGTTTGTTGTTCAGGGCCAGGACCTGTTCGATGGTCTCCTTGGCGTTCTTGAAATGTTTCTTCTCGAGTCCGCGCACCACGGCGTCGGTGTTCTCGGTGATTTGTTTGATGGTAAGCATCTGTCTTATACCTATTATAGAATAATCATTCGTCCTCGCCCAGCGTGTCGGCATATTCCATTTCGCCCTGCACGATGAAGAGGATTTCTTCGGGGTCGTACTCGCCCATCTGGTCTTTCCGGGCCTCCTTGACGATGTAGTCGACGATTTTCTCCAAGTCGATGTCGATGCAGCCGTCCGCATCGGGTTGTGCGTCGAGGATGCCGCTTTGGGTGTAATACTCGTCGATGAGGTCGAGGAAATAGTAGTACTCGTCGTCCGTGAACTTGTCCTTCAAGTCCTGCGGCAGGTAGTTCTTGATGAACTCGATGGTTTTTTCGTCATCGAGGTCGTCCTGCAAGAAGTCGTCGTCTTGTCTCATGATGTTTCTTCGTTTTAGGGGTTAAGGGGAATCCGGTGTCTGTGGCGCGTCGGGTCAGAGCAGCTTGTTCAGCTTGTCGGCATAGACGGCCTTGGGTGCCGAGCCGATCTGCTTGTCCACCAGTTCGCCGTTCTTGAAGAACAGCACGGCGGGGATGTTGCGGATGCCATACTCCATGGCCAGGTCGTTGCTCTCTTCCACGTCGCACTTGCCGATGACGGCGCGGCCTTCGTATTCTGTGGCCAGCTCGTCGATGATGGGGCTTACCATGCGGCAAGGACCGCACCACGTTGCCCAGAAGTCGATTACCACGGGTTTGTCGCCCGCCAACAGTTCCTTGTAGTTCTTTTCGTTGATGTTCAGTGCCATTGTTCTAAGTATTAAGTGTTATAAATGGGTTGTCAATTGTCGCCTGCAAATATAGTCAATTTATGCGGAAATCCAGTTCGGGATGTTCTTTTAAGTACGAAATCAGTTCGCGGCCCACGCTCAACTTCACCGGGCGCGACACCAGGTCGACGGCCATGCGGTTGTCCTTGTCCGTCACTTGGAAGCACAACTGCGCGTTGCCCGGATACGTCTTGGTCAGGCTGGACAATTCGGCTATCAGGGCTTTGTCGAGCAGGCTGAGGGGGATGAAGATGGTGATTTTTTCGATCAGCTTTTCCTTCACGTCGGGCAGCAGTTCGATGGAGGTCACCCGCAAGTCCAGTTTGTCCTTGTTCCATTGGCTGGGCTGGCAACGCGCCTTGATGAAGAGGAACATGCGTTCGCCCAAGTAATTCTGCCACGTCACCCAGTCGTTGCCGAAGAAAGGCAGCTCGGCCGAGCCGGAATAATCCTCGATCTTGGCGATGCCGTAGGGCTTGCCGTTCTTGCTGATGCCGCGGCGCACGGAGGTGACGATGCCTCCCATGGTGATCTCGCGTCCCACGAGGGCCTCGCGGTTCTCCAGCTCGGACATGTGCGTGTTGCACACATTATTCAGGATGACGGCAAACTCGTCCAGCGGGTGGGCGGAGAGGTAGATGCCTACCAATTCGCGTTCCTTGTTCAGGCGGTCCAGGTCGCTCCAGCGTTCGGCTTGCGGGATGTCGGGTGTAGCCACCTCAATGATGTTCTCGCCTCCGAACAGGGAGTTGACGGCCATGGCCTTGTCCGTCTGGTAGCGGTTGCCATAGCGCACCAAGGTGTCCAGGAAGATCTCACCCTTGGTGTTTTGCACGAAGTATTGTTCGCGTTGCAGTTCCGGGAAGCTGTCCAGCCCGCCGGCCAGGGCCAGGCACTCGATGTTCTTCTTGTTGCAGGCGTTCAGGTTGACGCGCTGCACGAAGTCGAAGATGCCTTTGTAGGGGCCGTTCTTCTCACGTTCCTCCACGATGCTCTGCACGGCACTCTCACCCACGCCCTTGATGGCACCCAGGCCGAAGCGGATGTTGCCTTCGTGGTTGACGGTGAACTTCATGTTACTCTCGTTGATATCGGGTCCCAGTACTTTCATGCCCATGGCCTTGCACTCGTCCATGAACTTTGTGATGTCCGTGATGTTGTCCTTGCTTCGGCTCATGACGGCGGCCATGTATTCGGCGGGGTAGTTGGCTTTGAGGTAAGCCGTCTGGTAGGCTACCCACGAGTAGCATGTGGCATGCGACTTGTTGAAGGCGTACGAGGCGAACTTCTCCCAGTCGGCCCAGATCTTTTCCAGCACCTTCGGGTCGTGGCCGTTCTTCTTGCCGCCCTCGATG
Organism: Candidatus Bacteroides intestinipullorum; assembly: GCA_018883785.1. Taxonomy (GTDB): domain Bacteria; phylum Bacteroidota; class Bacteroidia; order Bacteroidales; family Bacteroidaceae; genus Bacteroides; species Bacteroides intestinipullorum. The sequence goes on from JAHLFO010000010.1 coordinate 19,620, forward strand.
AACTTGGGTTTCATGTGATCCAGCTTGTCGCGAAGCTTCTTACCCATCGCTTTACGCAGGGCATCGGACTCACCGCGGGTGAAGTTGGCCAGCAATCGGGACAGCAGCATGACCTGTTCCTGGTAGACGGTGATGCCATAGGTGTCCTTCAGGTACTTCTCCATGATGGGGATGTCGTACTCGATAGGCTTGCGGCCCCACTTGCGGTCGATGAAGTCGGGGATGTAGTCCATGGGGCCCGGACGGTAGAGGGCGTTCATGGCGATGAGGTCCTCGAAGGTGCCGGGCTGAAGCTCGCGCAGGTACTTCTGCATGCCGGCCGACTCGAACTGGAAGGTGCCCACGGTGCGTCCGTCGCAATAGAGTTTGTACGTGGCCGGGTCGTCTATGGGGATATTGTCGATGTCCAGGTCGATGCCGCGGTGTTGCTTGACGTTGGCTACGGCCTCCTTGATGATGGACAGGGTCTTCAGTCCCAGGAAGTCCATCTTGATGAGGCCCGTGTCCTCGATGACCGAGCCTTCGTATTGCGTGACAAGCATCTTTTCGCCCGTTTCCTTGTCGTCTGCCGTGCTGACGGGCACCCAGTCGGTGATGTCATCGCGGCAGATGATGGTGCCGCAGGCATGTACACCCGTGCCGCGGACGTTGCCCTCCAGCATCTTGGCATACTTGATGGTGTTGCGCATCTTGGGGTCGGGCGAAGCCTCGGCGGCCTGTAGCTCGGGCACGTAGGCAATGGCGTTGGGCAGGTTGAGCTTTTTGTCGGGAATCTTGTCCGGGATGAGCTTGCACAGGCGGTCGGATTCGGACAGGGGGAGCTTCTCCACACGGGCCACGTCCTTGATGGCCATCTTCGTGGCCATGGTGCCGTAGGTGATGATGTGGGCTACCTTCTCTTGTCCGTATTTCTCCGTTACCCAGCGCAGCACTTCCCCGCGTCCATCATCGTCGAAGTCCACGTCAATATCGGGCAAGGAGATACGGTCGGGGTTGAGGAAACGCTCGAACAGCAGATCGTATTGGATGGGGTCTATCTTGGTGATGCCCAGGCAGTAGGCCACCGCCGATCCGGCTGCCGAACCACGTCCCGGGCCGACGGACACGCCCAGCTGGGTACGCGCCGCATTGATGAAGTCCTGCACGATGAGGAAGTAGCCCGGGAAGCCCATCGTTTTCATTATATATAACTCAAATACCAGCCGTTCGCGTACTTCTTCGGAGAGCGGGTCGCCATACAGCTTCTTGGCTCCGTCGAAGGTCAGTTTGGCCAGGTAGTCGGCTTCCAGTTTGATGCGGTACAGTTTCTCGTATCCGCCCAGGCGCTTGATTTTGGCGTTGGCGGCAGCTTCGTCCAGTACCACGTTGCCGTTTTCATCCCGGGTGAATTCGTCGAAGAGGTCTTTCTCGGTGTATTTCCGGCGATACTCCTCTTCCGTGCCGAAGTCCTCGGGGATGGCGAAGGTGGGCATGATGGGCGCGTGGTCGATGGAGTAATACTCCACCTTGTCCAGGATTTCCAGCGTGTTGCTCAGGGCTTCGGGCACGTCCTCGAAGAGCTGGTTCATCTCTGCCTTGGTCTTCATCCACTCCTGTTTGGTGTAGAGCATACGGGTGGGGTCGTCCAGGTCCTTGTTGGTGCTGAGGCAGATGAGATGGTCGTGCGCCTCGGCGTTCTCCTCGTCCACGAAGTGCACGTCGTTGGTGCAGATGACCTTGATGTTGTATTTCTTGGCATACTCCAGCAGCTTGGCGTTCACTTTCTGCTGCAAAGGGTAGGCTTCGTGGTTGGCACGGGGCACGGTGGCCTTGTGGCGTTGCAGCTCCAGGTAATAATCTTCGCCGAAGAGGTTTTTGTACCATTGGATGGCCTCTTCCGCTTCTTCATAATGTTCGGCGGTTATTTTCTTGGGCACTTCTCCGCCCAGGCAGGCCGAGCAGACGATGAGGCCCTCGTGGTATTTCTCCAGTTCGCTTCGGTCGGTGCGTGGACGCATGTAGTAACCCTTCGTCCATGCGCGGGACACCAGCTTGATGAGGTTGTGGTAGCCCTTTTCGTTCTTGGCCAGGACGATGAGGTGCCAGCCGCTTTGGTCGGGTTTGCCTTCCTTCTTGTCCATGGTGCGGCGTGCCACGTACATCTCGCAGCCGATGATGGGTTTGAACAGCTTGTTTTCCGCCTCGGCGATTTTGTCTCGACAAGCCGCCAGCTCCGCTTCGGTTTGTTCGTCCTTCGGCGAAACTTTTTCCAGCTCGGCGATGCGCTTCTTCAAGTCCTTGATTTCCCCGCGCGGGCCGCTGTTCTTCTTGTTGACGTAGTTGTAGAATTCTTTGACGCCGAACATGTTGCCGTGGTCGGTGATGGCGATGCCTTTCATGCCGTCCTGCATGGCTTTGTCCACCAGCCGGCTGACGCTGGCTTGGCCGTCCAACAGGGAATATTGGGTGTGTACGTGTAAGTGAACGAAATCTTGCATGGGTTGATATTCCTTTTTTGAGAAATGAGCGCATAAAGGTACAACCAAATGCGGGATTTGGCAAAATATTCCTCCAAAAGTTATCAACAGGCACTTTTCCGTCCGCTTTTTTTGTTTAGTTTTCAAAATAAGCCTATTTTTGCAGGCAGATTACTTTATTATAAATATAACCGTAAGTACATATACAAGAGAATGGTCCGTTTGAAGAGATTGAAGAAGATACGCTTGCACCGCGAAGGTACGCATACGCTGACGGGCGGTTTCCTGCTGCTGTTTCTTATTAATGCTGTCCTCTATTGGGGGCTGGAGACCAAAGTGCCGTTTTATATCGTGGCGGTGTTGAGCCTGGTGGTCTATGGCATCATGGTCAATTTCTTCCGATGTCCCATCCGCCTCTTCGGGCACGACACGACGAAGGTCGTGGTGGCTCCCGCCGATGGCAAGGTCGTGGTGGTGGAAGAAGTGGAGGAGAACGAGTACTTCCACGACCGCCGCATCATGATTTCCATCTTCATGAGCCTGACCAACGTGCACGCCAACTGGTATCCCGTGGACGGCACGGTGAAGAAGGTGACGCACCAGAACGGCAAGTACCTGAAAGCCTGGTTGCCCAAGGCGAGCACGGACAATGAGCGCTCCACCGTAGTCATCGAGACGCCCGAAGGTGTGGAGGTGATGGCCCGTCAGATAGCCGGCGCCATGGCCCGCCGCATCGTCACCTACGCCGTGGAGGGTGACGAGTGCTACATCGACGAGCACATGGGCTTCATCAAGTTTGGCTCGCGGGTGGATGTGTTCTTGCCGCTGGGCACGGAGGTGCTGGTCAAGTTGGGCCAGACCACCACGGGCGACCAAACCGTCATTGCCAAACTTAAATAATCCCTTTTCATCATGGCCAATTGCATTACCCGCCATATCCCCAACACGCTGACTTGCCTGAATCTCTTTTCGGGTTGTGTGGCTGCGGTTATGGCTTTTCAGTTCAAGTACGAGCTGGCGTTGCTGTTCATTGTCATCGGGGCGGTGTTCGACTTCTTCGACGGGTTGGCGGCGCGCGCGCTGGATGCCCATTCCATCATAGGCAAGGATCTCGATTCGCTGGCAGATGACATCTGCTTCGGATTGGCGCCATCCGTGGTGGTGTTCTCGCTTTTCCGGGAGATGCCCTATCCGGATGGGATGTCTGGTGTTTCTGCTTATTTCCCTTATCTGGCTTTCCTGATAGCCGTGTTTTCTGGTCTTCGCTTGGCCAAGTTCAACAATGATACGCGGCAGGCCACGTCGTTTGTGGGTTTGCCTGTGCCTGCCAATGCGCTGTTTTGGGCATCGCTGGCGGTGGGGGCACATGCTTTCCTGACGGGTGGCGGGGTACATCCGTTGGTGCTGCTGGCATTGGTGTGCCTCTCTTCATGGCTGTTGGTGTCCGAGATTCCGATGTTCTCGCTGAAGTTCAAGGATTTGTCGTGGACGCACAACAAGTTGCGTTTCCTGTTCCTGCTGTTGTGCGTGGTTTTCTTGATGTTATGGCAGGTACAAGGCTTGGCTGTCTGCATCGTGTGGTATGTGCTGCTGTCCGTCCTCACGGCGCGGAAGTCTGCTTGAACAAATTACTGGCACGGTTGTTGTAGTACTATCAATACAACCCTTATATTTTTAACTTAAACAGAACCGTATGTTTCATTTCTTAGGCTTTATCTTGCTTCTCGTCCTCGCTGTCTTGCTGGTGGGCTTCGTCATCGTGGTCACCTTTGTACGGCGGTTGTTCGGCATGGGCAAGGGCAGGAAGCAGACCACTACCTATTATTATACGACCAACAATCCTCGGAATGGTTCAGCCACCAACACGCGCCGTGGCAATGCCTCTGCGGACGACGATACCGTGGCTGTGGAGGAAGGCGAATTGCACATCAACCGCAAGAAGATATTCGGCAAGGATGAGGGCGAGTATGTCAGTTACGAGGAAGTGAAGGAATAAGAGCCGGTTGCACGACTGGTGGAAAAATAAAAGAGGGAACTACTCCGTCATTGCGGAAAGTTCCCTCTTTTTTATGCTATATGGTTTTGCAGTCTTATGCCTCAGCATTGGCTTCTGCCGGAATGACAGAAACATAACGTCTGTCCTCGCGGCCCACCTTGAACTGTACTGTACCGTCTACCAAGGCGTAGAGAGTGTGGTCACTGCCCATGCCGATGTTCTTGCCCGGGTGAAACTCTGTGCCTCTCTGACGAACGATGATGTTGCCTGCCTTGCAGACTTCGCCACCGAATATCTTGACGCCTAATCTCTTACTTGCTGATTCGCGGCCGTTCTTAGAACTGCCGACACCTTTTTTATGTGCCATGTCTTCTAGTTGTTTTTAATGTGATTAAGCTACTACTTCTTTGATTGTCAACTCTGTGAACTGTTCGCGATGGCCTTTCAGCTTGCGATAGCCTTTTCTTCTCTTCTTGTGGAACACGAGCACCTTTTCGCCCTTTACCAGCGGGGAGAGCACTTCGCAAACCACCTTTGCACCTTCTACGGTGGGAACGCCTACGGTGATGTCACCGTCTTTGTCCACCAACAGGACCTTGTCAAACTCAACTGTTGCACCGCTCTCAATGTTCTGGATGTGGTGAACGAACAGTTTCTTGCCGGCCTCAGCCTTGAACTGCTGGCCTTGAATTTCTACGATTACGTACATTGTTTTATATAAATGCTAAAAAGTTAGCTCCGGCGGGTGGTCCCCTAATCACTTAGAGAGCACTTGATTGGACCCGTTGCGGAATAATCGGGCGCAAAGGTACTGATTTTATTTGGATTGGGCAAGCGGGAAAAGGCTTTTTTTGTTTTAGCCGATGTTTTCCGGCTTGTTGTCCCGGAACAGTTCGATTGTGTCGCTGAATTGTTGGGCGATGAAGGCGAACCGTGGGTGGTCGGGACGGACGATGAGTGCGACAAAGTTGGAGATACCCTCTTCATCGGGGATTTGGGCGGACAGAAACGCAAAGGTTGTCTGGTGACCCGATGCGCGAAACCAGGATTCAAACAGGCGACTGCGGTGCTTCTGCCGGTTGTCGCCTGTCTCGCAGAGATAGAGCATGACTGCCTCCCGTGTGCGGAAAAATTCGTAAACCAGGGTGAGGATGCTCTGGCGCAGTTTGGGGTCGCGGGGGGACTTGCGGTTACTCGGATTGGTAAGTACGAACTCATAGGCTTCGATGTCCGGCAGAAGGTTGCTGGGCGTGAATCCTGCATTATAATCTATCCCATAATCCGTGATGAAGTCATAAAACAAGGGACGTCTGTTCGGCGTCAACTTGTATGGGCTGGTAGCATTTATGTGCTCTATATTCAGTGTCACCATACTTCAAAAGAAGTTACATCTTCACCCGTGCGTTCTTTGATGCGGGCACGCATCTCTTGCTGGATTTGCGCCAACAGTTCTTCTTTCTTCCGTTTATGTTCTTTCATCCGCCGCCAGATTTCCTCCTTGGTCAGCGGTGTTTTCCTTTCTTGTATTTGTATGGTTTCTTTCATAGGGTTGATATGTTTTGCGAGGCAAAGATAGGCATCATCCGGCAAATAAGCAAATTTTAGGGCTGATAATCAGTGTGCTGATGCAGTCAGGAGGGCACGTCCGGACAGGTATATCCTCGCCCGTGCTTGGTCGAGCAGCCGGACACGGGCGGAGGCATGGGTAAGCACGGGCGGGGATATACCTAAGCGGAGAGCAAGGCTTCGGCGACCAAATATAGTCCGAAACCTACACTCAGGATGCCGATGAACAGCAGGAAGCCGTAGACGAACATCCACACCGTGCGGCAGAAGCTTGCCCACCACGAGCAGAGGTAGAGCTGGCGCAGGTCCCACCAGAAGAGCAGGAAAATGATGCTCCACGGCAGGG
>JAHLFO010000092.1 GCA_018883785.1 Candidatus Bacteroides intestinipullorum
GGCATTGGACGGTGTGGTTCACGCCGGATATCCCCGTCTCGGAGGGTCCGTGGAAGCTGCATGGCCTGCCCGGACTGATTTTGCAGGCCGAGGACAGCGAACACTGGTTCAGCTTCGCGTGCATAGAGATAGAAAATGCGCCCTATAAAGAACTGGCTGTGCCCGAAAAGAAATATGTGGATTGCACCCGGAAGGAATATGAGGACTTGGTGAAGCTGATGTGGGAAGACCCGTATGCCTTCTCGCAAAAGGTCGCCGGTTTTAGGGGACAAGGCTTTGGGACGGATGGCCGTCCGTTGACCTATCCGGAAAGGAAGGCGTTGTTTTTGGAAAAATGAGGGGTATGCCTGTAGCTACGGACAGCTGCTCTTGCGCCCGTGCTCGCAGGCATACCTGTCCACGGGCGAGGATATGCCTGTCTGCGGGGCGTTTATACTTACATATTGATGAAACTTAAATCAATCAGTTATGCGAATCAAACTATTTTTTCTCTTGATGCTGTCTGCCCAGTTGTGTTTTTCGCAGCGAATCCTGAGGGACGATAGCAGCAACCGACCGGCCAGGCTGACCAAAGTGGAATTGCTGGACAAAAGCGAATTCCAGTGTGTGTATCTTCACGAGATTTATGATCCGGAGCTGGATTTCAGAAAGAAAGTGTATGAGATACTGGAAGTAGGGACGACGTATAGCAAGTATGAGAATTATGGTGCCTACCAGTTGGATTCCTTGATTAATGCCCGGATGAGGGCGGGAGAAATTATTACCGCGGGGCAGCATTCTGCATTCTTTTCCCAATTCCGACCCACGTTGGAGTATCTTATCAAAGACCTGAAGAACGCGAAATTGACGATGTATGACCGGGTGTTCGTGGACAATTTTGTCTACGAAGAGCCTGTACCGGCCATTGTCTGGAAGCTGCAACCGGATACGCAGGAGGTTTGCGGCTATGTTTGCCACAAGGCCACTGCCGAATTCAGGGGGAGGTCCTGGACGGCATGGTATAGCGACATCCCTTTGAACAACGGGCCGTGGAAATTCGGGAATTTGCCGGGATTGATTCTGAAAGTGGAGGATGACAAGAAGGAACATTGCTTCGAGGCCGTCGGCTTCAAGCAGGACAAGATTGATTTCGGCTATAAGAAGCGCAGTTATATGAAGACCACGCGAGAGAAGTTCAACAAGGCCCTGTGGGACTATAAGAACCGTTCCTGGAAGATGGTGGAAGGGACGGAATATCAGCCCAAGAATCCCGATGGTTCTGCGGTAGAGGTTTCTCGGGAAAAAATGTTTTATAACCCGATAGAACTGGAGTAGGCGGATGATGAGGCGTGCGATTGTCTTGCTGATTTTGTGGGCGGTTGGTTGGTGTGGTTGCCTGGCTGCGCAGGTGCAGGGCACGGTGCGGTCGGACAAGGGCGAGCGCCGGACGACATCGCGTCGGTCAGCGTCTACGAGAACCACCAGCCCGTGCAGGCGTTGAAGGACCTCAAGGTGAGCGACCGCGCGGCCCTGAACCTGACCCTGAAGCGGCAGCGCATGCTGAAGCCCATCGGCTATGTGAAGGGCGGCGCCGGCTGGGGCGGGGAGACGAAGTGGCAGGGCGAGCTGTTCGGCATGTTGGTCTCTCCCAAGAACCAGACCCTGGTCACGGCCAAGGGCAACAACTTCGGCGAGGCCTACCGCAGCGAGACGCAGCAGCTGATAGGCAGCCTGTTCGACACGAAGACCCTGGCCTACGGCCTGTTCGCGCAGCTGCCTTTCGGGGAGGCGCAGATTCCGCAGTCGCGCTATTTCCAGAATCGTTCGGCCACTGCTTCGGTGAATACGTTGCAGAAGCTCCGCGAACACCTGACGCTGACGGTGACTGCCGACTACCTCCGGGACAAAGACTCGTACCGGAATACCCAGGTGACCGAATACTATGCCTCGGGCAACCAGCCTGTGCGGGTGGTGGAGGCCGGTAGCTCGGAGCTGGACGGGCACGAGGCCAACCTCTCGCTCAAGGTAGAGAACAATGCGGCGGAGCGTTATGTGGTGAACGAGTTGCGCTTCAAGGGGTGCTTCAATGCCAACCGCTACCTGCTGTCCAACGAAGACCTCATGGAGCAGACGCTGCGCAACCGCGATTACAACGTCAGCAATGACTTCAGCGCGGTGTTCCGCAAGGAGCGCCGGGTGTACGAGGTGAGGTCGCTGGTGTCGGTGTCGAGCACGCCGTCCAATGCCATCCGGGCGGTCTATCCGGCGCGCGATTCCGTGGGGGTCAGCCAGTGGGCAGAGGGGCTTTCGTTCCACACGCGGGAGAGCACGGGTTTCTCTTGGCTGGCAGGTGCCCGGAGCAGCGTGGGGGCGGACTTGTCTTTCGAGTCGTTCTACGAGACCTTCCGCTCGGAAGGCGGCCAGGGACGTGGAGAGGAGGCCCGGTTTGTGAACGATGACAGCGGCTATAAGCTGGTGACCTCCGCCGAACCCTATTTCCAGTGGAAAGGGGCCTGGGTGACGTGGCGCACGTCGGTACCGGTCAGGATGTATGACCTGAAGTACCGCGATGTGTGGGGAGGCGGCACGTATGCCTTGCACAAGCCTTATGTGGAGCTCCGCACTACTTTCTACTTCTTTCTGCCCCGCAATGTGAAAGCTACCCTGGAGGGCGGTCGGCGTTACGCCATCGGCGGTATGGAAGACTTTGTGGTGCAGCCGGTCTATGTGACCTACCGCCAGCAGAGTACCATCGGGGCGGGCATCCTGGGGGTGCGGCGCAGCGACTATGTGTCGGCGTCTCTCCGCCACCGCAATGCCGTGGAAGGACTGTTCTGCTCGCTGCGGGGGATGTTCAGCCGCACCGTCAACAACCGTATGGGCACGACGGAGGTGAATGAGGACCAGACCACGACGGGGCAGGTGCAGGCCCGCCACACGGGATATAATGCCGATGTCATGGCGAATGTCTCCAAGAATGTGCGGGCGTGGAACACGACTTTCTCCTTGATGGGCAGTGCTGTCTTCCTGAAGCGGACGACGCAGCGGCAGGGGCGTGTGTTGGACATCAAGAACCGGATGTACACCTTGCGGGGCGAGGCGAGGGGCTACCTGTGGGCAGACCGGGTGTCGTTCTCGCTGGACGGGGAGTATGTGCGCACGTCGCAGGCATCCGATGCGCTGCTGTCGTCGGTGGCGGTGGACGATGTGACCGCGCACGCCGGCCTTTCCTTTTTCCCGTTCAAGTCGTTTGAGGTCTTTGTCCAGGCGTACTACAACAATGCAGAGCTTTCAGGCAGCGGCCGTCAGGCGAATGTGTTTGTGGATGGCGGGGTGCGTTATTCGGTGGGCAAGTTTGACGTGGAGTGCACGGGGCGCAACCTGACAGACCGGCGGGTCTATGCCTATACCCGTCTCAGCAATTACGACTTGTACACGTATTCGTTTGCTCTCCGTCCGTTGGAATGCTTGTTCACGCTGAAGTACAACTTCTAAGTATCACTTGCATGCCCGCGGCAGATGATGTACCTTTGTGGCGTGAAAGTTAACAAAACACCGTGCCCATGCCTGCCCGTATCTCCGAAATAGATTATCTTCGTTGCGTGCTCATCCTCCTGATGGTAGCCTTCCACCTGGTGTACATCGGCGACAGCTATCCGTATGCCAAGCAGGTGGTTTACACGTTCCACATGCCGGGCTTCTTGCTCATATCGGGCTATCTGGCCAACCCTCGGAAGCCGTGGGGCGCATTGGGGCGGAAGTTGTGGTGGGTGTTCGTGCCCTACGTGGTGATGGAGGCGGGTTATACGGCGATGTGCAGCCTGTTGCCTGTCCGCGAGCATCTGGACGGGCTGACGCTGCCGGTCCTGTTGGAGAAAGTGTTCCTGCATCCGTTGGGGCCGTATTGGTACTTGCATACGTGGATGCTCTGTCTGCTGCTTCAGGCGGTGGTGTGGCACGGGTTGCGTGCCGGGCTGTTCACGCGGCTGATGGTCTTCGGGCTGGCGTTGTGGGGATTGGACGTTTGCGGGCTGCTGTCGTTCCCCACGGCGATGTACTTCCTTGCCGGCTGGGCGGTGGCTGCATCGGGATTCCGCTTTGCAGAGGTGTTCCGTCCGTCCTGGGTGGCAGGGTTGCCGTTGGTGTTGCTGTGCCTGTTTCCTGCCAATCTGGACCGGGGGTGCCTGGGCGGAGTGGCCATCACCTTCTTCTGTCTTTGTTTTCTGCTGGGGATATGTCGTTGGTTGCCCCGGCGTGTGGAGCGGGCGGCTTGCTTCATCGGGCGGAACACGTTGCCCATCCTGTTGTTCTCCCCCGTCTTCACGTTCGTTTCCAAGCTCTATCTGCCTTACTTCCGCTTCGAGCCGACGGGGATAGTGTTCCTCGTGGTATCCGTGGCCCTCGGCGTGGCGGGCAGCATCGGCCTGGCGTGGGCGATGGACAGGCTGCGTGTGTCGCCTTGGTTCTTCGGCAAGGAGAAGGCGGTGCAGTGATTTCGTCTCTTCTGAATGTCGTTTGGGCATTGTTAGCAAAGGGAAAGGCAAGCGCGGAGGCGCCCGTGTCTTTGCAGCCTAAGACCGCCGCCCGCCGGGCGGTTTTGGGGTTTATCCCTGCCTGAACAGGTATGCCTGCCTCTCCCGTCGCAGCGGATAGTCGCCCCGCAGTTGCTCGAACTGTTCGGGGTGCGTCTTCAGCGCGTCGCTGTCGCGGCGGGGGTCATACATTTGCAGGTAGGCTTCCGTCTCGTTGGCGGCGGTGATGACGGGGTTCAGCGGCTTGGGCGGCACGATGTGGAAGTCGGGTTTCCGGCCGAAGAAGCGGCAGAGCGCCGTCAGGGCCATGCGGGTGGCGTTGGCCTTGCCGTCGGCGGAGTAGCCGGCGATGTGGGGCGTGCCGATGAAGGCCCTTTGCAGCAGGGTGCGGTCGATGTCCGGCTCGTTCTCCCACACGTCGATGACGGCGTCCGCTATTTGTCCGTTTTCCAGGGCCTGCAGCAGGGCGGGCGTGTCGGCCACTTCGCCGCGCGACGTGTTGATGAAGACCGGTTTGCGGTGCAGGGAGTGGAAGAATGCCTCGTCGGCCAGGTGGAACGTCCGGTGCCGGCCGTCGCGGACGAGGGGGACGTGCAGGCTGATGAAGTCTGCCTCCTCGGCCAGTTGGCGCAGGGGGGCATAGCGTCCGGGGCCTTCCTGTTCCTCGCGGGGCGGGTCATTGAGCAGGACCTTCATGCCCAGGTCGCCGGCCACTTCGGCCACCAGGCTCCCCACGTGGCCCACGCCCACGATGCCAATGGTGCGTCCCGTCAGCGGTTTGTCCTGTTTCATCTGCAGCAGGAGCAGGACCGAATGCAGGTATTGCGCCACGGAGGGAGCGTTACATCCCGGCGCGTTGGCCCATGCGATGCCCGCTGCCTGGCAATATTCCGTGTCTATATGGTCGAAGCCGATGGTGGCAGTGGCAATGAACTGTACGCGGCTGCCCTCCAGCAGGGTGCGGTCGCAGTGCGTGCGGGTGCGGATGACCAGGGCATCGGCGTCCTTCACAAGTTCCGGCGTGAATGCGTTGCCGGGTGCATAGACCACTTCGTCGGCGATGTGCTCGATGGCCTCGCGGATGAAGGGGATTTTGTTGTCGACAATGACTCTCATAGTTAGTTAATATGCTTCTTTAAAAGGCCTGATGGCTTTCGGGGGTGCAAAGATACGTTTTCTTGCGCGGATTTTGTCCTGGTTTCTTCCACTTTTTTCATGCCCACCCGAGCCGCATCCGGCATCAGGGCCGGACGTTCTTTTTAATTCCCGATTTCCTTGACGAACGCCCTCCGCCGCTTGTGCTGTTCCGTCCGGAAGTAGTCCCACTGGGCCTGCACCTTGCCGTTCAGTTCCAGTTCGGGGTTGCTTTCGGCATATTCGAAGCCCAGTTGCTGGTAGACGGGGATGAGGTCGGAGAAGAGCAGGGCGTTGACTCCCTTGTTCTGGTATTCGGGCTTTACGGCCACGAGCAGCAGGTCCAGGATGTGCGAGCGGCGCTTGAAGAACAGGGCCTTCAGCAGGTAGAACCAGCCGAAGGGCAACAGGCGGCCGTGGGATTGCTGCAGGGCGCGGGACAGGCTGGGCATGGAGATGCCTACGGCCACCAGTTGGTCCTCTGCGTCGGTGATGAGGGTCACCATGCGCAGGTCCAGGATGGGCAGGTAGGACTTGATGTACTGGTCTATCTGCCGTTGGGTCAGGGCGGAGTAGCCGTAGAGGGGGCGGTAGGCTTCGTTCACCAGGTCGAAGATGGCCTGGCCGTAGTCCCGGGCGATTTTCTTGCCCGAGGTGTATTTCTTAATCTTCAGGTTATACTTGCGCTGGATGAGGTCGGAGATGCGGCGGTGCTTCTCCGGGATGGCGTCGGGGATGTAGATTTTGTATTCCACCCAGTCGGCATCCTTGCGGAAGCCCAGGCGTTCCAGATGGGCGGGGTAGTAGGGATAGTTATAGGTGGTGGCCATGGTGCCCGGCTGGTCGAAGCCTTCTATCAGCATTCCTTCGGCATCCATGTCGGTGAAGCCCAGGGGGCCTTGGATGTGCGTCATGCCCCGTTCCTTGCCCCATTGCTCGACGGTGCGGATCAGTGCCTCGGACACCTCCGTGTCGTCCGTGAAGTCTATCCATCCGAAGCGCACTTCCTTCTTGTTCCAAGTCTCGTTGGCCCGCCGGTTGATGATGGCGGCCACGCGCCCCACGAGTTTGCCATCCTTGTAGGCCAGGAAATAGTCGGCCTCGCAGAACTCGAATGCCGGGTTTTTCTGCTTGTTGAATGTCGTCAGCATGTCGTCATACAGGTCGGGCACCGAGTAGGGGCTGTGCTTGTACAGTTCGTAGTTGAAACGGATAAAGCGTTTCAGGTCTCGCTGGGTGGAGACTTGCTTGATTGTTACGGCCATAATGTTTTTTTCTCTATGTCTATTCGGGGCGCAAAGATAGCGTAAATCGTTAGCAATCGGAAGGGAACGGGGCGTTTTTTAGACTTCTTATCCTATTTATTCGATGGCCGGGGCAATTTTAGGGGCGGAAGTTTCCGTTATTCGGGGAGAATACTTATTTTTGGCGTTTACTTATCAATTTCAACTGAATGTTATGAAGAACAAGACTTTTCTCTGGTCCCTGCTGTTGGGATTATTGTTTGTGTATTCTTGCTCGGACGATACGCCGGGCCTGTCGGTCGACTTGCCGGAGGGCGCGAGTGTCGTGCTGGAGGCGCAGTCTGGGGCGGACAGCCAGCTGTCTTTCCATGCCTCGCAGGCGTGGACATCAAAGGTGGAGACCTCGGATGACGATGACGTCTGGCTGCAGGTGAGTCCCGCCAGCGGCGAGGCCGGTGACCATAAACTGACGTTGAGCGTCATCAGTCCCAACGACACCGGCGGCGAGCGCACCGCCACCCTGACCCTGATGTCCGGCGATTCGCCCCTGCAGATCACCGTCAGGCAGGAGGAGTACATCCGTCTGGATGAGACCACCTACCAGGTGTCCAAGGAAGGAGGCGACCTGGACATCAACTTCCACACCACCATCGCACAGGGCGACTTCGGCGTCTATTCTTCTGCGAACGTGGATTGGATTACGGACCGGAACGCAACGGCCACCCGCGTGGCAGAGTCTTCCTTCCACATCTCCCTGCGCGTCGCGCCCAACGAGGGGAACCAGTCCCGCTCGATCACGTATTACTTCGTGAAGGAACCGATTGACAAAACGAACCTCAACCCCTATATCCTGGCCACGGCCACGCTCGTGCAGGCCGGGCAGAATAGCGGGACGAGCGAGGACTACGGGGAAGACGGCAAGGTGGTCGTCCTCCAGGAGCACACCGTGGGCGACGGCATCCCCCTGGTGCTGATGGGCGACGGATTCATCGACACCGAGATAGAGAGCGGCTATTACGAGGAGGTGATGGACAAGGCCGTGGAGAACCTCTTCACGGAATACCCCATCAGCGAGATGAGGGACTATTTCGACATCTACTGCGTGAAGGTGGTGTCGTCCACCAATGTGTTCGGCACTGGCGAGACGGCCCTGGGCTGCTGGATGGACAGCGGCACGAGCACCACGGTGGGCGGCGACCACACGACCGTGCAGGATTATGTGAAGAAGGTGGAGGGAATCGACCTGGAAAACACGCAGGTGGTGGTCATCCTCAATTCCGATGCCTACAAGGGCAGCAACTATTTCTTCTGGTATGACGGCAATAACACGCCGCTTGACTTCTGCATCGCCTATTTCTCCGTCATCGGCAACCTGGAAAGCGAGGACTTCCGCCGCGTGCTGGTGCACGAGACCGTGGGCCACGGCATCGGCAAGCTGCAGGACGAGTATGCCTACGAGGAGAATCCCGTGATTCCCGACGACGAGATAACCCAACTGCGCCAGCAGCAGGAGGACTTCGGCTGGTGGCTGAACGTGGACTTCACGGACGACCCGCAGGAGGTGTTGTGGAGCGACTTCCTCTCCGACACCCGCTACGAGGGCCAGGGCCTGGGCGTCTTCGAGGGAGGCGCCACGTATCTGTCCGGTGTCTGGCGTCCTACGAAGGAGAGCATGATGAACGGCAACACGCCGGGCTTCAACGCCCCGTCGCGCCGCGCCATTTACACCAATATCATCAAGCGTGGCGAGGGCCGCACCCCCGACCTGGAGGAATTCATCGACTTCGACCAGCGCACCTACGTGGCGTCCACGCAGACCCGTGCCGCCACGCCGAGCCGGCCGTTTGCCCGCCCGCAGGTGGTGCGCCTGGACCGTCCGTTGGGCGAGTGACCTCCGGGGCATCGTGCGAGGAACAACAATCCCCCGTCCGCAACTCTCAGCGTTGCGCGGCGGGGGATTTCCTTGAAAAAGAAGCAATAATCAGTCTTTCGTATTTATTTTGTGCGTGTCACAGTGTGGAGCACCTGTCCGTGCTTGTCCACCATGCGCAGTTCCAACGACGCGGGGCTGGCGGAGAGGATGGAGAAGCCCGGTTCGCTGCTGCAGAAGACGGTGCCCTCTACGGGCTTCACCTTGCGGCTGAGCGAGCCGGAGGAGTTGGTGATATAGTCAATCCCGCTGTCCTTCATGCGGATGTGCTGGAAGTTGTGGATGTGTCCGTTGATGTACATGTCCACGCGGTGGCGGCGCAGGATGGTGTCCACGCGGCGCTGCATGTCCAGGCGCTCCACGTCGTCCTTCGAGGTCTCGGCGTAGATGGGGTGGTGTCCCACCACGACGACCCAGTCTTCCTTGGCGGCGGCCAGCGTGGCGTCCAGCCACTCCAGCTGGG